>NZ_JBIAQX010000004.1:0-326176 GCF_042889445.1 Streptomyces sp. NPDC002602 | reverse complement strand
CTTCTACATCGGCGACCCCGGCTCGAGCCCCATCACCCCCCGCCGCGCGCGGGGGCGCGCGCCCGGGCCGCGCCCCCGCGGGGGCCCCGGCCCCCCGGGCCCCCACGGCACCGGGCCGTCTCTTCCGGATCTTGCGGGTCAGGCAAGATCCGGAAGAGACGGCCTAGGACAGCGGCAGGGCGAACGACTTGCCCTGCCCCAGGGCGTAGAGCAGAGACCCGTCCGGGTCCCCGTGAATGCTCGAGGCCATGCTCGTGAACCGCCAGACGGGGCGTCCCGTGCTCAGCTCGACGGCCCGCACTCCGATCGTGTCGATGTCGTACACGTACGCGGAACTCACCACCGGGGCGGCCTCCCCCCGGGTGAGGGTGTCCTTCCGGGTCTTCTCCGTCCACCTCTGCGCGCCGGTGCGCGCGTCCACGCCGACGAGCCCGCGACCGCCCTCCGTGGCGTAGACGACCCCGTCGCGGACCGCGGGGATTCCGTAACGGCGCTGCCCCTGGGCGTTGTTCCCCAGATCGCGGTCCCCGCCGAAGGACCACGCCACGCCCCCGTCGGTCAGCCGCAGGGCCTGGAGGGCGTCGGCGCCGAAGTAGACGTGCTCGTCGTCCACGGTGAACCGCGGGGGCGGCGTGCCCGGGACGATCACGGTCTTGTTCCAACGCACCTTGCCGGTGGCCGGATCGTGCATCGACAGCGTCAGGCCGTCCATGGCCTGCGCCTTGCCGCACACCAGCAGCCCGTGCTTCGTCGTGTCGGCGACGAGGTAGACCCTCTCGTCCGTTCCGCCGGGCGCCGGCGCCGGCGCGCGCCACAGTTCCTTGCCGGACGCCAGGCTCGCGGCCACCAGGAACCATCCGTCGCCCGGCCGGGTCTTCGCGTGGAAGAGCGCCATGTCACCCCGCACGCGCAGCAGTTGGTTCCTCACCTCGCCGCCGTCGAACGCGGGGAGCGTCAGGACGGGCGGCTTCTTGTCCGTGAGCTGCTCCGGGACGGTGACGAGGGCCAGGGCCTTGTCGGTGTCCTTCGACATGCGCAGGATGTAGGCCGCCTTGCCGTCGACCGTGCCCCGGGTCTCGTGCTCGACGTCCGCGGACCAGTCGTACCTGCCCGTCTTCAGGTTGATGCCGGAGACGGCCGATGTGCCGGGAAGCACGAGAACGTCCCCCACCCGGGTCGGCGCCACACGGCTGCTGTCGTTGCGGCCCTCCTTCGCCCACAGCGCCGAAGGCCCGCCCGGCAACGGAGGCTCCGCCTTCTGCGACCCTCCCCGCGCGAGCCAGGCCCACAGACCGCCGCCGGCGAGGGCCGCCGCGCCGGCCGCGCCACCACCCCACACGAGCAGGCCGCGGCGGGACACGCCACCCGTCGCCACGGTCGGCGGCTCCGTCGCGGAGTCCGAGGCGGGTGCCGGGAGTCGGGCCGGAGGCTCCTCCCAGACGGCCGCGCCCCGCCGGGCGATGTCGGCCAGCACGGCGGGCGCGAGCCCGTCGGCGAAGAGGCCGCCCTCGGGGGCGAGCCACTGGGCCAGCTCGGCCGTCGTGGGCCGCCGCGCGGGGTCCTTGTCCAGGCAGCGGGCGAGCAGCGGCAGCAATCCCTCCGGGACGCCGCCGAGGTCCGGTTCCGCGTAGCGCACCCGGTACAGCAGGTCCGCGGCCTGACCGCCGCCGAACGGGCCGTGCCCGGCCGCCGCGAAGACCAGGACGCCCGCCAGCGCGAACACGTCGCCCGCCGGCGTGTGGTCGAATCCGCCCGCCTGCTCCGGGGACATGAACGCGGGGGTGCCGGTCGCCGCGCCGACGCGCGTCAGCCGCTCGTCCCCGAGGGCCCGCGCGATGCCGAAGTCGATGACCTTGGGCCCCTCGGCCGTGATCAGGACGTTGGACGGCTTGAGGTCCCGGTGCACCACGTCGGAGCGGTGCAACTGGCCGAGCCCCCGGGCGAGGTCCGCGCCCAGGCTCCGGACGCACGCCTCGGACAGCGGTCCGCCGAGCCGGACGGCCTCGTCGAGCTGCGGGCCGATGACGTACTCGGTGGCCAGCCAGGGCGTCGCCGCCAGCGCGTCGGCCGCGAAGACGCCCGCGCCGTACCTGCCGCCCATGACCCGGGCCGCGTCCGCCTCCAGTCGGAAACGGGTACGGAAGGCCGTGTCGGCGGCGATCCTGGCGTGCACGGTCTTCAACGCGACCGTCCGGCCGCGCGGCGAGCGGGCCAGGTAGACGGTGCCCATGCCGCCGCTGCCGAGCCGGGCGAGCAACTGGTGTTCGCCGAGGTGCGGAGGATCGTCGTGGGTGAGGGGCATGAGGGGGGAACGGTCGGCCGGGGCGGCGGGCATCGTGGTCAGTGCACCTTCTGGGCGGCCGGCGGGAACGGCGGGGGAGGGGTGGACTCGGTGGTGCCCGGCAGTTCGGCCGCGAGGAGTGCGGCGGACTGGGCGGTGAGCGCGGCGACGATCCGGCCCGGCAGCGGGAGCGGCCCGGCCGCGGCCGTCGCCGGAGCCGGCGCGCCGGGAGAGGCGTCGGCCGGGTCCCCGGTGAGCCCGTGCAGCACTTCCCGAGCCGACCGTGGCCGGTCGGCGGGCGCCGACGCGAGGCAGCTTCCGATCAACCGCCGCAGCCCCGGGGGTAGTTCGCTCTGCTCGGGCACGGTGTGGCCCGTCGAGGCGTAGGCCAGTACCGCGCCGAGTGCGAAGACGTCCCCCGGCGGCGTGGGCCGCCCACCGGAAGCCTGCTCCAGGGCCAGGCAGCCCGGGTCGAGGCCGGGCAGCCCGGAGCGGCGCGTCCCGTCGGGGGCTGCGGCCCGTACGGCGCCGAAGCACGCCAACAGCGCTCCTCCCGCCGTGAGCAGGACGGCCGCCGGCGACAACCCGGCGTGGGTGAACCCCCGGTCGTGCAGGTCCGCCAGGCCCTCGGCGAGGCCGGCGCCCAAGCGGCGCACGAGGTCCTCGGGGAGCGGCCCGCCGTACGCGGCGAGCGCGGCCGGGAGGGGCAGCACGGGCGTGTAGGGAGTGCTGGACCAGGGGAATCCGGCCGTGCCGTCGACTTCCGCGACGGGGAGCAGGCGCGGCACGTCGAGCCGCCGCGCTCCCTCGGCCTCGATCGCCCACCGGGACGGGTCGGCGCCGACCCGCGGCAGACACAGGAGGACGGTTCGGCGGCCGTCCGCGGTACGGGCGATGAACCGGCGCTCGGGCACGCCGCGTTCCGCGGATTCGGCGTCCAGGCGCGCCAGGATCACGTACGGCCCGATGCGTGAAGGGTCGTCCTGACGTAGGCGTTCCATGCGCGAGGTCCCCCGGGTTCGGCTGATGGCCCACCGAGCCTAAGCGGTGGTCGAGGGAGCGGGGGAGCCGGGTGGGGCGGGACGTCGGGCCCGCGGGTCATCCGACGGAGGGCATGGCCGTGATCTTCCCGTCGTTGACGAGGAAGACGCGGTTCTCGGCGCCGGACATCGCCCAGGGCCCGTGCGAGTCGGTGGACCAGGTCCAGAAGCGGGAGCCGTCGGTGGTCGAGTGCGCGGCGACGCCCTTCCCCTCCGCCAGAACCACCCACACGGTCCGCCCCTGGACCACGGGGCGGACGTGCGGCAGCGGACCGGGTCCGACCGCGCCGTACCCCAGGACCAGCATTCTGTCGGAGCCGAGCCTGACCAGGGTGTCGTCCTTCACGCCGAGCAGGGCGTCGCCGTCGCTCACCAGCGGTCCCCAGGCGCCGGCGCCGTCGACGGGGGCCGCGGCCGAGGCGTCGGACCACCTCTCCAGGCCGCTGTCGAGGTCATGGGCCGACAGGGTGAGTCCGCCCAGGAAGACGGACCTCGTCGTGGTCTCCTCTCCCTTGTGGGTGACGATGAGCGGTTCGACGGCGCCGCTCGCCCGGCCCTTGGCTTCCCAGGTGACGTTTCCCCAGTAGCACTCGAAGGTCCACGCGCTCCCGTCGGCGCCGGTCAGGACGAGCTTGTTGCCGGTGGCGGCGGCCTTGGGGCCGGACCCGAGCAGGGCGAGGGTCGGGATCGGCACGGTCCAGCGGACGGTCTGGAGCCCGGTGTTGATCGCCCGCAGTCGGTTGTCCTTGGTCATCACGTACACGGCCTCGCCGTCGAACGCGAGGAGGCGGGCGGCCTCGGCCGCGGGGAGCGACCAGTCCAGCGCGCTGGTGGAGGCGTTGTGGGCGCGCAGCGTGCCGCCCGCGTCCGCCGCGAGGAACAGACGCTCCGTCATGGCCAGGACGCCGGCCTCCGCGGAGATGTCCGGCAGTCGCCACTTCTCCTCGCCGGTCTTGGCGAGGTGGGCGACCAGGCCGCCGTCCTTGCCCGCGAACATCACCACGTCGACCAGGGGCAGCGGTGTGGTCGGCACACCGTCCGCCGGCGCCGCCGCCACGGGCAGGGGGCCCCACAGCGGCTCGGGCGCGTGGCCCGGCGTCTTGGCGGGGCGGTCCAACAGGGCCGCCGGGTGGGCGATCCCGCTCTGTGGCGGTCCCTTCGGGGTCTCCTCGCGCATCGACCACCAGACGCCGGCGCCGCCGCCCGACACGGCCAGCAACCCGCCCGCGCCGAGGGAGGTGCGCAGGAACCGGCGCCGCGAGGGCCCGACGGTGACCGTGACCCCCTCCGGTGCGGCCTGGCGTTCCGCCTCCGCCTGCCGGCGGGCGATGTCGGCGGCGAGCGGACCCTTGCGCCAGGACCGGTCCGCCCCGCGCGGGGGCGCGAACGCTCCGGCGATCTGCTCGGGCGTGGGGCGCGGTCCCGGGTCCTTGGCGAGGCAGGGGGTGATCAGCGCGCGCAGTTCCTCGGGCACGGTGGACAGGCGGGCTTCCCCGTGGACCACCTCGTACTGCACGGCGGCCACGTGCGTCCCGTCGAAGGCGCGTTGCCCGGTGGAGGCGTACACGAGGACCGCGCCCAGCGAGAAGACGTCCGCCGCCGGACCCACGCGCTGCCCCAGGACCTGCTCGGGGGCGCCGTACCCGGGGGTGACGGGCACCTGACCCGTGGTGGTGAGGGTCAGTCCGTGCTCGGGCCGGGCGATACCGAAGTCGATGACCCGCGGCCCGGTCGAGGTGAGCACGATGTTGGCCGGCTTCAGGTCGCGGTGGACCAGCCCCGCCGCGTGGATGTCGCGCAGGGTGTCGGCCAGCGAGGCCGCCAGCGCGCGCACCCCGTCGGTGTCGAACGGGCCGTACGCGCGTACCGCCTCGTCCAGGGTGGGACCGGAGAGGAACTCGGTCGCGATCCAGGGGCGGTTGCCCTCGCTCTCGGCGCCGAGGACCCGGGCGACACCGGCGCCGGTGACCGCCCGCGCGGTGTGCGCCTCGCGCAGGAAGCGCTGGACGAGGTTCTGGTCGTGCGTCAGTTCGGGCAGCAGCACCTTCACGGCGGCGGTGGCGCCGGTGTGGTCACGGCCGAAGTAGACCTTGCCCATACCGCCTTCGCCGAGGACGCCGATGACGCGGTAGGGGCCGAGTCGGATCGGGTCGCCGGGGCCGAGAGGTTTCATGGATGCCGCTTCCTGTCCTGCCGGGCCCGACTCTCGGCCCCGGGGCGCGGGGCGTTCGGCCCGGCGCGCCTGCGCACCGGCCATCGTTTCATTCGCCGGTGCACAGGTGGCGCCTGGGGCGGCACGTGAGTGGGGCGGCAGGTGGTGCGGCGCGGGCGGGCGTCGGCGGGAGTCGGCGGAGGAACGCGACGCGGTGCGGGGGACGGAGCGGTGGGCGGCCCGTTCAAGGGGTGGTGCGGTGGCGGTCGGCTCAGGGCAGGGCGCGGTCCGGCGCCTTGCCGGCGCCGCGGGCCGCGGTCGCCGCCGCCTGCAGGGAGCGCAGGGCCAGCAGGAGCACCCCGATGTCGTCGAGGTACACGGGGTCCGGGATCAGGTCCACGGGCGAGATCGTGTAGGCCACGGCCACCCAGAACAGGGCCTTGTCCCGCAGCGGGATCCCCGCGTCGACCAGCAGCTTCCGCGCCTTGAACACCCGTACGAGCAGTACGGCGGCCAGGGCCGCCAGCCCGACGGCGACGATCACGGCGATGGTGAGCCAGACTTTTCCGTCCATGCCACTCCTATACCCCGTGGGGGCGGGAACCCTCGGGCGGCCCGTTCCCGGGCCCGCTGCCGGTCGCGCGCCGCTTCTCGGGCGGTCGTACCTCAGGCTCCCTGTTCCCGCAGCCGGCGGGTGACCTCGCCGAGACCGGCGGCGAGGGTGTCGAGCTGGTCGGGCGTGAGCACGTCGATGAGGGCCTCCCGGACGGCGGCCACGTGGCCCGGCGCCGCCGCGTCCAACCGGGCGCTGCCCGCGTCGGTGAGGACGGCGAAGACCCCGCGCACGTCGGAGGGGCAGCTGCGGCGGCGGACCAGTCCGGCCTTCTCCATCTGGGTGACCTGGTAGGTCAGCCCGCTCTTGGAGTTGATCAGTCCGTTGGCGAGCTCGGTCATGCGCAGCTCGCGATCGGGCGCCGCCGCCAGCCGGACGAGGATCTCGTACTGGGGGTGCGAGAGTCCGGAGTCGTCCTTGAGCTGTTGGTCGAGGCGCCGGTTCACCAGGGCGGAGGCGGCCAGGAAGCCGTTCCAGGCCCGCATCTCGCGGTCGTCCAGCCATCTCGTCTCAGCCATGGTCACAGGATACAGCGGGTTGTTCCAATTTGAATCAATGGTTAGGGTCGGGATCGCCGGTTCGAATTTGAACTACCGACTCGGGCCGGCTCGACCGGAAGGAACCCCCATGACCAGCGCCTCCGCCACCACGACGAAGGCTCCGGCCGCCGCACCGGCCGCCCCCCGCCCCCTCACCACCACCGGCCTGGACGCCGGCCTGCTGCTCCTGCGCGTCGTCCTCGGCCTCACCATGGCCGCCCACGGAAGCCAGAAGCTGTTCGGCTGGTTCGGCGGGGGCGGCGTCAGCGGCACCGGCCAGTTCTTCACGGCGAGCGGCTACCCGGCGGGTGACGCCATGGCCGTCCTGGCCGGACTCACCGAGACCCTCGGCGGCCTCGGCCTCGCCGCCGGCCTGTTCACCCCGCTCGCCGGCGCCGCCCTCGTCGGCACCATGATCAACGCGCTCGCCGTTCACGGCGTCGGCTCGTTCTTCGCCCCGGAAGGCATCGAGTACGAACTGCTCCTGACCGCCGGCGCCGCCGCCCTCGCCCTGACCGGCCCCGGCCGGTACGCGGCCGACCGCTTCGTCCCCGTCCTGCGCGAGAACCGCGCGGCCCACGGCGCGCTCGCCCTCGCCCTCGGCGTGGTGCTCGGCGCGGTGTTGCTGCTGGTGCGCGGCTAGGCCGTCTCTTTCGGATCTTGCCTGACCCGCGCGGATCTTGCCTGACCCGCGCCGCCCGGCACCGCACCTCGCCGCGTTGTCGAGGCACCCGAGTACGTCCAGTGCTCGGGAGCCTCTCCGCCGTGCGATGCACGGCACCGGACGACGCGACCCGGTAAACCTTCCCGGTCACGGCACCAGTGCTGTGACCGGGACGCCTCCGGCCGCCCGGCCGCGGCGAAACCCACCGAAAACCCGCGCGCAAGAGGGTGTCCCGGGGCCGGTCTGATTGGCCCCGGGTATTCGGGGGAAGAGCGCACAAATGACACAACCCATCGAAGACTACGCACTCATCGGCGACCTGATGACCAGTGGGCTGGTCGGCCGAGACGGGTCCATCGACTGGCTGTGCCTGCCGCGCTTCGACTCGGCCGCCTGCTTCGCCGCCCTCCTCGGCGAGAAGGACAACGGCCACTGGCGCATCGCCCCGGAGGGCGCCGCCGACGGGGAACGGTGCACACGCCGGGCATACATCGACGGTTCGTTGGTCCTGGAGTCCCTCTGGGAGACCGAGGACGGCACGATCAAGGTCATCGACTTCATGCCGCAGCGCGACACCGCGCCGGACGTGATGCGGATCGTCGAATGCCTGTCCGGTGAGGTCACCGTGCGCAGCACCCTGCGCCTGCGCTTCGACTACGGCCACGTCGTCCCCTGGGTCCGACGCTCCGCGGGCGACCGGGTCGCCGTCGCCGGCCCCGACTCCGTCTGGTTCCGCAGCGAGCCGCCCGTGCGGACCTGGGGCGAGCAGAACACCACCCTTTCGGAGTTCACCGTCTCCGCCGGGGAGAAGGTCGCCTTCGTCCTGACCTGGCACCCGTCACACGAGCCGCGCCCCGAGCAGGTCGACCCGTACCAGGCGCTGGAACACGCGCTCGTCGACTGGGCGCAGTGGGCCTCCCAGTGCACCTACGACGGCCCCTACAAGGAGGCCGTGATCCGCTCGCTGATCACCCTCAAGGCCCTCACGTACGCCCCCACGGGCGGGATCGTCGCCGCCGCCACCACCTCCCTGCCCGAGGAGCTCGGCGGCGTCCGCAACTGGGACTACCGTTACTGCTGGCTGCGCGACTCCACCCTCACGCTCGGCTCCCTCATCGCGACCGGTTTCAAGGACGAGGCCCGCGAGTGGCGCAGGTGGCTGCTGCGGGCGGTCGCCGGCGACCCCGCCGATCTGCAGATCATGTACGGGATCGCGGGCGAGCGGCGGATCCCGGAGTTCGACCTGCCGTGGCTGCGCGGGTACGCGGAGTCCGCCCCCGTCCGCGTCGGCAACGCCGCCGTCGACCAGCTCCAGCTCGACGTGTACGGCGAGGTCATCGACTCCCTGTACCTGGCCCGCTCCACCGGGCTGGCCAGCGAGGCGCACGCCTGGCAGATCCAACTCGCGCTGCTCGACTTCCTGGAACGCAACTGGCGCCGGCCGGACGAGGGGCTGTGGGAAGTGCGCGGTCCGCGCCGTCACTTCACGCACTCCAAGGTGATGGCCTGGGTGGCCGCCGACCGGGCGGTGCGGACCCTGGAGGCGGATCCGTCGATGCCGGGCGACCTGGAACGCTGGCGGGCCATAAGGGACGACGTGCACGCCGACGTGTGCGAGAAAGCCTTCGACCCGGAGCGCAACACCTTCACCCAGTACTACGGTTCGCGAGAACTGGACGCCGCGACCCTGCTGATCCCCCGCGTGGGATTCCTGCCTCCCGACGACCCGCGCGTGATCGGTACCGTCGACGCCGTCCGCGAGGAACTCGGCCGCAGCGGCCTGGTCCGCCGCTACAGCACCGAGGGCCCCTCCGTGGACGGTCTGCCCGGCGACGAAGGGGCCTTCCTGGCCTGCTCGTTCTGGCTGGCCGACGCCCTGCACATGACCGGCCGGGGCAAGGAGGCGCGGCAACTCTTCGAGATGCTGCTGTCCGTGCGCAACGACGTGGGTCTGCTCGCGGAGGAGTACGACCCCGTCGCCGGCCGCCAACTGGGCAACTTCCCGCAGGCGTTCAGCCACGTCGGCCTGGTGAACACCGCACTCACCCTGAGCCGCGACCCCGCGTCGGACTGACCGGGAGGACGGGCGGTACGACGCGCGTCACGGAGCGGTGGTCGCCGCGCGACGCGGGGAGGGGCCTGGGCGGGATGCGGTCGGGTGGTCGGTGAGGCCGCTGCCCCCGCCCGCCCGACCGCCGGGGTCGGTCACGGTCGACGCATGGCCTCCGTGAGCCGGCCGCGCAGGTGGGCGAACTCCGGGGAGGAGCGCAACGCGGCGACGTCCGTGGTCGCGGCGCGGTCGAGCGGGACCGGGAGCTCCGCCACCACCCTGCCCGGGTTCGCGGCCATCACCAGGACGCGGGAGCCCAGCAGGACGGCCTCCTCGGCCGAGTGGGTCACGAACAGCACCGTGGTCCCGAGGCGGGCCGCCAGCGTGCGCACCTCCTCCTGGAGCCGTTCCCGGGTCAGCGCGTCCAACGCGGCGAACGGCTCGTCCATCAGCAACAGCTCCGGCTCCGCCGCCAGCGCCCGGGCGATCGCCACCCGCTGCTGTTGGCCGCCCGACAGCTCCCACGTACGCCGCGCCGCCAGGCCCGGCAGCCCCACCCGCTCCAGCAGCTCCGCGATTCGGGCGGGCCGCTCCGCGCGCGGGACCCCGTGCCGGGCCAGGGCGAAGCCGAGGTTCCCGCCGACGGTGCGCCACGGGAACAGCCGAGGCTGCTGGAACACCACCCCCGCGCCCCGGCCGGGCTCCGGGGTCCCGCCCCGGACCAGGGCCGTTCCCGTCGCCGGGCGCTCGAATCCGGCGGCGACCCGCAGCAGGGTCGTCTTGCCACAGCCGGAGGGCCCCACCAGGACGACGAACTCGCCCGCGTGGATCCGCAGGTCCACCCCCTCGACCGCCGTGACCCGCTGCTTCGCCGGACCGTAGCGGACCGACACCCCGGCCAGTTCCACGGCCGGTTCCACGGCCCCGGGCGCCGGGAAGGCGTCAGTTCGCGGCACGGCCGAGCTCCTCCACCGCGAGCGCCCGCCCGAACACGGCCTGGTCCGGGACCGCGTCCACCGCCTTCTGCCCCTTCAGGAACACCGCGGCGTCGTGCAGATGGCCGGCCAGCTTGCCGGGGGCGCCGGGCGTGCCCAGGTACTCGGGCCCGGTCTGCTCCTTCGCGCTCAGCAGCACCAGTTCCGACAACTGGCGCTTCGCCTCGTCCGCCGGCAGGCCGAGTTCCGCGCCGATCGACCTGGCCGCCTGGTCGGGTGCGGTGCGCGCCTGGGCGACCGCCTGGTCCTGGGCCTTCAGCCAGGCGGTCACCACCTCGGGGTGCCTGGCGGCGAAGTCGTCGGTCACCACCCCGAGGTCGGCCGTCGGCTTGCCCTGTTGTGCGACCTGTCGGCTGGTGATCAACACCTTCCCGTCCTTGGCCAGTTCGCCGAGCGTGGGCGTCCACACGTACGCGGCGTCGACGTCCCCGCGCTTCCACGCCGCCAGGGTGTCCTGGGGCTGGAGGTCGACGGTCTTCACGGACGACGGTTCGACCCCGGCGGCGGTCAGCGCGGCGAGCAGGGAGTAGTGCGAGGTGGAGCCGTAGGGGGTGGCGACCTTCTTTCCGACCAGGTCCTTCACCGAGCCGATGCCGGGCTTGGCGACGAGGGCCTCGTTGTCGCCGATCAGGTCGTGGATCCACACCACCTTGTACGGGATGTTCAGCGGCGCCGACAACCCCTTGGTGACCGGGCTGGAGCCGGCCAGGCCGAGGTCCACGGCCCCCGCGAGGACAGCGGTGTTGACATCACCCCCCGATTCGAACTTCACCCATTTCACGTCGGCCGCGGGGAGGGCCTTCTCCAGCAGCCGCTGGTTCTTCACGACGAGGTCGGCGTTGGGTATCGACTGGTAGGCGATCCGTACGGTGGTGCGCCCCGCACCGTCCGAGTTCGCGCCGTCGCCCCCGCAGGCGGTGGCGCCGGCGGCGGTCAGGGTGACCGCGGCGGCCAGCAGGAACGTACGGCGCGAGAGGAATCCGGTCATGGCTGTGCTGCTCCGGTGTGAGTGGTGTGAGTGGTGTGAGTGGTGGTCTGTACGAGTGGTGCGGTGTGGGGCGGGGTGAAGCGAGGTGAAGCGAGGTGAAGCGAGGTGAGGTGTGGTGAGGTGTGGTGAGGTGTGGTGTCCGTGGGCGGTGCGGGCCACTCAGGTGCGGCCGCGCCAGGGCACACCGGCCCGCTCGACTCCGCGCAACAGGGCGTCCAGCACGATCCCGGACAGCCCGATGGCCAGGATGCCCGCGATCACCAACGCGGTCTGGTTGTAGCGCTGCGCGTCGCGGATCATGCCGCCGATGCCCGGAGTCCCGTTGATGGTCTCCGCCGCGACGACGGAGGTGTACGCCACACCCACCGCGATCCGGATGCCGGTGAGGATCTCGGGCAGCGCGGCGGGAAGACGCACCGACAGCAGCAGGTGCGCCGGACCCGAGCCCAAGGCGCGGGCCGCCTCGACGAGTTGATCGGGCACGGTGCGAACGGCCGCGGCCGTCGCGGCGGCGATCGGCGGCAGTGCGGCGATCACCAGCAGCCAGATCTTCGGGGCTTCGTCGATGCCGAACCAGATGACGAGCAGCGACAGGTACGCGAGCGGGGGCAGGGTCCGCAGGAACGTCACGACCGGTTCCAGTACGACGGCCAGCGGCCGGACCACGCCGATCAGCAGCCCGAGCGGCACCCCGACCAGCACGGCGTACCCGGCGCCCGTACCGATCCGCCCCAGGCTCACCCCGAGGTGCTCGATCAGGAGGTGGCCGCCGTAACCGCGCACCCCGTCGTGCGTGGTGGAGGCGAGCACGAACTGCCGCCACACGTCGCCGGGCGAGGGGACGAGCACCCGGGGCCACACCTCGGCGGCGACCACCGCCTGCCAGACCCCGATCAGCACGATCAGCGACACGAGCCGCAGGGCGCCGCGGCGCGATGCCTCGCGGAGCCGGTGCCGGCGCCCGGCGGCGATGGTCGGGTCCGCGTCGGGGGAGGGGGGCCGGGTGGTCGCGGCGGTCAGCAGGGTACTCACGTGGAGACCGCCGTCCCGGTCAGGGCACGCAGCCGCGGCGCCACCTCTTCGCCGACCCGGAAGGCCTCCTCCAGGTGGGGGTACCCGGACAGAATGAACTCGTCGATTCCCAGGGCCCGGTACTCGGCGAGCCGGGCGGCCACCTCGTCGTGCGAGCCGACCAGTGCGGTGCCGGCGCCCTCGCGGACCAGGCCGATGCCCGCCCACAGGTTCGGCGAGACGGTCAGTCGCGCCGCGTCCGTGACCCCGCCGTGCAGCGCCGTCATGCGGGCCTGCCCGACGGAGTCCATGGTCGCGAACCGTTCCTGACTCGCCCGGACGGCCTCCGGGTCCAGCCCGGCGAGAATCCGGTCGGCCTCCGACCAGGCCTCGGCCGTGGAATCCCGGCTGATGACGTGCAGCCGCAGCCCGAAGCGCAGGGTGCGACCGGCGGCGCGGGCCCGTTCCCGAAGCCGGCTCACGCGTGCGCCGACGGCGGCGGGCGGTTCGCCCCAGAGCAGTTGTACGTCGGCCCGGCGGGCGCTGACGTCCTCCGCGGCGGCCGACGCTCCACCGAAGTACAGCGGGACGTGGTGGCGCGTCGCCGGGTCCGTGAGCCGTGCTCCCTCGATCCGCAGGTGTGTCCCGTGGTGGTCCACCTGTTTGCCGTCCAGCAGGTCCCGGAGCACCGTCATCACCTCGTCGGTGCGGGCGTAGCGGGCGTCGTGTTCCAAGTGGTCTCCGTAGGAGCGCTGTTCGGCGGGGTCCCCGCCGGTCACCAGGTTCAGGCCGAGCCGACCGTTCGCGAACCGGCGGAAGGCGTCGGCCTGTTGCGCGATCAGCGTGGGCGCGGCCAGGCCCGCCCGGAACGCGACCAGGAACCCGATCCGGTCCGTGTGTTGGGCCAGCGCGGAGGTGAGGATCCAGGGATCCGCGCAGCCGAGTCCCACCGGCGTCAGGAGCGAGTGGAAGCCGGCCTGCTCGGCGGCCCGGGCCACCTGCGCCAGGTAGGGGATGTCGGCCGGTCGGCGGGTGGCCGCTCCGGTGCGGCCCTGGACGGAGGTCACCCCGCCGGGGTCGCGGCCGTCCCCGCCGGTGGGCAGGAACCAGTGGAGCAGAAGGGGGTTCTCGGACACGGTGAAACCTCGTCGGGGCAGCGCGGCACGTGCCACCGCCCGGCGGTGGCACGTGTACACGGGCAGAAGGGAGTCAGGGGCGAAAGCGAAGGGAGCGCGGACGCCCGGGTGGGCGCGAGAGCGGCGTGCCGGGCCGCACGAGGGCGGAGGGGAACGCGGATCGCGGCGTGCCGGGCGGCGCGCGGTCAGCCGTACGGTGTCAGGAGCGGCGGATCAACAGCCGTGCGTACGGGAGGAGTCGGCCCGACAGAGCATGGTCGACACGCGCAGCAGATCCACGTGACGACGCGAGACGAGAAGGGGGGCCATGGCCGCATCCTGTCGGGGTTCGACCACCCGGGACAAGCGCGGTCCGTATCGTGGACGCGGGAGTACCGGGAAGTGGGACGGTGAGGGAGGGGCGGGGACGCGGGCGAGGAGCCCGGACCGGGGTACCGGCGTCGGTTGAACGGCGCGGGTCACCGGCGTCGGTTGAACGGCGCGGGTCACCGATGTCGGTTGAACGGCGCGGGTCACCGGCGGCGGTTGAACGGCAGCCTTCCCAGCACCGACGCCATCGCGCAGGTGTCGGTCAGCGCGGAGAACACGAGCCCACCCGCCACCGCGGCGCTCAGGAGCAGGAACGCCGGGTGCGTGAAGGTGCCGAGGGCCAGCCCCAGCAGGACGAGCGTGCCGGCGGAGATCCGCACCTGCCGCTCCATGGCCCATACGGCCCGACGGCCCTCGGCGGGGTACTCCAGGGCGTACCCGCCGGCGGACCAGGCTCCGGTCCCGCCGGTCAGACCGGCGGCGGTGACGCCGTGATCGGCCAGGGCGCGGGCCGCGTTCCGCGACCGGGCTCCGGAGGCGCAGACCAGCAGCAGCGCCCCGCCGGTTCCCTCGGCGTGTTCGGCGGCCTTCCGCAGTTCGGGCAGGGAGTCCGTGATCCGGTCGAGCGGGATGTTGACGGCGCCCGGCAGGTGACCGGAGTCGTACTCGCCCGGCGTGCGGACGTCGACGACGGTGAACTCCTCGGGGCGGGCATGGACCTGGTCGACGGTGACGGCGAGGGTCTGGGGCGTGCTCATGGCGGACGTGCTCCTCGGAAGGGAACGGCGCGGGAAACGGAACCGGCACGGAGGTACCGGAACGGGTGCCGGTGCCCCTGGGCACGCGCGACGGCGCGGCGGGGGCGGGTGTACGGGCAGGCGTGCGGGCAGGCGTCAGCGACGACAACAGGGGCGCGGCAGAACGCGCGGGGTGACGGCCATGCCGCGGAGCATAGACACCCCGGCGCGTTCGCGCCGGCGCTCCACGCCGCTCGCAACACGCCCGCAATGTGGGTACGACGAAGCCGACCCGGCGCGTGCGCGGGGTCGGCTTCGGGTCGGCTTCGTCGTGAGGTGCGCGGGCGGCGGTGGCGTCGCCCTCAGACGGCGGCCTCCTCGCCGTCGTCCGGGATGCTGACCAGCCAACGGCTGTTCTGGCGCGGGCGCAGGTACAGCGCCCAGTACAGGGTGGCGACGGCGGTGATGCCGCCCGTCCACAGCAGGTACTGCGTCTCCTGCTGCGTCAGGATGTACGCGAACACGGCGATCAGCACCACCGGTACGGCCGGCCACAGGGGCATCCGCCAGGCCGCCGACGCCCCGTGCGTCCCGCGGCGGCTGTACAGCGCGGCGACCGCGACCAGCAGGTACATGCCGGTGACCGAGACGCCGGTGACCCCGTAGAGGGTGTCGAGGTTGACGAAGCACATGGCCGCGCCCGGAACGCCGACCAGCAGCGTGGCGACCCACGGGGAGCCGAAGCGGCCGAGTCGCGACAGGGCGTTGTTGACCGGCTCGGGCCAGGCCTTGTCGCGGGCGGAGGCGAAGAGCACCCGGGAGTTCTGGATGACCATCACGATGCCCGCGTTGACGATGGCGAGGGCGACGCACAGGCTCACGAAGGTGCCGACGGCCGAGTTGGACCAGGCGGTGACCATCGAGCCGATGTCCCCGGAGGTCAGCACGGCCAGGTCGGGGGCGCCCATGGTGATGGCGATGACCGGGACCAGGATGACGGCGGTGGAGATGGCGAGGGTGGCGAGCACGGTCCGCGGGACGTTGCGGCGGGGGTTCTCCAACTCCTCCGACAGGTAGACGGCCGTGGAGAAGCCCTGGGTGATGAACAGGGCGATGGCCAGCCCCGAGACCACCATCATCGCGGTGACCGGGGAGGTGCCCCCGTTGTCGGTGGCGACGGCGCCGTGCACCAGCACGTCGGCGCCGCGCTCGCTGTGGGCGAAGCCGAGTACGGCCACCAGTGCGGCGGCGATCACTTCGAGGACCAGGAAGATGCCGGTGATCCAGGCGTTGGCCCGGAGGTCGAGCAGCCCGGCGAGGGTGGCGAGCAGCATCACTCCGGCGCCCGCGACCGGCGCTGGCACGTCGATCACCGGGGCGAGGTAGTCGGCCGTCCCCATCGCGATCACGGGCGGCACGATCATCACCACGAGCAGGGACAACACGAACACGAGCCACCCGGCGAGCCGGCCCGCGAGAGTGGACACCATCGCGTACTCGCCGCCGGCGCTGGGGATGAGGGTGCCCAGCTCCGAATAGCAGAACGCCACGCCGACGCAGAGCAGCGAGCCGATGGCGATGGTCAGGGCGGCCCGGGTGCCGAGGTCGGCGAACAGGTCGGGCACGACGACGAAGAGCGTCGAGGCGGGCGTCACGCACGAGAGGGTGAGCAGGGTTCCGCCGACGACGCCGATGGAACGCTTGAGCTTCTGGGGGACGGGCCCGGTGGCGGGGGCGAGGGCCTGGGGTGCGCTGATCGTGTCAGACATCGGTGCGGTGTTCCGATCGGCAGATGCGGTGAGTGAGCGCGGGAGCGGTATCGCCTCCGAGGCGGTGGTGAGCAAGGTGTTCGGTGGCTCCCGGGCCGTCATGCAATCCCTGCGAGATCCGCAGGTCAAGAGCTGTTCACCTGCGGATTCCATCGTCACGCGCCCGCTCCATGCCTCGGATACGGTGTTAAGGCCGCGTAAACGTTGAACGAACGAGCGGTGCGGGAACCGCAGGATGATCGTCGCGACTTTTCCTCCGCTTTGCCGATCCGGGACCAGAACGGCCGGCCTGGCCCCGCGTACGGGAGGCTACTGCGGGTAAGCGCGGTCCATGACGGTCAAGAAGACGAGCGTTCTCGTACTGGACTGCGCCGAGCCGGAAGGCCTGGCGCACTTCTACGCCGATCTCCTCGGCGCCGAGGTGCGGGCCGGGGCGGGCCTGGACATGGTCGAGGTCGTCGGCGGTCCCGGCGTGCACCTGGCCATCCGCAGGGACCTCGGTCACGCGCCGCCGAGTTGGCCGCGCCCCGAGGACTCCCAACAGGCACACCTGCGGATCCAGGTCGCCGCCGAGGACCTGGACGAGGCCGAGCGGGAGGCGGTGTCGCTCGGAGCCCGGCCCCTGGACGTGGACGTGGAGGACGGCCCGCGCGACGCCCGGCTCTTCAGCGACCCGGCCGGGCACTCCTTCACCCTCGCGGCAACCGGACCTCTGCGCACCTGAGCCCCGGTCACAGCACCGGGCCGGCTCTTCCGGATCTTTCCTGACCCACAAGATCCGAAAGAGCCGGCCTAGCGGGGCGGCTCCGTGCGGGACGCCAGCAGCAGGGCGATGTCGTCGGGCCGGTCGTCGGTGTTCCCGACCTCGTGGACCAGCCGGTCGGCCATGTCGGTCAGCGGGGCCGGACGGCCGCCGGCCAGCGCGAGCCGCAGCCGCTCCACGCCCACGTCGATGTCGACGCCGGGCCTCTCCACCAGCCCGTCGGTGTACAGGGCCAGTACCGAGCCCGCCGCGAGCCGCAGTTCCGTCACCGGATAGCCGGCGTCCGCGTCGACGCCGAGCACCACCCCGCCCGGCAGGTCCAACACCGACGTGTGGCCGTCGGGTTCGCGCAGCAGCGGCTGCGGGTGGCCCGCCCGGACGGCGCGGGCCCGACCCGAGACCAGGTCGATCAACACGTAACAGCAACTGGCGAACTGGCCCGGGTCGAGGTCGATCAGCAGCCGGTTGGTGCCCCGCATCACCTGTTCGGGGTCATTGCCGCTCAATGCGAAGGCCCGTACGGCGCTGCGCAGTTGGCCCATGGTCGCGGCGGCGGCCACCCCGTGGCCCTGTACGTCGCCGATGACCAGGGCCAGCATGTCGGGGCCCGTCTCGACGACGTCGTACCAGTCGCCGCCGACGTCCATGCCCGCGGTGCCGGGCAGGTACCGGCCGACCGTCACCACGTGGTCGCGCACCGGCAGCCGGTGCGGCAGCAGGGCCGCCTGGAGTCCGCGCGCCAGGGTCGTCTCGCTGTCGTAGCGCCGGGCCCGCTCCAGGGCCTGGGCGATCAACCCGGCCAGTGCCGTGAGCACCGTGCGCTCCTCCGGGCTGAAACCGCGCGGCACGTCGAAGCCGAGGATGCAGGAGCCCACCGGCCGACCGGAGGCGATCAGGGGGAGGAAGGCTCGGGCGCCCACGTCGGCGTCCAGCGGGATCCCCGGATACGCGGCCGCGAGATGCTGCATGGACTCGAAGAACATCGGCCGACCCGTGGTCAGCGTCTCCACACCCGGCAGGCGCACGTCCAGCCCGACCCCGTCGAACCGGTCCAGGAACCCCTGGGGGAACCCGGTCTCCCACGCCAGGTGCAGATGACGTTCGTTGAGCAGGTAGATCGCCAACTGGCGCCCGCCGAAGGCCGGCAGCAACTCCTCGGTGACCACCGCCGAGACCTGTCGGGCCGTCATCGCCTCGGTCAGCGCGATGGCCAGGGCGACCGGCCGGTACAGCGCGGACGCCCGGTCGGCGGGAGAGCCGGCCAGGCCGGCGCCGGGGTGCTGTACGGACCCGGGCGCGTAGGCCGGCGGTTCCGCGGCGCCGATCGTCACGGTCACCCCGCCGACCCCGGGATGGAGTCCGACCGCGAGCCACTCCCCGGACGGATGGGGGCCGCGCCGTGCCGGGAAGTACACGGGGTCCGAGGCCAGGAACACGGCCCGGAAGTGGTCCTCGTACGCCGGATGCCCGAGCCAGGGGAGGGCCTCCCACAGCACCTTCCCGTACGAGGCGTCGTCGATGCCGAGCAGGGTCCGGGCGGCCGGGTTGAAGGTGACGATCCGGCCCTGCCGGTCCGTCGAGAGCACCGCCTGGGTGAGCCGGTCCAGGGCCTCCCGGGCGCCGCCGGTCGCCGAGGGCCCCGGCACGGACACGGGATCGTCGTCCCACACCACCCGTGCCCCGGTCGCCGCGAGCGCGGCCAGTTCCGTCGCGAGCCGGTCCGCGGTCTGCCGCAGTCGCCTCCGGTCGGCGGCGTCGACCGGCACGCCGGGGGTCGCCGGGCGCAACACCAGCAACACCCCGAACCGCTCGCCGTCGCCGGTGGTCACCGGCTCGTACAGCGAGGCGAAGGGGTACGGCAGCCCGGCCATCAGTTGGGGGAAGCGCCGCATGGCCGACTCGGCGTCGGACAGGTGGACGGCCTGCCCGGACCGGTAGGCCTCCGCGACCGGGTACGGCCGGTTCATGTGCATCCGCCACCACGGCCGGAACAACTGCACGGGCATTCCGCTGACCGCCGCCATGCGCAGCCTGCCCTCCGTACCGGAGCGCAGGTAGACACCACCCGCGTACCCACCGACGGCCTCCATGGCCTTCACGGCCGCCCGCGCGAGCACCCGGGCCGTGGCGTCGGTGGCGGGGGTGCCACTGTCCGGTCCGGCCGTCACACAGTCAGCATGCGCCCGCGCCCGCGCCCCCGCACACCCGTCGGCGGGGTCATCCGCGCGTCCGCTCCCGGTACCCGGCCACCACCGCGACCGCCGCCACCAGCAGGACCACGGACACGGTCCGCAGGGCGACGCCCATGGCCTCGGTGAAGGCGACCACCTGCGCGGGGTCGCGCGGATCGCCGTGGAAGCGGGAGGCCAACACCGTGCCCACCACCGCCACGCCCAGGGCCGCGCCGATCTCCCGGGCCGCCGTGTTCAGACCGGACCCCAGCCCCGCCTGGTGCGCGGGCAGCTCCGCGACCACCGTCAGGGTCAGCGAGGGCGCGCACAGCCCCGTACCGACCGACAGCACCAGCAGGTGGAGCGCGTACACGGCGTACGGGGTGTCCGCGTCGGCGGTGGACACCAGCAGCAGCCCCGCCCCGATCAGGCCCAACCCGACGCCGACCGGCAGCCGGGGCCCGGTGCGCTCCTGGAGCCGCGCACCCAGCCGGGGGACCAGAGCCATGCCCACGGTCAGCGGGACGATCGCCAGGCCGGTGACCGCGGGGGAGAAGCCCTTCGCGTACTGGAGGTACTGGGCGTTCACGAAGAACAGCGCGAACAGCCCGAAGAACGCCGCCCCGATCCCCAGCGTCCCGGCCCGCAGCTTCCGTGAGGCGAAGATCCGCGGATCCAGCAGCGGGTGCGCGCCGCGCAACGCGTGCCCGGTGAAGGCCGCCAGCAGACCCGCCCCCGCACCGAACGCCGACAGGACCCGCGTCGACGCCCACCCGTGCCCGGGCCCCTCGATGATCCCGTAGACCACCCCGAACAGGGCCCCGGCCAGCAGCAGCGCCCCGACGGGGTCGACGGACGCGTCCGGACGGGAGGGCGTGCGGGGGACCGTGCGGGCCACCGCGAGCGCGAGCAGTGCGGCGAGCGGGACCACGGCCCAGAACAGGGCCCGCCAGGTCAGGAACTCGCCCGCGAGACCACCGCCGACGTTGCCCGCCAGGCCCCCGAGGCCCGCGGACAGCGTCCAGGTGGCCAGGGCCCGGCCGCGCTGCTCGGGCGGGCTCAGATGCACCAGGACGGACATGGTGGCCGGCATGATCAGCGCCGCGCCGGCCCCGCACAGACCGCGCCCGGCGATCAGTACGGCCGGATCCCCCGCGAGCGCGCTCAGCGCCCCGCCCGCGGCGAACAGGCCGAGCCCGGCGAGCAGGGCTCCCTTGCGGCCGTGGCGGTCGCCGAGGGCCCCCGCCGGGATCAGCAGCGCCGCGAAGACGATGACGTACGCGTCCACCGCCCACAGCAGTTGGTCGGGGGTGGGGAGCAGGGTGGAGGCGGCGAGCTGCGGGATCAGCAGGTTCACGGCGGCGACCATGCCCTGGGCGACGAGCACACAGGCGCACAGGACGAGCAGGGCGGGGCGGGTGAGGACGGGGGCGGCTGCGGCCCGGGACGGTTTCTGGGCATGGCGGAGCACGGCTCCTCCTGGAGTCGGTCGGTGTGGGGTGGGTGCTGCTCGGGCGGTCAGGCCGCCCTGAAGGGGGCCGGATCGGCCGCCCCGCTCACCGTAGGCTGGGCGTGACCTGCTTTCCAGTGCAATGTGTGCAAGGGATCGATGCGTGTGACGCAATCCGGGATGGACCTGAACCTGCTCGTGGCCCTGGACGTCCTGTTGGAGGAGTCGAGCGTGTCCCGCGCGGCGGCCCGCCTGCACCTGTCCGAGCCGGCCATGAGCCGCACCCTCGGCCGCATCCGCAAGGCCCTCGGCGATCCCGTCCTGGTCCGCGCAGGACGGACCATGGTGCCCACCCCGCACGCCCTCGCCGTCCACGGCGAGGTGCGGGCCGTCGTGGAACGGGCCCGCGCGCTCTTCCTCTCCGGCGGCCAGGTCGATCCGGCGACCCTGACCCGCACCTTCACCATCCTCGCGAACGACGCCTTCACGGCCGTGTCGGGCGCCGCCCTCTTCTCCCGGGTGACGAGCGAGGCGCCGGGGGTACGGCTCCGGTTCCTCTCCGAGAGCCACGTCGACGTGCCGGCGCTGCGGGAAGGCGTCGCGGACCTGGAGCTCACCGTCATCGACAGCCGCGCCCCCGAGGTCCGCGTCGAACACCTCGCCGACGAGCGGATGGTGGCGGTCGTCCGCGCGGGCCACCCCCTGCTCGGCGGCCGGATGACCGCGCGCCGCTTCGCCGCCGCCGAACACCTGATCGTCTCGCGCCGGGGCCGGCTCCAGGGACCCGTGGACGCCGCCCTCGCCGAACAGGGCCTCACCCGGCGCGTACGGGGCAGCGTGGGCACCTACCCCGCCTCCCTCTTCGTGCTCCGCGACACCGATCTGGTCGGACTGATCACCACGCAGGGCACGCCGCTGGCCCACGGGATGGGCCTGGAGACCTTCCCCGTGCCGCTGGAGCTGCCGACGCTGCCGTTCGGGATGGCCTGGCACCCGCGCCACGACGCCGACCCGGCGCACACCTGGTTGCGCGACCGCGCCCGCGACCTGATCACCTCGCGGGAGGCCGGCACCCGCTCGACCGCCGCCGACCCGGGCCCGACGGTCTGACGTACCCGCCGGAAGCGGGAGTTCGACGGTCCCGCCCCCCGCCGGGGCGGGGCGTCGGGCCCCGTACGCCGTACGGACCGACCCGAAACCCCGTCCGAGGGACGCACCCGCGTGCGACACCTTCCCCCGGCCGGCTCCGGGAAGGCATGCGGACATGCGACAGCAGGACGACAGCCCGACACCCCCCACCGCCTTCTCGGCGGCCGACGCCTTCACCCTGCGCACCGCCCTGGACGCCCTCGGCGGGGTCCACGGGCTCGACACCCTCGACCTCGCCTGCGGACACGGCGGCACCACCCGACTCCTCGCGAGCGGCGGGGCCCGGCGGACCGTGGGCGTGGACAACTGCCCGGAACGCATCCGACGGGCCCGCGAGACCCGCCACGACGGCCCGGCCGGGCCCATCGAGTACGTCGTCGCCGAAACCGCCGCGATGCCGCAGCTCGGCCCGTTCGACCTGGCCACGGCCCTCTACCTGTTCAACCACGCGCCCGACCGGCACGCCCTGCACTCCATGTTCCGGTCCATCCGGGCCAACCTGCGGCCCGGCGGCCGGCTGCTGGCCATCGTCCCGAACGCCGGGGCCTTCCCGCGCGTGGACTGGTCCCCGTTCGGGCTCCGCGTCCTGGCGCGCGACCCCGACGGGGACGCGCCCCTGGTGCGGGCCCAGTTCCTCACCGAGCCCCCGGTGCACGTCGAGTTCCGCGAGTGGGCGCACGCGGACTTCGCGGAGGCGGCCGTCGAGGCCGGGTTCACCACCGCGGGATGGCAGCCGACGCGGACCCCACCCCCCTGCGCCGAGCGCGACGAGGCCTTCTGGGCGTCGTACCGGGCCAGGCCGGTCAGCTCGCTGATGACCTGCGTGGCCTGAGGGCGTCCGGCGGTGCGAGACCTGCCCCGGGCGTCTTCCGCGCCCCGTACGCCCCCACGGCCCGGCACGTCACTGCGTGGCGACCGCCCGGGTCAGCGCCACGATCCGCTCGCGGGCGGCCCTGCCCTCCGGCACCGGTTGGAACGGGTAGCCGTGCGCCTGGCCCGCCGCCTCGTGGAACTCCACCTCGACGCCGGCGTCCCGGGCCCGACGGAGCAGCTCGTGGCTGTCGGTGGTCAACAGGTCCCGGGTCCCCGTGAACACCGTCAGCGGTGCCAGCCCCGCGAAGTCGCCGTGCAGCGGGCTGACCCTCGGGTCGTCGGCGGCGAGCGTACCGGCGTACAGGCGCCCGGCCTCGATCAGTCCCGCCCGCCTCAGCAGCGGATCGCCCGGCTCCACGGCCGCCTGCCCGGGATGGCTCACGCTGAGGTCCAGCCAGGGCGAGACCAGGACGATCCGGGACGGCCCCGCCCCCGTGCGCTCCCGCAGGCGCTGGGCCGCGGCCAGGGCGATCCCGGCGCCCGCGCAGTCCCCGATCAGCACCGTCCCGCCCTCGCCGCCGCTCTCGATCAACCCGCTGAGCAGGTCGGCGGCCACCGGAACGGTCCGGTCGGCGGTCCCGCGCGGGGCCAGGATGTACGCCGGCACGACCACCCGGGCCCTCGCCCGCGTCACCAGCGCGCGGACCAAAGACCAGTGGGGCCGGAGCAACTCGCCCACGTAGGCACCCCCGTGGACGTACAACACCCGCGCCGCGGGCTCGACGCCCCGAGGCGACACGTCGTACACCGGCCAGGCACCGACGAAGGCCCGCGAGACCTCCGCGACCCGGCCCAGTGAACGCGGCGGCAGATGCGACGCGGGCCTCCTGGCGGACTCCGCCACCCGGGCCCGCACGGCCTCGGCACCGGCGTACCGTCTTCGGCGCCCCACCGCGATCAGCGCCACCGACAACGCCTTGCTGCGCAGACTCGGCACGCCCCTCACCTCCCCTTTTCCCCGCCCCCGGCGCTGCCCGCGCCGGTCCTGCCCCATCAGGTGAGGAGCATAGGCGTGAAGCTGCGCTGTCGGCCCGCTTAAGAAAGTCTCGATGGACCGATCACCACCGCGCTCGGCACATTGGTGCACGTCAGACACCACACGGGCCCGCACGCCCCGAGGTGCTCCCCTCCGCATGCCTGGAGCCACGTTCATGAAGGCACTCGTCAAGCACAAGGCCGAGCCCGGGCTGTGGCTCATGGACGTCCCCGAGCCCGAGTACGGCCCCGGCGACGTGCTCATCAAGGTGCTCCGCACCGGCATCTGCGGCACCGACCTGCACATCCGGGCCTGGGACGGCTGGGCGCAGGGCGCCGTCAAGACCCCCCTCGTGCTCGGCCACGAGTTCGTGGGCGAGGTCGCGGCGCTGGGCGCCGACGTGCGGGACATCGAGATCGGCGCGCTGGTCAGCGGCGAGGGCCACCTGGTGTGCGGGAAGTGCCGCAACTGTCTGGCCGGGCGCCGCCACCTGTGCCGCAGCACGATCGGCCTCGGCGTCGGACGCGACGGCGCGTTCGCCGAGTACGTCGTCCTGCCCGCGCAGAACGTGTGGGTGCACCGCACCGAGGTCGACCTCGACGTGGCGGCCATCTTCGACCCCTTCGGCAACGCCGTGCACACCGCGCTGTCCTTCCCGCTCGTCGGCGAGGACGTGCTGATCACCGGCGCCGGCCCCATCGGCATCATGGCGGCGGCCGTGGCCCGGCACGCCGGCGCCCGCAACGTCGTCATCACCGACGTCAGCCCCGAGCGTCTGGAGATCGCCCGCAAGGCCGGCGCCACGCTCGCGGTGGACGTCCGCGAGTCGACGATCGCGGACGCGCAGGCCACGCTCGGACTGCGCGAGGGCTTCGACATCGGCCTGGAGATGTCCGGGCGCGCCGAGGCCATGCAGGACATGATCGCCAACATGACGCACGGCGGCCGGATCGCCATGCTGGGCCTGCCCGCCCAGGACTTCCCCGTCGACTGGGCGAAGGTCGTCACCTCGATGATCACCATCAAGGGCATCTACGGCCGCGAGATGTTCGAGACCTGGTACGCGATGACCGTGCTGCTGGAGGGCGGGCTCGACCTCAGCCCCGTCATCACCGGCCGGTACGCGCACACCGACTTCGAGGCCGCCTTCGACGAGGCGTCCACCGCCCGCAGTGGCAAGATCATCCTCGACTGGACGGCGTAGCCTCCCCGGCCGACCCCGGACGGCCCGAGGCCGTCCCCCGAACCATCTCCCTCCGGCCGGGCCCCGCACGACCCTCCCCCCTCCGCGGGGCCCGGCCCCCTCCCTCCGCCGCACCAGGAGAAAGAGAGCACGCCCGCCATGTTCGAGAACGTCCGCCAGGACCTGCGCAACACCCTCGACGAGATCCGCTCCGCCGGCCTGCACAAGCCCGAGCGCGTCATCGGCACTCCGCAGAACGCGTCCGTCGGCGTCACCTCCGGCGGCTCCGCGGGCGAGGTCCTGAACTTCTGCGCCAACAACTACCTCGGCCTGGCCGACCACCCCGAGGTCGTCGCCGCCGCCAAGGACGCCCTGGACCGCTGGGGCTACGGCATGGCCTCCGTCCGCTTCATCTGCGGCACCCAGGAGGTCCACAAGGAGCTGGAGGCGCGCCTGTCCTCCTTCCTGGGCCAGGAGGACACGATCCTCTACTCCTCGTGCTTCGACGCCAACGGCGGCGTCTTCGAGACCCTTCTCGGCGCCGAGGACGCGGTGATCTCCGACGCCCTCAACCACGCCTCGATCATCGACGGCATCCGCCTCTCCAAGGCCCGCCGTTACCGCTACGCCAACCGCGACCTCGCCGAGCTGGAGACCCGGCTCAAGGACACGCAGGACGCCCGCCGCCGTCTGATCGTCACCGACGGCGTGTTCTCCATGGACGGCTACGTCGCCCCGCTCGCGGAGATCTGTGACCTCGCCGAGCGCTACGACGCCATGGTCATGGTGGACGACTCGCACGCCGTCGGCTTCGTCGGCCCCGGCGGCCGCGGCACCCCCGAACTGCACGGGGTCATGGACCGCGTCGACATCATCACCGGCACCCTGGGCAAGGCCCTCGGCGGCGCCTCCGGCGGCTACGTCGCGGCGCGCGCCGAGATCGTCGAGCTGCTGCGCCAGCGCTCGCGCCCGTACCTCTTCTCCAACTCCCTCGCCCCCGTGATCGCGGCGGCCTCGCTCAAGGTCCTCGACCTGCTGGAGTCGGCCGGTGACCTGCGCGAGCAGCTCGCCGCCAACACCGCGCTCTTCCGCACGAAGATGACCGAAGCAGACTTCGAGGTCCTCCCCGGCGACCACGCCATCGCCCCCGTCATGATCGGGGACGCGGCCGAGGCGGCCCGGATGGCGGAGCTGCTGCTGGAGCGCGGCGTGTACGTCATCGGCTTCTCGTACCCCGTGGTGCCCATGGGCGCGGCGCGGATCCGCGTGCAGTTGTCGGCCGCCCACTCCACGGCCGACGTGGAGCGCGCGGTGGCGGCGTTCATCGAGGCCCGTGCGGCGCTCGGGACGGCTGTGGCCTGAGACAATGGCGGGGTGATCGACCCCCGCCGGCTGCGCATCCTGCGGGCCGTGGCGGACCACCGTACGGTGACCGCCGCGGCCGCAGCCCTGTACCTCACCCCCTCCGCCGTCTCCCAGCAGCTCGCCGCGCTGGAGCAGGAGACCGGACACGCCCTGCTGACCCGCAGCGGCCGGGGCGTACGGCTCACCGCGGCCGGGGAGATCCTCGTCGGGCACGCCCACGAGGTGCTGGCCCAACTGGAGCGCGCCGAAGCCGAACTCGCGGCGTACGCGGGCGGCTCGGCCGGCGAGGTCACGGTCGCCGCCTTCGCCACCGGCATCGCGGAGGTGCTCGCTCCGGCGCTCGCACGCCTCGCGGTGGACCATCCCGGGATCCGGCTCCGCGTCCGCGACGCGGAGGGCGACCAGAGCCTGCCGCTGCTGTTGGCCGGGGAAGCGGACCTGGCGCTCGCGGTGGAGTACCGCGGCGCCCCCGGCGCGGACGACGGCCGACTGTCGATCGTCCCCCTCTACGCCGAACCCTTCGACGCGGTCCTCCCGGCCGGCCACCCCCTCGCGGACCTGCCCACCGTGTCGCTCGCGGACCTGTCCGACTCCGACTGGGTGGGCCAGTACCCCGGCAACCCGTGCCACGACGTGACCCTGCTCGCCTGCGAACTGGCGGGGTTCCAGCCGCGGTTCGCACACTCCTCCGACGACTTCCGGGCCGTGACCGCCCTCGTCGGCGCGGGCGGCGGTGTCGCCCTGGTGCCGCGTTCGGCCCTGCGCGGCATGGACCTCAAGGAGGTCCAGGTCCGCTCGGTCGCCGGCCCCGCCGCCACCCGCCGGGTCTTCGCCGCCACCCGCCGGGGCGCCGAGTCCCACCCGCTGATCGCCCCCGTGCTGGCGGCCCTGTCGCGCGAGGCGGAACGCGTCCCGACGCACTGACCCGGCCGCCCCTGGTTCCGCTCGTGTCCTCCGAGGAGCCTCGGTCCGACCCCGCGTCGAGGGTCGATCCGGCAGATCGCCGCCGTGGATGCTTGAAGTTGCGTGAAACTCCCCGCTACCTTGCGAGAAAACGCACTCTCGAAGTCGTCGCGTACCAGGGAGCCCCGCATGAGTCACGTCGCGCAGGAGTTGACCACACAACCCGAATGCTGGGAACGGGCCGCCGAACTGGCCACGACGCACCGGACCCTGCTGCCGCGACACGGGGAGCGCGTCGCGATCGTCGGCTGCGGGACCTCGTACTACATGGCCCAGGCCGCCGCCGCCCTGCGCGAGGAGTCCGGACAGGGCGAGACGGACGCCTTCCCCGCCTCCGAGTTCCCGCGCCACCGCCGCTACGACCGCGTCGTGGCGCTGACCCGTTCCGGAACCACCACCGAGGTGCTGGACCTGCTGGCCGGGCTCCGGGACGCCGCAGTGGCCACCACCGCCGTCATCGGGGACCCGGCCACGCCCGTGACGACCCTCGCGGACGACCTGGTGGTACTGGACTTCGCGGACGAACGATCCGTCGTGCAGACCCGCTTCGCCACCACCGCCCTGACCCTGCTGCGGGCCCACGTCGGCGCCCACACCCCGGCCGTCGTCGCCGACGCGCGCACCGCGCTCGCCGAACCGCTGCCCGCCGCACTGGAGACCCTCGACCAGTACACCTTCCTCGGCCGCGGCTGGAGCGTGGGACTGGCCCACGAGGCGGCCCTGAAGATGCGCGAGGCCGCCCTGTCCTGGGCCGAGTCCTACCCGGCCATGGAGTACCGGCACGGTCCCGTCAGCGTCACCGGCCCCGGCACCGTCACCTGGTCCCTGGGCGAGACCCCCGACGGCATCGCCGAACAGGTCCTCGGCGCCGGAGCCGCGTGGGTGGAGGGTCGGCTCGACCCCCTCGCCGAGCTGGTCCGCGTCCACCGGCTGGCCCTCGCCGTCGCCGCGCGCCGACGGCTCGACCCGGACGCGCCCCGCAACCTGACCCGCTCCGTCATCCTCGCCACGGGCGAGGAGGCGGTCCGATGACCCTCGTCCCCGCCGGCGGCCTGGTGTCGGACGCGGCCAAGGCCGGCCGCGCCGTCGCCGCCTTCAACATCATCACGCTGGAACACGCCGAAGCCGTGATCGCGGGCGCCGAGCGGGTGGGCCTGCCGGTGATCCTGCAACTCAGCGAGAACGCGGTGAAGTTCCGGGGCGGGCACCTGCTCCCGATCGCCCGCGCCGCCGTCGCCTGCGCGGAGGAGGCCGCCGTCCCCGTCGGGCTGCACCTCGACCACGTCAAGAGCGCCGACCTGCTGCGCCGGGCCGCGGACGCCGGCTTCGGGTCGGTGATGTACGACGCCGCGCGGTTGCCGTACGCCGAGAACCTGGAGGCCACCCGCTCCGCCGCCGACTGGGCCCACGCCAACGGGCTGTGGATCGAAGCCGAACTGGGCGAGGTCGGGGGCAAGGACGGGGCCGCGCCGCTGGACCCGCACGCGCCGGGCGCCCGTACCGACCCGGACGAGGCGCGACGGTTCGTCGCCGACTCCGGGGTGGACGCGCTCGCCGTCGCCATCGGCAGCACCCACGCCATGACCAGCCGGACCGCCGCGCTGGACCACGCGCTGCTCGCCCGCCTGACCAAGGCGGTGGACGTCCCCCTCGTGCTGCACGGTTCCTCCGGACTCCCGGACTCCGAACTCGCGGCAGCCGTCGCGGGCGGCATCCGCAAGGTCAACATCGGCACCGCCCTCAACGTGGCCATGACGGAGGCCATCCGTACCCACCTCACCCCGGCGGACCCGCGCCCCTACCTCACGGCGGCCCGAACGGCGATGGCGGCGACCACCGCCGCCATGCTCACCGCCCTGAACTGAGCTCGGCCGCCGCCCCGTGGGCGCGGCGGTCCGGGACCGGCCCGGCGGGCGGGGGTCCGCCGCCGGCCGTCCGGCGCGGCCGCCGCGAACCCGCCCCGAGGACCCTTCCGGATTCTTGAAACAGGTTCTAGTGTGCCCTCCGCCAGTGACGACGGACCGCGAGACCTCCGGAGGGCCCGTGCACCTCGAATACACGCCTGAGCAGCAGCGGTTGCGCACCGAACTGCGCGCCTACTTCACCGAGCTGGTGCCCCGGGACGTCCACGCCCGCTACCAGGACCCCGCCGCGCAGAAGCGCTTCTACCGCGAGACCATCCGCCGGCTCGGAGCCGACGGATGGCTCGGGGTCGGCTGGCCCGAGGAGTACGGCGGACGCGGGATGTCTCCCGTGGACCAGTTCATCTTCTTCGACGAGGCCGCGCAGGCCGTCGTGCCGCTGCCGCTCATGGCGCTGAACACCGTCGGGCCGACCCTCATGCAGTTCGGCACCGACGAGCAGAAGGCGTACTTCCTCCCCAAGATCCTCGCCGGCGAGATCGACTTCGCCATCGGCTACAGCGAACCCGACGCCGGCACCGACCTCGCCGCGCTCAAGTGCAAGGCCGTCCGCGAGGGCGACGAGGACACCGGCACCTACGTGGTCAACGGCCAGAAGATCTGGACCACCAACGGCGACACCGCCGACTGGGTCTGGCTCGCCGTCCGCACCGACCCCGACGCCCCCGCGCACAAGGGCATCACCATGCTCCTCGTACCGACCTCCGACCCCGGGTACTCGTGCACCCTCATCAACACGCTGGCCTCGCACGACACCACGGCGAGCCACTACGAGAACATCCGCGTCCCCGCGAGCCGCCGGGTCGGCCGGGAGAACCACGGCTGGCGCCTGATCACCAACCAGCTCAACCACGAGCGCGTCACCCTCGCCGCCCACGGCACCATGGCCATCCGCGCCCTGCACGACGTTCAGCGCTGGGCCGCGGAGACCACACTCGCCGACGGGCGCCGCGTGATCGACCTGCCCTGGGTCCGCGGCAGGCTCGCCCGCACGCACACCCGGCTCGACGCGATGAAACTGCTCAACTGGCAGATGGTGAACGCGGTCCAGGCCGGCACCCTCACCCCGCAGGACGCCTCCGCCGTCAAGGTCTACGGCTCCGAGGCACGCCGCGACGCGTACGCCTGGCTCATGGAGGTCGTCGGCGCGGCCGGCTCCCTCAAGGACGGTTCCGTCGGGGCGGTCCTGCACGGCGAGTTGGAGCGCGGCTACCGCAGCGCGGTCATCTTCACCTTCGGCGGCGGCAACAACGAGATCCAACGCGAGATCATCTCGTGGATCGGCCTCGGCATGCCCCGCGTCCGTCGCTGACCACGTGTGCGACCAGGCTTTTTGGTTGGCGCAAGAGAGGGATGGTCGGCACCGCGCCCCGCGTACGCACTGTCTGCGCCGACCTTGCCCCGCAAGGTCGGCTTGTACTCAGACCGGTCGCATGCGGCCGCCAGAAGATCGGCGCAGCAGCGCAGCCGGTCGGTTGAAGACCTCCGATACGAGTTCTTACCCCGACATGGCCGGGGGCAGTGGTTCACGGGCTGCGTGCCAGGCGAGCGGAAGGGTGGTGACGCCCGTGCGGGCTGCGATGACCGCGCCCGCGATGGCGCAGGTGGTGTCGATGTCGCCGCGGCCGGCGACGGTGGTCCACAGGCCCTCGGGCAGGTCGTCGAGGTGGCCCGCCGCGCACCAGAGGGCGTAGGGGACGGTGTCGGGCCCGGACATGCGGTAGCCGGAGCCCAGGACCTCCGCCGCGTGCCGGACGGAGGTGTGTTCCGGCATTCGGGCCGCTGTCCGTACCCCGGAGCGGACGTCGCCGACGGGGAGTCGTTCGGCGACGGACCGGAGGAAGTCCGGCCGCGCCGGGGCGGGGCCGCCGCGGCTGCGGGCGGCCAGTGCCGCGGCCAAGGCGACCGCCACCGCCCCGGAGACGGCCTCCGGGTGGTGGTGCGAGACCGCGCTTTGCCGGGCGGCCTGCTCGGCGACGGCATCGAGGTCGGCGGCGTGCCAGGCGCCGAGCGGGGCGACGCGCATGGCCGCGCCGTTGCCCCAGGAGCCCTGGCCGCCGAACTGTCCGGCGACCACTTCCCGCCAGGGTTCGCCCGCTCCGATCCGGCGGAGCACGTCGTGCATCGAGGCTCCGTAGCCGCGGTGCGTGTCCTCGGCGTAGGCCTCGGCGAGACGCAGGGCGAGGCGGTCTTGGTCGACGGCGCCGCCGCCCTCGGCGAGTTCCCGGACGAGAACGAGCGCCTGAGCGGTGTCGTCGCTCCACCGCCACAGCGGCTCCGGGGGCAGGATCCGTGCCTCCAAGGCCGCGGGGCCTTCGCGGCGAAGGATGCCGAACCAGCGGTCACCGAAGGCATCACCGAAGGCGAGCCCGGACAACGAGTCCAGCGCGGCGGCAGGCAGGTTGATCATCGGAGCAGTATGGCAACGCGACTGTGCACCCGGCACTCCGATTTCGGTGCGGCCATGCTGCTGACGCCGCCCGTACCCAGCGCTGTCCCCATGTGCCGACAAGACCTCCTCCATGGGGGACGGTCACGGGCACGGGAGTCGGCTCGCCGATCACGTCGAGTCCGCTCAGCCGACAGTTCAGCGGGCGACGGGCTTGTGGAGGAAGCCGGTCAGCGGTGCGAGGACCTTCCAGTCGAGCGTTTCGTAGAGCGCTCGGCCTTGGACGGTCGCGCCGAGGATGCCGGTGGCCGCACCGTTCTCGACGGCCGCGTCGGTGAGTGCGCCCATCACGACCGTTCCGAGGCCGAGGCGCCGGTGAGCCTCCTCGGTGACGATCTGGTCGAAGACGCAGGCGGCACCCGTCAGACCGATCCGACCGCGCGCGGCGAGCTCCCCGTCGGCGGCCAGAACGCGCACGCTGATGACGCCGTCGGCGATCTCGGTGGCGGCTGTGTAGCCGTCAGGCGCGCCGCGCACCGCGGACGGACGCAGGTCGACGGCCATCAGGAAGCCGGGATCGGTCGGCTCCCACTCGGGCGAGAACCACGGCTCCATGACGCCCGGTTCAAGGAAGGCCTTGACGCAGGTCGCCGGCTCGGTGATCGAGCCGACGAGCCCGCGGGCGGTCTCGACGTCGGCGTCGAGGAGGACGTGACGGACCGCCTCGGTCGGCAGCCCGACCGGGACGCTCAGCCCCCACGGCATGTCCACCGGCTTCGGTGTCCCTCGCGAGACGGTCCAACCCTCGACCCACGAGCGCGCGAGCTCCCACATTCGGACAACCCCTCCAAGTAATGACCGAGACCCGAATGCGGATATTACACAACCGCGGTGACGGTCACGGGTGTCCCGGATCGCGCGCCGATCTTCGTCCGTCCGGAGCATCGATTCCGCGCGTGGTTCACGCGGAGGGATCGGTCGGGTCCGGTCACGCCGCGGGGTCGGTGGTCGTCGCCTTCGCACCCGGGCCGAGGCCCAGTGCCACCAGGACCGCCGCCGCGATGACGATCGCCGCGTCGACCGCGAGGACCAGACGGACCCCGTCGAAGAGCGAGGAACCCGTGGTGGCGAGGACGCCGAGCAGCGGGATCCCGATGGTGATGCCGACCTGCTGAGTGGTGGTCACCAGGCCGGTGGCCAGGCCCTGTTCGGCGTCGCGCACACCGCTGGTGACGGTCACCCCGTACGAGATGATCGCGCCGAGGTGGCACATGCTGGCCAGTGATACGGCGACGGTCGCCAACAGCGCGCCCGACCCCGTGCCCACGGCGAGTAGCGTCGCGGTGAACAGGCCCTGACCGAAGAGGGAGCCGACCAGCGTGCGCCGGGCGCCGAACCGGCCGATGACCCGGGGCGCGTGCGAGCCGGCGACCACCGACGCGATGCCCTGGACCCCGAACACCAGACCCGTCAGGAACGCCGACAGACGCAGGGTCTCCTGCAAGTACAGGGTCAGCACGAAGACGACCGTGGACATCATCGAGAAGGTCACCAGGCCGCCGAGGTTGCCCCAGGCCACCGTGCGCCGCTTGAGCATCGGCAGGGAGACGAGCGGGGCGGCGGCCCTGGACTCCACCACGACGAAGGCGCCGAGCAGGACCGGACCGGCGATCAGCGTCACCCAGACGTCGGCGCCGTGGAAACCGCGCTGGGCGGCCGTGGAGAGGGCGTAGATCAGCGCGAGCAGCCCACCGGTGACCGTGATCGCACCCGGCACGTCCAGGCGCGGCCGCTCGGGGGTGCGGGACTCGGGGAGCAGGCGCGGGGCGACGGCGAGCACGACCACCGACGCGGCGGCGAGGAGCCCCATCGTGGACCGCCAACCCAGCGTGTCGGTCATGACGCCGCCGAGGACCATGCCGATGGTGAAGCCGAGCGACAGCAGGGTGCCGGAGATGCCGAGCGCCTTGTCGCGCAGCGGGCCCTCGGGGAAGGTCGTCGTCAGCAGGGACATGCCCGTCGGCACGATGACCGCCGCGCCGAGGCCTTGGAGCACGCGGCCGGTCAGGAAGGACGCCGGGTCCCAGGCGAGGGTGGTGAGCAGCGAGGCGGCGCCGAAGAGCGCGAGCCCGGTGAGGAAGAGCCTCTTGCGCCCGTGGAGGTCGGCGATCCGGCCGAAGAGCAGCAGGAAGCCGCCGGAGGGGAGCGCGAACGCGGTGACCGCCCACTGGAGGGCCGACTGGCTCAGGCCCAGGTCCTTGCCGAGGACCGGCAGGGCGACGTTCAGCACGGAGAAGTCGAGCGCCACCATGAACTGGGCGGCGCACAGGATGAAGAGGACGAGCTTGGCCCGGCCGGTGAGCCGGTCACCCCCCTCGGCCGCAGACCGCGGCCCGGTGAGCGTGGTGTGTGTGTCGATTGCCATGACCACACCCTCGCCGCCCGGGAATGCCCGTGGAGAGTGGGAACTTATCCTGTTGGTGACACCACCAGGGTGCCGACAGGGGGAGTCCGTGGCCACACCGTTCGACGAGCACCGCCGTTCCGAGCTGCGCGAGTTCCTGATGAGCCGGCGGGCCCGGATCACCCCGGCGGTGGCCGGACTGCCGGACGGCGGGGCACGCCGCCGCACCCCCGGACTGCGCAGGGAGGAGGTCGCCGTCCTCGCCGGGGTCGGGGCCTCCTGGTACCAGTGGCTGGAGCAGGGCCGTGACATCACGGTCTCGCCCCAGGTCCTCGACGCGGTGGCCCGGGTCCTCAGGCTGACCAGCGCCGAACGCCGACACCTGTACGTGCTGGCCGGGCTGAATCCGCCCGTCCTCGAAGTGGCCGCGGCGGACCGGGACATGTGTCACGGGTTGAAGCGGTTGATCGACGCGTGGATGCCGTTCCCCGCGCACATCATGGACGTCTACTGGAACACCGTGATGTACAACGACGCGGCCGCCCTGGTGCTCGGCATGCGTCCGGAGATCGTGCAGAACTGCCTGATCGCCTTCTTCACCGACCCTCTCTACCGGGCGCGTTCCAAGCACTGGGAGGAAGTCGCCTGCCACGTCGTCGCCCAGTTCCGGGCGGCGTGCTCGGAGTGCCCCGACGACGAGGGGTTCCGCTCGGTCGTCGAGGAGGCCAAGGAGGCGAGCCCGGAGTTCACCGCGCTGTGGGAGCGGCGGGACATCCGGCCCGGCGGTCTGCTCCGCAAGGAGATCGAGCACCCCGTCGTGGGCGCCCTCTTCTTCGAGTCGACCCAACTGCGCGTCCCGGCCCGCCCCGACCTGGGGATCATCCTGCACACCCCGCTGCCGGAGGCGGGGACGGCGGAGAAACTGGACTGGTTGACCTCGCCCGAGGGGCGGCGGGGGGTCCTGTACCCGCTCGCGGGCTGAACCCCGCCGCAGCCCGCGACCGTGCCTGTGCCCGCGACCGCGACCGCGCCCGGGACCGTGCCCGTGCCCGTGCCCGTGCCCGTGTCCGTGCGCGCGTCCTATGATGCGGACGGACGTTCCACCGAGGAGACTCTCGCGCACGACGAGCGGCGGAGGTGTCGAGATGGCGACGAGCGGCGCACCCGATCCCGGGCTCTACGGCCCCGGGTCCGTCACCTGGCAGTGCCACGGGGACCCGATGATGTGGATCGCCGGGGTCCGCGCGCTGTACCTCCAGGCCCTGCACCCGCTCGCGGTCCGCGGGGTCATGGAGAACAGCGACTTCCGACGGGACGCGTGGGGCCGGCTGTTGCGCACCGCGGACTTCGTCGGCACCCTCACCTACGGCACCACCGAGGCCGCGGAACTGGCCGGCGCCCGGGTCCGCGCAATCCACCGGAAACTGTCCGCCACGGACCCCGCCACCGGCGAGCGGGTCCCCGTGGACGACCCGGGGCTGCTGCTCTGGGTGCACTGCGCGCAGATCGACAGTTTCCTGCACGTCCTGCGCCGCTCGGGCTTTCCCCTCACGGCCGCACAGGCCGACCGGTACGTGGACGAGAACCGCGTCAACGCCCGCCTCGTCGGGTTGGACCCCGCCGAGGTTCCCGCCGACACCACCGCCCTCGCGGCCTACTTCGACCGGATCCGGCCGGAACTCGCGGCCGGCCCCGACGCGCGCGCCGTGGACGACTTCCTGCGGGGCCCGCCCGTCCCTCCCCTCCTGGTGCCTGGCCGAAACCTGCTGTGGCGCCCCCTGGCCGGGCTCGCCTATGGATCGCTCCCCGGATACGCGCACCGGCTGTACGGCAGACCCGCCCCGGCCCCACGGGTCGTCACCCGTCACCTGCGTCTCACCGGACGCGTCCTGCGCGGCATTCCCGCAGGTCTACGCTGGCAACTCCCACCAGGTCACATCTTGAAGGCGATGCGTCGCATGGGCCCCGATAGCCGCCCCTCGGCGCACACACTGTGTAGGTCAGCGGCCATACTGGACCGGCCGGGGAGGGCGTAGCACGACACACGGGGGCGGCTTCAAGACATGGCGGAGTCCAGACTGATCCAGGGCCGGTACCGGTCGCTCGACCTGATCGGTCGCGGCGGCATGGGCGAGGTCTGGCGGGCCCGGGACGAGTCGCTGGGGCGGCAGGTCGCGGTCAAGTGCCTCAAGCCGCCGGGGCCCGAGCAGGACGGCCACTTCACCCAGGTGCTGCGCGAGCGCTTCCGCCGCGAGGCGCGGGTGGCGGCCTCCCTCCAGCACCGCGGCGTGACGGTCGTCCACGACTTCGGCGACGACAGCGCCGCCGGCGGGCCCCTCTACCTCGTCATGGAACTCCTGGAAGGGCGCAACCTCAGCCAACTGCTGGAGGACAACGAGGCGCGTCCGCTGCCCGTCGACGTGGTCCTCGACGTCGCGGAGCAGATGGCCGCGGCCCTCGGCTACACCCATGACCAGGGCGTGGTCCACCGCGACCTGAAGCCCGCCAACATCATGCGCCTCACCGACGGCACGGTGAAGATCTGCGACTTCGGCATCGCCCGCCTCGCCCACGACATCGGCTTCACGGCCAAGCTCACCGGCGGCGGCATGGCGATGGGAACCCCCCATTACATGTCCCCGGAGCAGATCGCGGGCGGCGAGGTCGACCACCGCAGCGACCTCTACTCCCTCGGCTGCGTGCTGTACGAGATCGCCACCGGCGCCCCGCCCTTCGACCTGGGCGACTCCTGGTCCGTGCTGGTCGGGCACCGCGACACCCTCCCCGTCCCGCTGCGCGAGCACCGCCCCGAGCTGCCCGAACACTTCGAGCGGCTGGTCCTCGACCTGCTGGCCAAGCGTCCCGAGGACCGCCCGGGCGACGCCCGTCACCTGCACCGCCGGCTCGTCGAGGCTCGGCTGGGCCCCGGCGGGACGGTGGGCGCCCCCGCCCCGCTGCCCGCGTGGGCCGCGGGTATGACGGCCGGGCGCAAAGCCGGCCTCGACGCCCGCCCCGCCAGCGGGGAGTGGGCCGTGCTCACCGGTTCCTGGACGGCGACCCGCGCCGACGGGGCCCGGCCGATCGTGCGACCCGACGCCGCCGCCGACCCGAGACTCACCGCCGCCTACGGGCTCCCGCGCGCCGCGTCACCCGAGCCGGGCGACCCCGACCACCCCGACGCGCTGGCCGCCGGGCACACCCGCGCGTTCACCCTCAGCCGCGCCGGCCGGCCCGAGGAGGCGTTGGCCGCGTACGCGGCCGTCGCCCGCGGCCGGACACGGGCGCTCGGCCCCGACCACCCCGACACCCTCGCCGTCCGCCAGGAGGAGGCGTACGAACTGGGCCGGCTCGGACGCCACCGCGAGGCGTACGAGGTCTACGGCGCGGTGCTCGCCGCCCGGGCCCGCACCATGGGCCCGCGCCACCCCGACACCCTGCGCTGCCGCCACAACCTGGCCTGCGCCATGGGCGCCCTCGGCCGGTACGCGGACGCCCACCGGATCGCCGCCGAGGTCGCCGCCGACCGGGCGGAGGTCCTGGGCGCCGAGCACGCCGACACGCTCCTCACCCGCTACGAGGTCGCCTACGCGCTGGGTCGACTCGACCGCTGGGAGGACGCGCTGGCCGCGTTCCGGCAGGTCGCCGCGGTACGCGAACGCGTCCTCGGCCGCGACCACCCCGACGCCCTCGCCGCCCGCTACGAGGTGGGCATCGCACTGGGCCGCACCGGACGCCCCGCGGACGCCGTCGAACTGCTGCGAACGCTGGTCCGCGACCGCACCCGCGCCTACGGGGCGGTCGACCCCGAGACCCTGCGCGCCCGGCACGTCCTCGGCGTCAACCTGGGCCGGCTGGAACGCTGGGACGAGGCGGTGGCCGAGGCCCGCGAGGTGGGCACGGCGCGCGCGGAGACCCTCGGCGCCGAACATCCGGACACCCTGGTCAGCCGGCGCGAACTCGCCGTCGGGCTGGGCCGGCTGGGCCGGTGGGACGAGGCGCTGCCCATCTACCGGGAACTCTCCGGCATCCGCGAACGATCCCTGGGTGACGAACACCCCGACACCGCGCTCGCCCACGCCGACGAGGCACACTGTCTGGAGCGGCTCGGCCAGGTGTGCTACCAAGAACCATGACCACCTCCGCGGGCTTCCGACAGGGCGACGGACCGGACGACGGACCGGACGACGGACAGGGCGGCGGGCAGCGCCCACGACGGGCCCTGTACGACGCGGTGATCGTGGGCGGCGGGCACAACGGCCTGGTGGCCGCCGCCTACCTGGCCCGCGCGGGCAAGTCCGTACTGGTCCTGGAACGCCTCGGACACATCGGCGGGGCCGCCGTCTCCACCCGCCCCTTCGCGGGCGTGGACGCCAGACTCTCGCGCTACTCCTACCTCGTCTCCCTGCTCCCGGCGAAGATCGTGCGCGAGCTGGGGCTGCGCTTCGAGGTCCGACGCCGCACGATCTCCTCGTACACGCCGGTCGAGCGGGCCGGCCGGCCGGGCGGACTGCTCGTCGGTGGCGGCGAGGCCCGTACCCGGGAGTCCTTCGCCCGGTTGACCGGCTCGGACCGGGAGTACGACAACTGGCGTGCCTTTTACGGCACCACGGCGGAGGTCGCCCGCACGGTGTTCCCGACCCTGACCGAACCGCTGCCCACCCGGGAGGAACTGCGTGACCGGGTCGGCGACGACGCCGCGTGGCGGATGCTGTTCGAGGAGCCGTTGGGCGTCGCGGTCGAGCGGAACTTCGCCGACGACCTCGTACGGGGCGTGGTCCTGACCGACGGACTGATCGGCACCTTCGCGGACGCCCACGACCCCTCGCTCGCGCAGAACCGCTGCTTCCTCTACCACGTCATCGGCGGGGGGACCGGCGACTGGGACGTGCCCGTCGGCGGCATGGGCGCGCTCACCGACGCCCTCGCCGAGGCCGCGCTGGCGGCCGGCGCCGAGATCGCCACCGGCCACGAGGCCCTGGGGATCGACACCGACGGCGCCGGGCCTGCCGAGGTGACCTACCGGACCGCGACGTCGGAGGGAGCCGTCGCCGCGGGGACCGTCCTCGTCAACGCCTCACCGAGGGCGCTGGCGGAACTGCTGGGCCGGCCCCCGGTCGAGGCGCCGGCGGAAGGCGCCCAGCTCAAGGTCAACATGCTGCTGCGCCGGCTGCCCCGGCTGCGCGACACCTCGGTTGACCCGCGCGAGGCCTTCGGGGGAACCTTCCACATCGCCGAGGGGTACGAGCAGCTCGCCCGGGCCCACGCCGAGGCCGCCGGCGGCGAACTGCCCTCCGTGCCGCCCTCGGAGATCTACTGCCACTCGCTGACCGATCCCACGATCCTGGGGCGGGACCTCGTGGAGCAGGGCTACCAGACCCTCACCCTCTTCGGCCTGCACACCCCGGCCCGGCTGTTCGAGAAGGACAACCGGGGCACGCGCGAGGTGCTGCTGGCCGGCACCCTCGCGCAACTCGACGCGCACCTCGCCGAGCCCCTCACCGAATGCCTGGCCCTCGACGAGGACGGCCGGCCCTGCATCGAGGCCAAGACCCCGCTCGACCTGGAACGCGAACTGCGCCTGCCCGGCGGTCACATCTTCCACCGCGACCTGTCCTGGCCGTACGAGGACGGCCGCGAGGCGGGGCGGTGGGGCGTGGAGACCGAGTACGCCAACGTGCTGCTGTGCGGGGCGGGCGCGGTGCGCGGCGGCGGGGTCAGCGGGGTCCCCGGCCACAACGCGGCCATGGCGGTACTGGGACGCTGACCCCCGCTACGGGGCGACGGGCTCGATGACCACGATCGGGATCTCCCGGTCCGTCTTGGCCTGGTACTCGTCGTACGCGGGCCAGTGCCCGACCATCAGCGGCCAGAACCCGGCGCGTTCCTCGGGCGTCGCGGTCCGCGCGACCCCCTGGACGATCTTCGGGCCGACCTGGATCCGCACCTCGGGGTGGGCGGTCAGGTTCCGGTACCAGAGCGGGTGCGCGGTGTCGCCGCCCTTGGACGCGACGACGAGGTAACGCCCCGCGTCCTCGCCGTAGATGAGCGGGGTGCGCACCGGATGGCCGGAGACCCGGCCGACGGTGGTGAGCAGGAGGGTCTGGGTGCCGTTCCAGTACCGACCCTCGGCGCCGCGGGACGCGACGTACTGCTTGACGTGGTCCAACTGCCAGCCGGGCTTGGGGTCGTTGGGGTGGTCCCAGTCGATGTCGCTCATGCTGCCTGCCTTCGGTGTCGAACGGTGATCGAACCTCAACAACGACTGCCAACGGCCCGGGGCACGCTTTTATGCCGCGAACGGGGCATGCGAAGCGGCCGGCGGCTCCGGCAGGGTGAACCCGTCGAACAGGTCGTCCAGCGCCCGCCGGGCCACGCGGGCCGGAGTGGCACGCACGGCCAGGTCACGCGCCGCCACCGCGAGGGGGTGGGTGAGCGCGGCGATCCGTCCGGCGCGACGGGCCCGGACCCGAAGGGCGTCGGTACGGGGGCCGCGAGCCGCGTCGTAGGCGGCCAGGGCGGTCGCGACGTCCGGCCCGTCCACCAGGTGGGCGAGCACCACCGCGTCCTCGATCGCCTGGCAGCCGCCCTGGCCGAGGTTGGGCGTCATGGCGTGCGCGGCGTCTCCGATCCAGACGAGGCGGCCCAGGTGGTGGCGGGGGAGCGGGGCGGCCAGGTCGTACAGGTCGTGCCGGAGCACGGCCGACGGGTCGATCCGTTCCAGCAGCGCCGGGATCGGGTCGTGCCAGGTGCGGAAGCGGCGCAGGAGTTCCGCGCGGACGTCCGCCGACCGGCCGCCCTCGGGGACCACGGCGGTGGCGTACACGTAGACCCGCCCGTCGGCGAGCGGGACCGTGCCGAAGCGCTCGCCGCGCCCCCAGGTCTCGGCCGCCACGGCTTCCGCGACGGGTCGCACGCCGTCCGGCGCCGCCGGCAACACGGTGCGCCACGCGGTCTCACCGCTGTACCGCAGCCCGGGATGGTCCGGGAAGTACCGGCGGCGCAGCGGGCTGTGGATGCCGTCGGCGGCGACGACGAGGTCGGCGGCCGGCTCCGCCCCGCCGGCGGTGCGCACCACGGGGCGTTCGTACCCGCCCCGCCCCGCGTTCCCGGCGGGCTGCTCCACGGAGGTGACGGCGCACCCGTACCGGATCGTGCCGGCGGGGAGGGCGGCGGCCAGGGCCGCCGTGAGGGACCGGCGGTGCACGGCGAGCGGGGGTCGCCCGTACCGGGCCGCCATCTCGGCGGTGTCGGCGCGACTCAGCCAACTTCCGCCGGGTCGGCGCACGCCCATCGCCGCCGCGGTGGTCCGGCCCGCGGCGCGACCCGCGTCGAATCCGATGGCGTCGAGGGCGCGCAGGGCGTTGGGCGCCAGGACGATCCCGGCGCCGAGGGTGGACGGCTCCGGGGCGCGCTCGCAGACCGTCACCCGCCATCCCTTGCGGTGCAGGGCCACCGCGGCGGTCAGCCCGCCGATTCCGGCACCCACCACGACCGCGTGACGCCCGCTGTCCGTCATGGCACACCTCTTCCGCCCACCGAGCCCTCTACAGGTGTAGAGGAATGGTCTCACTCTACATCTGTAGAGTGAGGTCATGTCCACCCCTCAACGCGCGGCCGACCGCCGGACCCTCCTCGCCGACACCGCGATCGCCCTCGTGGCCGACGGAGGGCTGCGCGGCCTGACCCACCGCGCCGTCGACGGCGCGGCCGGGCTGTCGGCGGGCAGCACCTCGTACTACTTCCGCACGCGGACCGCGCTGATCGGCGCCTGCTACGCGCGCCTCGCCGAGCTGGACCTGGCCGACTTCGACGGCGGGGCCGCCCCCGCCCTCCCCGACCGCCCGGACCGGGAGAGCGCCGCGGCGGCACTCGCCGCGCTGCTGCACCGCTGGCTCACCACGGGCCGCGCCCGCCAACTCGCCCGTTTCGAACTCAGCCTGGAAGCGGCCCGCAACCCCGAGCTGGAGGGCGAGTTCCACAGCGCCGGACTCGGCGCCCGGGCCCGCGCGGCGGGCATCCTCGCCGCACTCGGGGCGCGCCGGCCCGAGGAGTCCGCGGAACTGCTCGTCGCCTGGACCGACGGTCTGCTGTACGACCGGCTGGTCGGGGCGATGGCCCGCTCCCGACCGGCCCCCGAGCCGGCCGAACTGACCGCGGTGGTACGCCGGATGATCGACGCGGCACTCGCCTGATCCGGTCGCGCCCCGCGTGTGATCGGGCCGCGCCCGGTGTGGTGATCGGGCCGGTGTGGTGATCGGGCCGCGCCCGGTGTGGCGGGCGGGCGCCCGGGCGTGGCGGTCGACCATCCCGGCCCGGCGCCGGCCCGCGCCGGCTCGACCTCGTCAGTCGGCCGAACGCGTCCACCCCGCCGCCTCGATGCGGCCGGCGTCGTCGGGGCGGTCCTCGGCGAAGAGCAGGCGGGCCGGTTCGGCGATCCGGAGGGCGTCCACGTATACCCCCCGGCCGACGTAGCGGCCGGTCGCCTCGTGGCGCACGCGCAACCGGACCTCACGGCCCGCCCAGGCGGTCAACGGGGCTTCGAGGCGATGCCAGACCCGGCCCGACCACCCGCCGGCAGTGCCCTGCGGCCACTGCTCGGCGGCTCCGCCCGTGGACCGTACGGTGCTGAACGCCACCGGCTCCCAGGCCTGCCCGTCGGCGGAGGCCTCCAGGTGGAAGGCGCCCTCGCCGGGAACGGTGTCCCACCACACCGCGCAGCGCAGCCGGGCGGAGGCCGTGGTCGGGGTGAGCGGGGGCAGGGTGAGCGTGCCCGAGGCGCCCGGGGTGTTCCCCGAGAACCAGGCCGCGCCGCCGTGCCGGGTACGGACGGGGACGGCGCGGGCGAACCGGTTGCCGACCGCGACCCGGGGCGCGCTGCCGGCCCGCCAGGTCCGCACCGGGTGGACGGAGTTGCCGAGCAGGATCAGGAAGGAGTCGGTGGACGGGTCCAGGACCAGGGACGTGCCGGTGAACCCGGTGTGGCCGGCGGAGTGCGGGGTGGCCATGGCCCCCATGTACCAGTGCTGGTAGAGCTCGAAGCCCAGGCCGTGGTCGTGGCCGGGGAAGGCGGTGTTGTAGTCGGTGAACAGCAGCTCGACGGAGGCGGGGCGCAGGATGCGCCGACCCGCGTACACCCCGCCGTCGAGCAGGGTGCGGGCCAGGACGGCCAGGTCCCAGGCGGTCCCGAAGACGCCCGCGTGGCCGGCGACCCCGCCGAGGGCGTACGCGTTCTCGTCGTGGACCTCGCCCCACACCAGCCCCCGGTCCAGCCCCGACCAGGGCGGCCGCTGGATCTCGGTGGCGGCGGTGACGCGGCGCCACGAGAGCGGTGGGTTGTAACGAGTGCGGTGCATCCCGAGCGGAGCGGTGATCTCGTCGTGGAGCAGGACATCCAGAGTGCGACCGGTGATCCGTTCCAGGAGCAGTTGCAGCGCGATGAGGTTCAGGTCGGAGTAGCGGTACACCGTCCCGGGCGTGTCCTGCGGCCGTACCGACCACAGCAGTCGCAGCCGGCCCTCACGGGTGGACTCCTGGTAGAAGGGCGCCCAGGACCGCAGCCCCGAGGTGTGGGTCAGCAACTGACGGACCGTGACCAGTTCCTTGCCGCCGCCGGTGAACTCCGGCAGGTACCGGTCCACCGGTGCCTCCAACTCCAGCCGGCCGCGCTCCATCTGCTGCACGGCCAGCAGCGAGGTGAACAGCTTCGTCAGCGAGGCCAGGTCGAAGACCGTGTCCTCCGCCATCGGGATCCGCTCGGCCGCCGGATACTCCCTGACCCGGTCGAGGCGCCCGTCGTAGTCCGCGTACCGGACCGCGTCGCCCATGGCCCGGTGCAGCGCCACGGTCCGGCCTCGGCCGGCGAGCACCACCGCCCCCGCGTAGTACGGATGTTCGGGGGAGGGGCCCAGGAACCTGCGCGCCTCGTCCGCCACTCCTTCGAGGTGCCGCTCCAACAGCCCGGCCTGACGGGCGGACCCGTAGCGCAGCCGCAGTCCCTGGAGGGCGCGCCGCTCGACCGGGTTCCCGTGGGCCCCCGCGGCCCCGGGCAGCGCCTGGAGGACGAGCACCCCACCGAGGGCGAGGAGCCGGGCGCCGAGGCGCCGCCGACTCGGCCCGACGCCCCCACCGCCGGGGGAGCCGGCCGCGGCGCGCCCGCCGACCGCGCCGCCGTTCCGCGCGTCCGGGGCGTCGCGGGGACCCTCGGCGCGCGGAGTGCCCCCGCCGCCGTACCGCGCGTCCGGGGCGTCGCGTCGGCCGCCCCCGGCGTCGCGGGGACCCTCGGCGGGCGGAGTGCCCCCGCCGCCGTACCGCGCGTCCGGGGCGTCGCGTCGGCCGCCTCCGGCGTCGTGTCGGCCGCCGTCGCCCCCGGCTTCGCGTCGCGCCCCGCCCGCCTCGCGCCGCGCCGCGCACCCGTCACCGTTCCGCGCCGCGTCCCCGTCGTCCTCCGCGACGTTCGTGCCGTCACCGCCGACCGCCCCCGTGAGCTGGTTCATGACCGGTCCTCCTGTCCGCCGTCGCACCCTCGGGAAGTATCTGCCCGCCCGCCGCGCAACCCCCGCACGGACCGGCCCGCAAAGAATCTGACACAGCATCAGAAAATCTCTTCCCTCGACCGCCACGCTGCGGCATCCTCACGCCCATGGAGACGGAGCTGAGCAGGAAACTGGGAGCCGAGCACGCCATCTTCGGCTTCACGCCCTTCCCCGCGGTGGCCGCGGCCATCACCCGGGCGGGCGGCTTCGGGGTACTCGGCGCGGTCCGCTACACCGCTCCCGACGACCTCAAGCGCGACCTCGACTGGATGCAGGACCACACCGACGGAAAGCCCTACGGCCTCGACGTGGTCATGCCGGCCAGGAAGGCCGTCGACGGGGTCAGCGAGGCCGACATCGAGGCGATGATCCCGGCCGGGCACCGGGCCTTCGTCCGCGACACCCTCGCCAAGTACCACGTACCCGAACTGGCCGACGGCGAGGCCTCCGGCTGGCGCATCACCGGCTGGATGGAACAGGTCGCCCGCAACCAGCTCGACGTCGCGTTCGACTACCCGATCAAACTCCTCGCGAACGCGCTCGGTTCCCCGCCGGCCGACGTCATCGCGCGCGCCCACGACCACGACGTCCTGGTCGCCGCCCTCGCCGGCAGCGCCAAACACGCCCGCCGGCACGCCGAGGCGGGCATCGACATCGTCGTCGCCCAGGGCTACGAGGCCGGCGGCCACACCGGCGACATCGCCACCATGGTCCTGGTCCCCGACATCGTCGACGCCGTCGCGCCGCTCCCCGTCCTCGCCGCCGGAGGCATCGGCAGCGGCGAACAGATCGCCGCAGGCCTCGCCCTCGGCGCCCAGGGCGCCTGGCTGGGTTCCCTCTGGCTCACCACCACCGAGGCCGACCTGCACTCCCGCGCCCTCACCGCGAAGTTGCTGGCCGCCGGCTCCGGCGACACCGTCCGCTCCCGCGCCCTCACGGGCAAGCCCGCCCGCCAACTGCGCACCGAGTGGACCGACGCCTGGGACGCCCCGGACGGCCCCGGAGCACTGCCCATGCCCCTCCAGGGACTCCTCGTCGCCGAGGCCGTGTCCCGCATCCAGAAGTACGAGGTCCAGCCGCTGCTCGGCACGCCCGTCGGTCAGATCGTCGGCCGGATGAACTCCGAACGCGGTGTCCAGGCCGTCTTCGACGACCTCACCAGCGGCTTCGAACGCGCCATCGACCGCATCAACCGCATCGCCGGCCGAGCCTGAGGCGCGCGGCGCCCGAGAGGAGCGAGCAGCAGCATGAGCGAAGGACAACCCCCCAACGGCTTCTGGGCCCAGGCGGCCGCCGACCCGGACCGCACCGTCCTGGTCACCCCCGAGGGCGAGGAGTGGACGGCGGCCCGCCTGCACGCCGACGTCAACCGGCTCGTCCACGGCCTGCGCGCGGCCGGCCTCGAGAAGGGCGACGTCTTCGCCGTCGTCCTCCCCAACGGCGTCGAGTTCTTCACCGCCTACCTAGCGGCCTCCCAGGCCGGTTTCTACCTCGTCCCGGTCAACCACCACCTCGTCGGCCCCGAGATCGCCTGGATCGTCTCCGACTCCGGAGCCAAGGTCCTGATCGCCCACGAGCGCTTCGCCGACGCCGCCACCGCCGCGGCCGACGAGGCGGGCCTGCCCGCGAGCGGGCGCTACGCCGTCGGGACCGTCAACGGCTTCCGCCCCTACGCGCACCTCCTCGACGGGCAGCCCGGAACGCCCCCGTCGGACCGCACCCTCGGCTGGGTGATGAACTACACCTCCGGCACCACCGGTCGCCCGCGCGGCATCCGCCGGCCGCTGCCCGGAAAGCTCCCGGAGGAGACGTACCTCGGCGGCTTCCTCGGCATCTTCGGCATCCGCCCCTTCGACGACAACGTCCACCTCGTCTGCTCGCCGCTCTACCACACGGCGGTCCTGCAGTTCGCCGGAGCCTCACTGCACATCGGGCACCCGCTCGTCCTCATGGACAAGTGGACCCCGCGGGAGATGCTGCGGCTCATCGACCACCACGCCTGCACGCACACGCACATGGTCCCGACCCAGTTCCACCGACTCCTCGCCCTGCCCCAGGAGGTCAGGGACGGGTACGACGTGTCCTCCATGCGGCACGCCATCCACGGCGCCGCCCCCTGCCCCGACCACGTCAAACGGGCGATGATCGACTGGTGGGGCCGGTGCGTGGAGGAGTACTACGCGGCCAGCGAGGGCGGGGGCGCGTTCGCGACGGCCGAGGACTGGCTGAAGAAGCCGGGAACGGTCGGCAAGGCCTGGCCGATCAGCGAACTCGCCATCTTCGACGACGACGCGCGGCGGCTGGCACCCGGCGAACTCGGGACCGTCTACATCAAGATGAACACCGGCGGGTTCAGCTACCACAAGGACGAGGGCAAGACGCGCAAGAACCGCATCGGCGACTTCTTCACGGTCGGGGACCTCGGCCTGATGGACGAGGAGGGCTACCTCTTCCTCCGCGACCGCAAGATCGACATGATCATCTCGGGTGGCGTCAACATCTATCCGGCCGAGATCGAGTCCGCCCTGCTCTCGCACCCCGCCGTCGCGGACGCCGCCGCCTTCGGCATCCCGCACGCGGACTGGGGCGAGGAGGTCAAGGCCGTCATCGAAACCGCCGAGGGCTTCGAGGCGGGTGACGCGCTCGCCGCCGAGATCCTCCGCCACTGCGAGCGACGACTGGCCGGCTACAAGCGCCCCAAGAGCGTGGACTTCATCGAGACCATGCCGCGCGACCCCAACGGCAAGCTGTACAAGCGCCGGCTGCGCGACCCGTACTGGGAGGGCCACGCGCGCGCGATGTGACGCGATGTGACCCGAAGCGAACCGGCCCGGACGTCCGCCGGGACCCCTGGGGGTCCCGGCGGGCCTCGCCCCGAGGTGGGGGACGCCGGCGCCCCGGGGCGGTCTCACGGCTGCTCGCCACGCCCGGGGACTTCGTGAGAAAGGCCACGTCAAGGCCCTGAGAGCGGGGGTTGGGCCGCACCGGGCGGACACTTCTGGCAACTTGGCTGATATGAGTACGGCAACGCACAGATCGCCCCTGACCGACTGGACCGTCGTGGTCCCCGTGGTGGCCCTGATCGCCCTCGTCTTCAGTTGGGGACGCGATCTGCCCGCACTCGCGGTGGTGCTCGTCTCCCTCTGCCTCGGCGGCGCCGTGCTCGCGGCGGTCCACCACGCCGAGGTCGTGGCCCACCGGGTCGGCGAACCGTTCGGCTCCCTGGTCCTCGCCGTCGCCGTCACCGTCATCGAAGTGGCGCTGATCGTCACGCTGATGGCCGACGGCGGCCCCAAGACCGCCTCCCTGGCCCGGGACACCGTCTTCGCGGCCGTCATGATCACCTGTAACGGCATCGTCGGCCTGTCCCTCCTCGTCGGAGCCCTGCGCAACCGCGTCGCCGTCTTCAACGCCGAGGGCTCCGGCGCTGCCCTCGCCACCGTCGCGACCCTCGCCACCCTCAGCCTCGTGCTGCCCACCTTCACCACCTCGAAGCCGGGGCCGGAGTTCTCCACCGCCCAGCTGACCTTCGCGGCCTGTGCCTCGCTCGCCCTCTACGGTCTGTTCGTCGCCGTCCAGACGGTCCGTCACCGCGACTACTTCCTGCCCGTGGACACCAAGCGACGCCGGGCGGAGGCGGCCGAGGCCGCGGCGGCCGCCGCCGCGGGCGAGGAGGACGAGCACGCGGCCCCGCCCACCTCGCGCGCCGCGCTCATCAGCCTCGGTCTGCTCCTCGTCGCCCTCGTCGCCGTGGTCGGCGACGCCAAGGCCGTCTCCCCGACCATCGAGCGCGGGGTCGCCGACGCCGGACTGCCCAACGCCGTCGTCGGTGTGATCATCGCCCTGCTGGTGCTGGCCCCCGAGACCCTGGCCGCCGTCCGCGCCGCCCGCCGCGACCGCGTACAGACCAGCCTCAACCTCGCCTACGGCTCCGCCATCGCCAGCATCGGCCTGACCATCCCGGCCATCGCGCTGGCCACGATCTGGCTCTCCGGGCCACTGCTGCTCGGCCTCGGCCCGATCCACATGGTGCTGCTCGCCCTCACCGTGGTGGTGAGCGCCCTCACCATCGTCCCCGGCCGGGCAACCCTGCTCCAGGGCGGCGTCCACATCGTGCTGCTCGCCGCGTACCTGTTCCTCGCGGTCAGCCCCTGACCCGTCCGCACGTGCCACGGCCCCCGGGACGGACACACCGTCCCGGGGCCCGCGCGGACCTCCGGGCGTCAGCGCCGCTCGCGTGGACCTCCGGGCGTCAGCGCCGCTCGCGCGGATCTCCGGGCGTCAGCGCCGCTCGCGCGGCCACACCACCTTCAGCCCCGGCGAGGTGAGGATGTCCCGCTCGCAGTACCGCGCCTTCACCCACCGCTCCCGCGAGAACAGCGCGGTCTGGGACGATGTCAACGGCTCGGCGCGGTGAAGTCCTTCGTGGGGACGGCGCCCCCCGGTGAGACCAGCGGCCGCAGCGTGAGCAAGCAGCCGACCAACCCTGCCGATCCGCTGTCCGGATTCGAGCAGGGCGGCATGCAGGCCAAGGCGGAGGTTGTGACGGGCATCGACACGAGGATCAAGTACGACAGCAGCCGCAATCCTCCGTTCACCGTCATGACGTCCATGCCCGGCAAATGAGAAAGGCCCTTCGAAGATGTCCATCGACCAGGCGTCGTGGGAAGCGGCGATACAGCACCTGTACGAGGACGGGTTCGCGATCATCGCCACCGGTCCGCGCAGGCACGAGGACTGGCGGGCCGACGTGCTCGCCGTCATGGAACGCGCCGCCCCCGATCCGCGCGGCTGGGCCGGGCTCGACGACACCGCGAACGAGCGCTCCCCGGAACACCCCGCCGTCCCGTTCTGCCGCCCGTCCTTCAGGGACGACCCGGCCCGCCCGCTCACCCCGGCCGACATCGGGGAACGGCTGCACGAGATCGACCGTGCGAGCGCCGAGAACCTCCTCCTCGCACTCACCGGCGACGGCTGCACCCTACGGAACCTCGAACGGTTCACCGAGAGCTTCGACGAGCTGAGGGACATGGCCCGCACCATCCTCGCCCGCTACGGGGACACGTTCACCTGCCACACCAACGTCAGCTCTGTCGGGCACGTCGCCACACTGGACTTCGGGGGTGAATCCATCGGCTGGAGGCCGATGACCTACTACGGGGAGGACTGCGGCCTGGTCGTGGTGTCCGAGACCGAGGTCGGGCTGTTCTGGGCTTTCGGCGACATCTGAGCGCTCCAGCTCGTCAACCTCGCCCCACGCCTTCCACTGGACCGCACGCGGCACCCTCCTCTCCGCTCTGGACCGGGCCGAGATCGGGGTCGTCGAGGTGGTGGCCCTCGCCAACCGGGTGCACGAGGCCATCAGCGTCGGCCCAGGTCCGCGCACGGTCGACCGGGGCGGCGAACTCGCCCCCGAACGCGACATCACCACCATCGACTGGCAACCCGGTGACTCGACCGTGCTCGCGCCCAGTTGGCCGGAGGTGTACGAGGACCGGGAGCCGGGGGAGTTCGCGTGCGGGATCGGCCCTGGTGAGGTGGAGGCCGCACGCCCGTGGGCGGATCCGGTGCAGCAGCGGCTGCAGGAGCTTGCGGTGGAACGCGTTGCGAACCTGCCGGGTCTGCGGCAGGTCCCGGTTCGACCGGGGCCGATGTGTGTGATCTCCTCGCCCACCCACCGGTACGACATCGCGATCGTCAGCGCGCTCTCCGAGGGCCCGTCGGGGCGGGTCGAGGAGGCGCGCGCCGCTCTCGCTGCCGCCGAGCCGGGCCGGGGACGGCTCGTGGTCCATGCCGGGCCGGCGGTGCTGGGGCCGGAGCTGATCCGTGACACCGCCTACCCGCATGCCGAGTAACTCGCCGAGACCCTCGCCGGCGCGGAGGGGGACCCGGCGCTGCCGGCCCTGTTCGTGCTGGAGTTGACCGAGCACCCCGGGGTCGACGCCCTCTTCTACCGGGAGCCGCTCGACGCCTGGGCCGCCCGGCTGTGAGAAGGCACGATGCTCCTGCCGGGCCCGGACCGCGCGGAGGCGGCCCTCGTCCCGTCGGCCGGGTTCGACCTCACGTGGAGGCGGGCCGCCGCATGGGCTCGCCTGGACGACGTCCTGGCCGCCGCCGGGCTGCCGTCCGCGCTCCACTGGTGCTTCGCCCACCTAGGCAGTCTTGTTTGGATCATGAAGGTGAGCTGTTGCTCGGTAAGATTGATGGTCCGAGGGGCAACGAGGGGGTGTGATGACGCTCGTCATCGAGCTGCGGCGCGGGGTCTCAACCGCTCGGACCGGACGGAAGGCAGGACCGCGTCCCGCAGCAGGGGCACTTGAGCGGATAGTCGTCGATGGTGAGCTCTGGGCGGCCCTGGAAACGTTGGGCCGACACCGGCTGCCCACCCTGGCTGACGTCGATCCTTACGGGGAGACCCTGCTGCACGGTGAGGCAGTGGACCACATGGTGCGGGAGCTTGAAGGTTCGGATCTTGCTCGGCTGCGAGGCGCCGAGAGCCAGGCCGTCTCGACGCTACTGGCCTGGGGCCTGCGTTGCCGCTCGAACAGAGAGCTGCGCATTGCCTTCTCCGGCGACTAGTCCGCCACTCTCCGATCATCTGATCGTTGGCCCGGGTATGCCGTTGACTGACGCGCAGTGAGCGCGGATCGAGCCCTTACTCCCGGACCGGACACCGAAGCGGGGCGGCCGCTGGCGGGATCACCGGCAGGTGATCGACGCGATCGCCTTCAAGTTCCAGACCGGAACGCAGTGGGTTCACTTGCCGGAGAAGCACGGCAACTGGCGAGGCGTCCACAACCGACAGCGGATGTGGGCCATTGACGGCACCTGGGAGCGGGTGTTCACCGCGCTGATTGCCCAGGCCGACGCCGACGACAACCTCAACTGGGCCGTCTCGGTGGACTCCACGATCGTTCGTGCACACCAGCACGCAGCCGGAGCCCGCAAAAGGGGGCACCGATCAGCGAACCAGACGACCACGCCATCGGCCGGTCTCGCGGCGGACTGACGACAAAGATCCATTTGGCTGCCGACGGTAACTGCCGGTCCCTGACCTTCGTCCTCACCGCAGGACAGGCAGGCGACGCACCCGCCTTCACTGACGTCATGGACCAACTACGCGTCCCGCGCCAACGTGGGCGGCCCCGCACCAGTCCAGACATGGTCCTTGCCGACAAGGCGTACTCATCGCGCGCAATCCGTAGGCACCTGCGCAGGCGCGGTATCCGGGCGGTAATCCCCATCCCAGCGGACCAGCAGGGCCACCGCCTTCGGCGCGGCAGCCAGGGCGGCAGGCCACCCGCATTCGACCGCGACGCCTACAGGCAACGCAACACAGTCGAGCGATGCATCAACCGTCTCAAACAGTGGCGCGGCATCGCCACACGCTACGAGAAGACCGCGACCATCTACCGGGCCGGACTGCACGTCGCAGGCATCTTCATCTGGTCCGCACGGTGATCCAAACGAGACTGCCTGGTGCTGTGGCCGGAAAGGTTCACCGTGTCACGGCGCCCGGCACGGCACCTCGCTGCGTTGTCGGACCGCCCGAGTACGTCCAATACGAGCGGCGCTCCTCCGCCTTGCGATGTACCGCACTGGACACCGCGCCCCGGCAAACCTTTCCCGCCACAGCACTAGCCGAGCCCGAGCCGGGCGTGGCGGGCGCCTACGCCGACCTCACGGAGGCGGATGGCCGGAGCGGCGCCGGCGGGCTGGTGGTGCGGGTCAGCACCCTCCGACCGCTCGTGGTCGTGGCCGGCCCCTGCGGTGTACCGGGTGCGGTCCTCGACCTGGGCGCGATGACCGGGCCCGCGGACAGCATCAGGAACCCGCCCGCGAGTACGCAGACCTGGTCGGCCGCCTGAGCCCAGCCGGTACCGAAACCGAGGCGCGCGTCGTCCCGGGCCAGGAAGTGGGGGATGCCGTTCTCGGTGTAGCGGATGACGGCGGACAGACCGCCGCCGGACGGAACGCGCTCGGCGTCGGCCGAGGCCTGGGGCAACGCTGCCGCGGCGGTGAGCAGGGCGGTGCCGACGAGGGCGACGCGACGAGGTAAGGGACGACGCAAGGGACGGGTGCGGATGCGCAACGTACCTCCCAAGCGGCCTGCGCAGGGGCGCGATTGTCCGTGGCACAGGCGGTGCTCGCGTGCCCCCACACTCATGCGGGCCACCCGACGATCCGTCAACGTCCCATCGGGTATCCCGGTTGTTGACCTCGGGTGGGGGAGGGGGAAGGATCGCGCCATGACGCCACAGGGAGCCATGAGGCCGGACGGAGCCATGAGGCCGGACGGAGCCGTGACGCCGGGGGACGCCTCGACCGCCGGGGATGCCGTGACGGCCGGGGGGTCGGGGCGAGCGGTCCGAGAGAACACGGTCGACGGGCTGCTCCGCGACAGCGCCCTGCGGGTCCCCGACCGGGTGGCGCTGCGCTACCGCGAACGGACCTGGACGTACGCGGAACTCGACGCGGCCGTCACCACCGGCGCCGCCGTCCTGCGCGACCGGTACGCGCTGTCCGCCGGCGACCGGGTCGCGACCTACGCCCACAACTCCGATGCCTACCTCATCGCCTTCCTCGCCTGCGCACGCGCCGGGCTCACGCACGTCCCCGTCAACCAGAACCTCACCGGCGAGGACCTCGCGCACATCCTGGGGAACTGCGCGAGCGCGCTCGTGCTCGCCGACCCGGACCTCGCCGGCCGGATCCCCGCCGGACACGCCGTGCGCGCCCTGCGCGACGCCCCGGCCTCCTTCCTCACGGAGTTGGACGAGCCGCTGCCCTTCGCCCCGGACCGGATCGCGGACGCCGTGGTGCAACTGCTCTACACCTCCGGGACCACCGCCCTGCCCAAGGGCGCGATGATGACCCACCGCGCACTGGCGCACGAGTACGAGAGCGCCATCGCCGCCCTGGACCTGGCCGAGACGGACCGGCCCGTGCACGCGCTGCCCCTCTACCACTCGGCGCAGACGCACGTCTTCCTGCTGCCCTACCTGGCGGTGGGCGCGGAGAACACCGTCCTCGACGCGCCGGTCGCGGGAGACATCCTCGACCTGGTGGAAGCGGGCCGGGCGGACAGCCTCTTCGCGCCGCCGACGGTGTGGATCGGGCTGGCCAACCACCCCGGGTTCGAACGGCGGGACCTGGGCGCGCTGCGCAAGGCCTACTACGGGGCCTCGATCATGCCGGTGCCCGTTCTCGAACGGCTGCGGGCGCGACTGCCGGGGCTCGCGTTCTACAACTGCTTCGGGCAGAGCGAGATCGGCCCGCTGGCCACGGTGCTGGGGCCGGCCGAACACGAGGGCCGGATGGACTCGTGCGGGCGGCCGGTGCGCCACGTCGAGGCGAAGGTCGTCGACGAGGACGGAGCCGACGTCGCGGACGGGGTCGCGGGCGAGGTGGTCTACCGCTCGCCGCAGTTGTGCCTCGGCTACTGGAACGACCCCGAGGCGACCGAGAAGGCCTTCCGGGACGGCTGGTTCCGCTCCGGGGACCTCGCCGTACGGGACGCGGAGGGCTACTTCACCGTCGTCGACCGAGTGAAGGACGTCATCAACTCGGGCGGGGTGCTGGTCGCCTCCCGCCAGGTGGAGGACGTCCTGTACACCCACCCCGGGGTGGCGGAGGCGGCCGTCGTCGGCCTGCCCGACGAACGGTGGATCGAGGCGGTCACGGCGGTGGTGGTGCCGCGCGGGGAGGTCGCGGAGGCGGAGCTGATGGCGTACGCCCGCGACAGGCTCGCCCACTTCAAGGCCCCCAAGCGGGTGCTCTTCGTGGACGCGCTGCCCCGCAATGCCAGCGGAAAGATCCTCAAGCGCGAACTCCGGGACCGCTTCGGCGGCCAGGGCGTCTGACGGGTGGCGTGCGGCGTGTGGCGGGCCGGAGCGCCGGAGCGGCGGAGCGGCGGACGGGAAGCCCGGCGCCGGCGCACCGCACGCGATAAAAGGGTGCCGTACAGGACCCCGCGGCGGTAGGTTCACGCCGGCGGGTGACGGGGGGACAGGACCCCGCGGGGCCGGCGACACCAGGGGGCGACGCCGATGATGTTCGGTTACTCGGACGAGTGGTGGGTGCTGCTGCTGTACCCGGTGGTGCTGTGGGTGCCGTTCGGGCCGTTCGCCATGCTCTGGCTGGGGGTGTGGTGCGCCCGCGCGCCCGGTTGGCGGCCTCGACTGTGGTCGGTGCTGATCCCGCTGATCCCCGTCCTGACCTCGGCGGTCTTCATGACGTTCCCGCTGAGTCGGTGGGAGTGGACACTCCGGGCGGATGGTGCCAAGGAGCCGCCGGAGCACTGGGACGACTTCCTCGGCTACCTGCTCGTGTACATCGGGGGCATCACCGTCCTGCCGTGGCTGCTCGGCTACGGCGTCACGCGCCTGCTGCGCTTCGTGCGGGCCCGCCGGGTACGCCCCGGGGAGGGTGAGCCGCGCACGACGCCGGAGGGGGACGCGGCGCGGACACCCCCTACTCCGGCGGAAGGCCCGAGCGGTGGAGCCGGCGGAGGGTGAGGCGTTCGTGGAGCAGGCGGCCGACGAGGGCGCCGCCGTAGACCACGAAGCCGACCCCGACCAGCCAGGACTGGACGACCAGCAGTGTGCCGAAGGGGCCGTACGTCACCGCGTTCGAGGCGATCAGCGGGGAGAACACCAGTTGCGAGAAGACCCGGAGCCCGAGCAGGCCGATGCTGGTGGCCACCGCTCCCGGGAGCAGGGCGCGCCAGCGGACGCGCCCGCCCAGCAGGAGTCGCTGGGAGGACCAGAAGAACAGCACGGTGCCCACCAGGTCGGTGATCGTGCCGACCACACTGCCGATCACGTCGTGTGGCGGTGAGGGGATCCCGACGAGCATCGCGAGGTAGCAGACCAGCAGGGCGAGCCACACCACGTGCCGCCACATGGTGTGCCAACGGGCCGTGGGCAGGTCCCACACCTTCTCGTAGCCGGTCTGCACGGCCGAGCCGAAGGTCAGGCCGAACACGGCGAGCGCGGCGAGCCCGAAGGCCGTCGTCCGTTCCAGCGCCAGATCCGCGGATCCGAACAGGACCTCGACCCGGGCCCGCGAGGAAGCCGTCACGCCGAGGGCCTGGCCCAGCCAGCGGCCGAAGCCGTATCCACTGCCGGGGGCGGCGGCCGCGACGACCACCAGCAGCGGCACCAGGGTGAGGAACCCGAGGGCGGCGAAGCCCATCGCCCGGTGCATCAGCTCCATCTCACGACCCCGGCTCCAGGCCAGCCCGGCGAGGGAGGCCTGGAAGCGGTCGTGCAGCAGCCGGGGCTTCAGGGTCACGCACACTGGCCTACCCGGGAGCACCCTGGGCCCTCCCGCGCGTACGCGCAAGTGGGCTCGAAGGGGTGGTTTCCGGCATCCACGCGGCTGACGGGACCGGGCGGACGCGTGCGGAGCCGTCCCGGCGCCCCGTGCGGAGCCGTCCCGGTCACGGCACTAGGGTCTGGCGCGCAGGTCCCGTACCCGCTTGATCTTGCCCACCGAGCGTTCCAGGGTCTCCGGGTCCACCACCTCCACGCGCACGGACACCCCGATGCCCTCCTTGACGGCGCGGACCACCTCGGCGGCCGCTTCCTCGCGGCGGTCGCGATCGACGCCCCGCCGGGCCTCCACCCGTACGGTCAGGGTGTCCAGGCGGCCCTCGTCGGTCAGCCGAAGCTGGAAGTGCGGGGCCAGGCCCGGGACGCGCAGCAGGATCTCCTCCACCGCGGTGGGGTAGAGGTTCACCCCCCGCAGGATGATCATGTCGTCGCTGCGGCCGGTGACCTTCTCCATCCGGCGGAAGGCGGGCCGGGCCGTCCCCGGCAACAGCCGCGTCAGGTCCCGGGTCCGGTACCGGATGATCGGCATGGCCTCCTTGGTGAGCGAGGTGAACACCAACTCGCCCGGCTCCCCGTCCGGCAGCACCGCCCCGGTCAACGGGTCGACCACCTCCGGGAGGAAGTGGTCCTCCCAGATGTGCAGGCCGTCCTTGGTCGACGCGAACTCCTGGGCCACGCCCGGTCCCATCACCTCGGACAGGCCGTAGATGTCCACGGCGTCCATGTCCAGCCGTTCCTCGATCTCCCGCCGCATCCCCTCCGTCCACGGCTCCGCACCGAAGATCCCCGTACGGAGCGAGGTGGAACGGGGGTCGATGCCCTGGCGTTCCATCTCGTCCAGCAGGGTGAGCATGTAGGACGGGGTCACCATGATGACCTCCGGCCGGAAGTCCTGGATCAGCCGCACCTGGCGGTCGGTCATGCCGCCCGAGGCGGGCACGACCGTACAACCGAGCCGCTCCGCGCCGTAGTGCGCGCCGAGCCCGCCGGTGAAGAGGCCGTAGCCGTAGGCGACGTGCACGATCTGACCGGGGCGACCGCCCGCCGCGCGGATGGACCGGGCCACCACGTCGGCCCAGGTGGACAGGTCCCCCTCGGTGTAGCCGACGACCGTGGGGCGTCCGGTGGTCCCGCTGGAGGCGTGGACGCGCCGCACCTCGGAGCGGGGCACGGCGAACATCCCGAAGGGGTACTGGTCGCGCAGATCGGACTTGGTGGTGAACGGGAAGTGGGCGAGGTCGGCCAGGGACCGGCAGTCGTCCGGATGCAGACCGGCCTTGTCGAACGCCTGCCGGTAGTGGGGCACGTTCTCATAGGCGCGGCGCAGGGTCGCGCGCAGCCGCCTCAACTGGAGAGCGGCCAGCTCGTCGCCGCTCAACCGCTCGCTCTCGTCATGGATGTCCGCGTACGCCCTCATGCCGTCACCTCATCGCCTGCCAACCGACCGATCATTCGGTAGAGTGCCAGGCCCCCGGCGGTTAAATCAATGACTCGAACGAGTGATCGCCTGTTTTCCCTCGGCGGGCGACAGCGCAGGATGACACCGCAGGGTGACTGCGCAGGGTGACACCACGCCCTTGAGCGCCCCCGGCTCCCGCCCACCGCACCGGCTCCCGCCCACCGCACCGACGCGGGCCGGAGTGCCGACGCCGAGCCGCCGTGCCACGCTGAAGCAGAGGTTCTCGCCGGCCTGCACCCCAGGCCCGACGCCGCGACCCAGGGAGATCGAGATGGCCAGTGACCCCGTCGGACACCGGGCGGGGCACGTGCACACGAGCCCCACGCACGCGCCCGCCTCCGGTACCACCCTTGTGGCGGCAGCCCTGATGATCGTCGGCGGGGTGATGGCGGTCCTCGAAGGGATCGCCGCCGTGGTCAATGACGACCTGTTCGTCGTCACCCGCCACTACGTCTACGAATTCAGCGGGACCGGCTGGGGCTGGGTCCACATCATCCTGGGCGTGGCCCTCGTGATCGCCGGCTGCGCCGTGATCGGCGGCGCCCTGTGGGCACGCTACTTCGGCGTCGCCATCGCCAGTCTCGGCGTGGTGGCCAACTTCCTGTGGCTGCCGTACTACCCCTTGTGGGCCCTCGTGCTGATCGCCGTCAACCTCCTCGTCATCTGGGCCCTGTGCACCGGCATGCACCGCGAGGCGGACGCGGGCCGGGCCGCGACCGCCTGAGCCGGGTCGTCGCCGCGCCGCCCGGGAACCGGCCGCGCCCAGTCGTCACCGGCGGACGCGCGACCACCGAACGGGCCACCGGGGCCCACCCCGTGGTGCGCGGGGTGGTTCACTGGCGGCATGCCGCTCGAAGACTACGGAGTGTTGTCCGGAACGCTCCATCGCCATTTCCGCGACGAGCCCGACACCCAGGGGCGTTGGTACCACGTCAATCTGGAGGTCGACGCCCCCGAGGGTCGCCACCGGTGCGCGATCGACGTGGACAGCAAGGATTCCGCCACCGGCGTCCGATGGAAGGTGATCACCCTCGCCGCCTCGGTGGTCGATCCCGCGTCCGGACTGCCGCCCGGCTTCCACCACCTCGCCCGCACCTCGGGTTCGGGCGCCGTCGACTACCTGCGCCACCCCGCGCTGCGCCCTCGGACCGGATGCGGGATCGCCTGGCTCCGGGCGATCCTGGACCGGCTGAGCCCGCCGCGCCCGTGGGTCGCCGGCGACCATCTGGAAGCGTCGCGGGCACTGGAGTCGATCCTCGTGCCGGGCAGGGCGATCCTCGTCTTCGGGGAGCCCTTCTCCCACGGCGGCCTCGGCGTGCACAACGTCCATCAGAACCAGGGCGACCCGTACGGCAGCCAGTGGTGGGCCGAGAACGGGACCTGGCAGGACGGTGCGACGATGACCCGCCGCGACGACGGGCAGTACGACGTGTTCCTGTCGAGGTTCTCCACCCAGTCCGACCGCACCGACGGCGAGGGCCACCCGGTGGCGTGACCGTCGGCCCGCGCCCCGCCGGCCGGGGCATCCGCCCGGGCCGGCGCGATCCGCCCGGCCGATGGGGAACCGCCCGGCCGACGGGCGTCAGGGCGTCGCGTCCGCGGCGTCCGCCTCGGTGGCCACCGTCTTCGCCCAGCGGTAGTCCGCCTTGCCGCTGGGCGAGCGCTGGATCGCGGGGGCGATGACCAGTTGCCGCGGGATCTTGTACCCCGCCAGCCTGGTGCGGCAGTGGTTCTGTATCTCGTCCAGCGTCGGCTCGCCCGCCCCCTCGCGGACCTGGACCACCGCCGCCACGTGACTGCCCCACCTCGGGTCCGCCACACCGGCGACCAGGGCGTCGTACACGTCCGGGTGTGACTTGAGCGCCTGCTCGACCTCCTCCGGATACACCTTCTCCCCACCGGTGTTGATGCACTGCGAACCGCGACCGAGCACCGTGACGATGCCCCGCTCGTCCACGGTGGCCATGTCACCGAGCAACACCCACCGCTCCTCGCCCTTGCGGAAGAAGGTCTCCGCGGTCTTGGCGGGGTCGTTGTAGTACCCGAGCGGAACGTGCCCCCGCTGCGCCAGCCGCCCCGGCTCGCCCACCGGCACCGGTTCGTGCGTCACCGGATCCACCACCCGCGTACGGTCGTTGACCTCCAGACGGAAGCCGTTCTCCGGGCCGGAGTCGCTCGTGGCCTTCCCGTTCGACCCGGACTCGGAGGAGCCGAAGTTGTTCAACAGCATGACGTGCGGCACGAGCCGCTGGAACTCGGCCCGCACGGTCTCCGACATGATCGCGCCCGAAGAGGAGACGCTGAAGAGGGACGACAGATCGGTGCCCCGCAGCGGCCCGTTCAGGGCGTCGATGAGAGGCCGCAGCATCGCGTCACCCACCAGGGAGACGCTGGAGACCTTCTCCTTCTCGATGGTCCGCAGCACCTCCTCGGGCGCGTACTTGCGGTGGATCACCACCCGCTGCCCGTAGTTGAAGGCGATGAACGAGGTCAACGTGGACGTGCCGTGCATCAGCGGGGGAGCGGGGAAGAAGGTGAGCCCGGCGCCGCGCGCGGCCACCCGCTCGGCGAGTTCCTCCGGCCGCTTCACCGGTTCGCCGGACGGCTCCCCGCCGAACAGCCCCGCGAAGAAGAGGTCCTCGGCCCGCCACATGACGCCCTTGGGCATCCCGGTCGTGCCGCCGGTGTAGATGATGAACAGGTCGTCGGGGGAGCGCGGCGGGAAGCCGCGTTCGGGGGAGCCGGCCGCCGCCGCGTCCTCGAACGGGACCGGGGCGAGCGAGGGTTCGGGCGCCCCCTCGGGTGCCGTGCCGACCCGGATCAGGTGCCGGAGCCTCGTCGTCTGCGGCAGCGCGGCAGCCACCCGCTCGGTGAACTCGCCCTCGAAGACGAGCGCGGCGAGGTCGGCGTCGTTGTAGAGGTAGACCAGTTCCTCCTCCACGTACCGGTAGTTGACGTTCACCGGAACCAGTCGGGCCTTGAGACAGGCCAGTACGGTCTGGAGGTACTCGACCCCGTTGTAGAGGTGCAGCCCCAGGTGCTCGCCGGCCCGCAGCCCGCTGTCGAGCAGGTGGTGCGCGACGCGGTTCGCCGCGGCGTCCAACTCCGCGTACGTCAGGCGGTGCTCGGCGCCGGTCCCGGGGTGGTCCACGTACACCAGGGCCTCGCGGTCCGGGACCACGTCCACGACCGACTCGAACAGGTCGGCAAGGTTGTACTCCACCGTTCCTCCTGACCCGAAAGATCCCATGGGTGGGCTGCTCGGCGGTCATTAGAGCGCCGCCCATGCCAACTGGGAAGGGCGCGGGACAAGAAAACTGACTGTGTGTCAGAAAACTATTGAACTGCACTCGCCCCTCCTGCAACCTGTTCTAGGTCTTGAGACGGGAGGACGGCAATGGGTGGAACCGAACACCTGACCGTGGAACGCCGCGGAGCCACGCTGGTGCTCACCATGAACAGACCGGAAGCGAAGAACGCGCTCTCGCTGCCGCTGTTGGTGGGCCTGTACGACGGCTGGCTGGAGGCGGACGCCGACGACGCGATCCGCTCCGTGGTCCTGACGGGCGCGGGCGGCGACTTCTGCGCGGGCATGGACCTGAAGGCGCTGGCCGGGAAGGGCATGGCGGGCGATCAGTACCGGGACCGCCTGAAGGCCGACCCCGACCTGCACTGGAAGGCCATGCTCCGCCACCACCGACCGCGCAAACCGGTGATCGCGGCGGTCGAGGGGTACTGCGTGGCCGGCGGCACCGAGATCCTTCAAGGCACCGACATCCGGGTCGCCGGCGCGGGGGCCACCTTCGGGTTGTTCGAGGTCAAACGCGGCCTCTTCCCGATCGGCGGCTCGACCGTGCGGCTGCCCCGGCAGATCCCCCGCACCCACGCGCTGGAGATGCTGCTCACCGGACGGCCGTACCCGGCCGAGGAGGCCGCGCGGATCGGGCTCATCGGGCGGGTGGTGCCCGACGGCACGGCGCTGGACGCGGCCCTGGAGATCGCCGAGCGGATCAACGCCTGCGGCCCGCTGGCCGTCGAGGCCGTCAAGGCCTCCGTCCACGAGAGCGCCGAACTCACCGAGACGGAAGGACTGGCCGCCGAACTCGCCCGCGGTTGGCCCATCTTCGACACGGCCGACGCGAAGGAAGGGGCCCGGGCCTTCGCCGAGAAGCGGCCTCCGGTCTACAAGCGCGGCTGACCCCTCACGCGCCGGACGCCGACGCGGCTGACCCCTCACGCCCCGGACGCCGACACGTCCACCGTCCCCCACCGCCCCGGAGAAACCGGAGACCCCTCCATGACAGCAGCCGCGTCCCCCCCCGAGGTGCTGCGCGCACCCCTCGTCGTCGAGTTCCCCTTCACCCGCTCCCTCGGGCCCGTTCAGAGCGCCTTCCTCACGGGCCTGCGCGAACGCGTCGTCCTCGGCGTCACGACGTCCGACGGCAAGGTGATGGTCCCGCCCGTCGAATACGACCCCGTCACCGCCGACGAGATCCGCGACCTGGTCGAGGTGTCCGCGACCGGGACCGTCACCACCTGGGCCTGGAACGGCGAACCGCGCCCGCAACAGCCCCTCGCCACCCCCTTCGCCTGGGTCCTCGTCCGCCTCGACGGCGCCGACACCGCGATCCTGCACGCCCTCGACGCCCCCGGACCCGAGTCGGTGGCCACCGGCATGCGGGTCCGGATCCGCTGGGCGACGGACCGCGTCGGGGCCATCACCGACATCGCCTGCTTCGAACCGGACGACACCCCCGCCGACCCCACCGACGCCCCTCAGGCCTCCCCTCGGGCCGCTCCGCACGACGGTGTCTTCACGGACGCGGTTACCGGCATCGTCGCCGAGGCCCGCCTGGACTACACGTACAGCCCCGGACGCGCCCAGACCGCCTACATCAACGCCCTCTCCGAGCGGCGGACCGTCGGCGAGCGCTGCCCCTCCTGCCACAAGGTGTACGTGCCCCCGCGCGGCGCCTGCCCGACCTGCGGAGTGGCCACCACCGACCGGGTCGAGGTCGGCCCCGCCGGAACGGTCACCACGTACTGCATCGTCAACATCAAGGCGCGCAACCTCGACATCGAAGTCCCCTACGTCTACGCCCACATCGCCCTCGACGGCGCGGACCTGGCCCTCCACGGGCGGATCGGCGGCATCCCCTACGACCAGGTCCGCATGGGCCTGCGCGTGGAACCCGTGTGGACCGAGGGCGGTCGCCACCCCGACCACTACCGCCCCACTGGCGAACCCGACGCGGACTACGACGTGTACAAGGAGCTCATCTGATGGCCAGGACGAGCAGGCACGCGCGCGACGTGGCCGTCGTCGCCTTCGCACAGAGCGACCACCGGCGCGACACCGACGAGCTGAGCGAAGTCGAGATGGTCATGCCGGTCCTGCACCGGGTGCTGGCCCGGACCGGACTGAAGACCGGCGAGATCGGCTTCACCTGCTCCGGCTCCAGCGACTACCTGGCGGGCAGGGCCTTCTCCTTCACCATGACCCTCGACGGGGTCGGCGCCTGGCCGCCGATCTCCGAGTCGCACGTGGAGATGGACGGCGCCTGGGCCCTCTACGAGGCCTGGGTCAAGATCCAGACGGGGGAGGCCGACACCGCGCTCGTCTACGCGTACGGGAAGTCCTCGCCGGGATCGGTGCGCGACGTCATGACCCGACAGCTCGACCCCTACTACCTCGCCCCGCTCTGGCCCGACTCCGTGGCCCTGGCCGCCCTCCAGGCCCGGGCGCTGATCGACGCGGGCGAGACCGACGAGCACGCCCTCGCCGCCATCGGAGCCCGCAGCCGGACCTCCGCCGAGACCAACCCGCACGCCCAACTCAGGGGCCCCGTACCCCAGGGCGAGTACCAGGTCGCCCCGCTGCGCACCGGGGACTGCCCCCCTGTCAGCGACGGCGCGGCCGCCGTCATCCTCGCCGCCGGGGACGTGGCCCGGGGGCTGTGCGAGCGGCCCGCCTGGATCACGGGCATCGACCACCGCATCGAGGCACACGGCCTGGGGCTGCGCGACCTCACCGACTCCGTGTCCACCCGGATCGCCGCCGAGCGGGCCGGGGTCTTCGAGGGGCCGGTGGACACCGCCGAACTGCACGCGCCGTTCTCCTCCCAGGAGGTGGTGCTCCGCAAGGCGCTCCGGCTCGGCGACGAGGTGAGCGTCAACCCGTCCGGCGGGGCGCTCGCAGCCCACCCGGTCATGGCCGCCGGCCTGATCCGCATCGGCGAGGCCGCCGCCCGCATCCACCGCGGCGAGTCCGACCGGGCCGTCGCCCACGCCACCTCCGGTCCCTGCCTCCAGCAGAACCTGGTCGCCGTCCTGGAAGGGGACCGAACATGAGCAAGGAGCCCGTGGCCGTCGTCGGCATCGGCCAGACCAAGCACGTCGCCGCCCGACACGACGTGTCCATCGCCGGACTCGTCCGGGAGGCGGCGGTACGCGCCCTGGAAGACGCCGAGTTGACCTGGGCGGACATCGACGCCGTGGTCATCGGCAAGGCCCCCGACTTCTTCGAGGGCGTGATGATGCCGGAGTTGTACCTGGCGGACGCCCTCGGCGCGGTCGGCAAACCCATGCTGCGCGTCCACACGGCCGGCTCGGTGGGCGGCTCCACCGCCCTGGTCGCCATGAACCTGGTGGCGGCCCGCGTCCACCGGACCGTCCTGACCCTCGCGTTCGAGAAGCAGTCCGAGTCCAACGCCATGTGGGGGCTCTCCCTCCCCGTGCCCTTCCAACAGCCGCTGCTGGCGGGAGCCGGCGGGTTCTTCGCGCCGCACGTGCGCGCGTACATGCGGCGCACCGGAGCTCCCGACACGGTGGGCTCGCTCGTCGCCTACAAGGACCGGCGCAACGCCCTGAAGAACCCGTACGCACACCTGCACGAGAGCGACATCACCCTGGAGAAGGTCCAGGCCTCGCCCATGCTGTGGGACCCGATCCGCTACTCCGAGACCTGCCCCTCCTCGGACGGGGCCTGCGCGATGATCCTCACCGACCGGGAGGGGGCCGCGCGGTCGCCGAGGCCGCCGGCGTGGGTGCACGGCGGCGCCATGCGCAGCGAGCCGACACTGTTCGCCGGCAAGGACTTCGTGTCCCCGCAGGCCGGCAAGGACTGCGCGGCCGACGTCTACCGGCAGGCGGGCATCTCCGACCCCCGACGGGAGATCGACGCGGTGGAGATGTACGTGCCGTTCTCCTGGTACGAGCCGATGTGGTTGGAGAACCTGGGCTTCGCGGCCGAGGGCGAGGGCTGGAAACTCACCGAGGCCGGGGTGACCGAACTCGACGGGGACCTGCCCGTCAACCCGTCGGGCGGTGTCCTGTCCACCAACCCGATCGGCGCCTCAGGCATGATCCGCTTCGCGGAGGCGGCGCTCCAGGTCCGCGGCCAGGCCGGCGAGCACCAGGTCGCGGACGCCCGGCGGGCGATGGGGCACGCCTACGGCGGCGGGGCGCAGTTCTTCGCGATGTGGCTGGTCGGGGCCGAACAGCCGACCGGCTGAACGGAATCCGATGCCCGGGCGGGGCGCCGGGCCGGCCCCCGGTGACCCGTCGCGGCCTGTGCGACACCCGCCGGCGTGGTTAATCTTGCCCTCGGACGACGTACCGGGAGGAGCACGCACGTGGCCGAGAGCATGACTTCGCAGCCCCTCGCAGGCTGGGACAAGCCCGACCTCGATCTCAGCGGGGCGGACTGGCGGTCGAGCAGCCGGGGGGCGGGTGACGTTCAGATCGCCTTCGTGGAGGGGTTCATCGCGATGCGCAACAGTCGCAGGCCCGACAGCCCGTCGCTGATCTTCGCGCCGGACGAGTGGCGCACGTTCGTCCTGGACGCGCGGGGCGGCGAGTTCGACCTGACGTAGGCGCCGCCGTCGGGGGGCGGAGCCGCCGCCCCCCGACGCGGCCCTACGAGGAGACCGGGGACGGTCGACGCAGCCGCCACACCAGGGGCCACCACAGCGCGAGCACCAGCAGCCACACCAGATGCCCGGCCCTGGCCTCCCGGGCCATGAGGCCCACCGCCAGGACCAGGGCCAGCGGCGGGCCCGTCAACAGCAGCGCCCACGGCGCGCTCCGTCCCGAGCAGGCCACCGCCGCACCCGCGATGACGAGGTACACGGCGAGGCTCCCGCACATCAACCACCGCACCCGTTCCGGCACGGCCGTGTCGGTGTACGCGACCGAGTCGCCCAGGGCCGCCGCCAGCGCCGCCACCGACCCCGCCACGAAGCAGTGCAGCGGCAACGCGAGCCGTACGGGCACGACGCCGGGGGCCAGCAGCGGGACCCCGTCCGAGCCGTGCCTCAGCGACAGCGACCACAACAGGATCAGCAGCAGGAAGGCGCCGGTCCCCACCGCGTACAGCGCGGAGTCCCACTCCACCTCCGAGGCCTCGGACACCGTCTGCGCGATCCCCTCGCCCAGCACGATCAGCACGAACAGGCCCAGCCGTTCCCCGAGATGCGGTGCGTCGGTGTACGCGGCCCGCAGCTTCCGCGGCGGCCGGTGCCCCGTCCACACCGAGACGTCCTCGTCCGCGTCCCCCGCCCGGCCCGCCGGGGCCTTCGTGGACACCGCGAACATCACCACCAGGTCGATGGCCAACCCGAGCGCCCACAGCGCGTACCGGGCGGTGCCGTCGAACCACATCGACACCACCCACGGCGTCAGCCCCAACCCCAGGCGGGTGATCGGCAGGTCCGCCACGTACTCCCGGCGCCGTTCCCAGGCCTTCCCGGCCAGCGATCGCACGAGGATGTAGGCGAGCGCGAACGCGGCGGCCTGTTCCCCCTCCCGCACCCCGTGAACGGCGGCGGCCATCACGGCCAGCCCGAACATGCCGGCCAGCACCCTCCACACCCGGACCTCGTCGCGCGTGACGTTCCCGTAGACCGTGAACAGCATCCAGCCCGTCCAGAACGCCAGGAACATCACCGCGTACAGCCCCAGATCGGCCCACGCGGGACCGCCGTGCAGCAGATGCGCCAGCTGTGCCACGCCGGCGACCGCCGTGAGGTCGAAGAACAGCTCCAGCCAGGAGGCGTGACGCTCGCTCTGCTCGTTCTCCGCCGGGGGCGCCGAATCGGTCATATGGGGATGATAGGTAGGGTGGGTCCATGAGTGGAGAGAGCGACCTGCGGAAACTGCTGAGCGGCATGCGACCGGAGCTCAACGAGGGGACCTACGTCTTCTGTACGGTCCCGGGCCCGACCGCGCCCGACGGGATCACCCCCGTCGCGACCGTCCTGGAACCCGAGGGCCTCACCCTCGTCCTGCGCCGAGAGGACGCCGACGCGGCCGGACTCGCCTACGACTACACCGCCGGATGGATCACCCTGCGCGTGCACTCCGCCCTCGACGCGGTCGGTCTCACCGGAGCGTTCGCCGCCGAACTCGCCGCACACGGCCTCAGCTGCAACGTCATCGCCGGATACCACCACGACCACCTGTTCGTGGCCGCCGAGCGCGCCGCCGAGGCGGTCGCCGTACTGGAAGGGCTGGCGGTCCGTTCGGCGCACTGAACGGGCGCCTCCCGGAGGGTCGGAAAAGTTTCCGATCTTTCCCGACCATCGACCTGTCACCGCGTGCGCGCGGGCGTACTCTGATGCCCCGAACAGGCCTGGGGGGTACCAGTCATGACGGACCGCCGGACCCGTACACGGCGCACGATGTTCGAACGCGAAGCGGAACTCGCCACCGTGGAAGAGGCCCTGGAGCAGCTCACCGCACCGGGCACGGACGGCCGCGGGGCGACCGGTGCCCTGCTCGCCTTCTCCGGCCCGGCGGGCCTCGGCAAGACCACCCTGCTCACCGAGGTCCGCCGCCGCGCCCACGCCCGCTCCTGCACCCTGCTGGCCGCCCGCGGCGGCGAGCAGGAGCAGAGCCAGCCCTTCCACGTCGCCCGCCAGCTCATACAGCCCCGGCTGGCCGGCCACACCGAAGCCGAACTGCGCGAGTCCCTCGGCAGTTGGTACGCCATCGTCGGCCCGGCCCTCGGCCTGTGCGCCCCCGAACAGGGCGCCCCGCCCGACCCCCAGGGACTGCGCGACGGCCTCGACTGGGTCCTCACCCACCTCACCGTCCAGCGCGCCCCCGTCGTCCTCGTCCTCGACGACGCCCACTGGGCCGACCCCGAGTCCCTCGGCTGGCTCGCCGCCTTCGCCCCGCGCGCCGAACACCTTCCCCTGCTGCTCGTCGTCGCCTACCGGCCCGACGAACTCCCCGCCCACGCCGAAGCCTTCCGTACACTGCCCGGCCGGGCCGGACAACGCCCGCTCTCCCTCGCCCCGCTCAGCGCCGGCGCCGTCTCCACCCTGATCCGCGAGACCGTCGGCGACCACGCGGACGACGCCTTCTGCCGCGAGGCCTGGGCCGTCACCACCGGCAACCCCTTCGAGGCCGTCGAGCTCACCGCCAGGGTCCGGGACAAGGGCCTCGACCCCGTCGAGGCCAGCGCCCCGCTGCTGGCCGACCTGGCCGCCGCGCAGCGCGGCAGCGGGCTCGTCGCCCGCCTGCAGAGCCTGGGTCCCTCCACCGTCCGCTTCGCCTGGGCCTGCGCCGTCCTCGGCACCGCGATCCCCCAGGACATCGCCGCCCGCGTCGCCGGCCTCGGCACCGAGGAGGCCGTCGACGCCACCGGACGACTGCGGGACGCCCGCATCCTGTCGGGCGCCGCCGATCCCGTCGGCGGCGAAGAGCCCTTCACCGGACTGGAGTTCGTCCACCCGCTGATCGCCACCGGCATCTACCGGGCCATCCCGGACGCCCTGCGGGTCGCCCTGCACGGCAAGGCCGCGGCCGCCGTCGTGGACGCCGGCCTCGGCCCGTCCGCCGCCGCCCGCCACCTGCTGGAGACCCACCCCGAAGGCGACCCCTGGGTGGTGCGCACCCTGCGCGAGGCCGCCGGCGAGAACCTCCGCGCCGGCGCCCCCGAGGCCGCGCGCCGCCAACTCGCCCGCGCCCTGCGCGAACCCCCGGACTTCGACGAACGCGCCGCCGTCCTCTACGAACTCGGCTGCGCCTCCCTGCTCACCGAGCCCGCCAACACCGTCAACCACCTGCGCGCGGCCCTCGCCGAGCCCTTCGACGACCCCGCCCTGCGCCAGGGCATCGTCATCCGGCTCGCCCAGGTGCTCTCGCACAGCGACCGGCTCGCCGAGGCCTCCGACTCCCTCGCCCGGGAGATCCCGTACACCCACGATGTACGGGCCCGACTGCGCCTGCAGTCCGAGCAGTTCATGTGGGACGCGTTCAACGCCGCCGAACCCGACTCGCCGGCCCGCTCCCGCCGACTGACCAAGCTCGCCGACCGGCTCACCGGCCGCGACCTCACCGAGCGGTACGTCATCGGCCTGCGCGCCTGGGACGCCTGCCTGCGCGGCGAACCGGTGGACGTGGTCCTGCACCACGCCGGCCGGGCCCTGACCACCCACTTCAGCTGGGCCCACGAGGACCGGGGCTTCGAGGTTCCCGTCCTCACCGCCATGGTCCACATGTACGCCGACCGGCCCTGGCGCGCGGAGGAGCTGTTCGAAGCCGGCACCGCCGAGTTCGAGCGCCAGGGCTGGCGCGGCGCCCACCTGTCCTTCGCGTACAGCCTGCGCGCGTACATCCGGTACCGGCGCGGACGGCTGGTGGAGGCGGAGGAACTGGCCCGCGCCGGACTGCGGCTCGCCGAACGCGTCGGGCGGCGCACGCCCGTGCACTGGTACGCCATCGCCATCCTCGTCACGACCCTGCTCGCCCGCGGGCGGGTCGACGAGGCCTGGAAGCTGGCGTGCGAACACGAGTACGCCGAGCCCTTCCCGGCGGCCGTCGTCTTCCCGGACTCCCAGACCGTGTACGCCGAACTCCTGCTGGCCCGCGGTGACACCCGGGAGGCCGTCGCCGAACTGGAGTCCGTCGACCGGCGGTTGACCCCGCGCGGCATCCAGAACCCGTCCTGGTGCCCGTGGCAGCTCCTCCTCGCCAAGGCGGTCGCGGCCGAGGACCCGACCAGGGCGCGCACCCTCGCCGCCGACGCGGTCCGGCGGGCCCGCGCCTTCGGCGCCCCCTCCGGCATCGGCCAGGCCCTGCGGGTGGCGGCCGAGGTCGCGGAGCCCGCCGACCGCACCGGGCCGCTCACCGAGGCGGTGTCCGTCCTGTCCGCGTCCCCGGCCGGATACGAGCTGGCCCGCGCGCTGGCCGCCCTGGGCACCCACACCGGGGACGCGGACACGCTCGCGCGAGCGGTGGCCACGGCCCGGGAATGCGGGGCCGACGGCCTGGAACGGACCGCGACGCGGACCCTGCTCGCACTGGGCGGCCCCGTGCCGCGGGAAACGGCCTGGCAGACCGCGCCGACCGAGGAGGAACTGAAGGCGGCCCGGACCGTGGTCGCCGGGCACCCGGCCCCGTCGCCCTGGGAGCTGTCCGCCGCGTACCGCAAGCTCGGCACGGATCGCCCCGGACTGCCGGAGGCACTGGAGGCGTACGACAGCGCCACCCGCTGAGCGGCCGGCCGGCCGGCCCGCACCGGACACCGCGACCCGGCAATCCTCTCCGGCCACGGCACTGGGCCGTCTCTTCCGGATCCTGCCTGACCCGCGCCGCCCGGCAAGATCCGAAAGGGACGGCCTAGCCGAGGCCGGAGTCGCCGGCCCGACCGACCCGCGCCGGCTCTCCGTACGACACCTCGCGGGCGCGGAAGGCCGCGACGGCGGGGGAGCGGCGCAGTGCCCGGGAGACCGCCACCAGGTTCGGGACCTCGGTCGCGTCGCCCTCGGGAGCAGCCGGCGCCCGCGACCCGCCGGACCGCCCCGCACCCGCGTTCGAGAGACGGTGGATCGCGGCGACCACGGCCACGGCCTCGGCGGTCGCGGCGGCCCGCGCCGGGCTCTCGCGCCGGGCGACGGCCTCCTGGAAGGCCGTGCGCCGCACCTCGGGATCCAGGTAGGGCTGGAGCTTGAGCAGTCCGTCGTTGATCCGGGTCCGGCGCTGGACGAGCCGCCGGCTCAGCGAGGAGCGCCGGGGAAGTCTCAGGCCGCTGCCGTCGATGACGGCCAGTTCGTCCGCGAAGGCGCCCAGGGAGCGGTACTGCCGGAAGTCCTGCCAGAGCCGCTGGAGCGCCTCGCCGGCGTGCGGCAGGACGAAGCCCGCCGCGACGAACACCGCGCACACCGAGGCGACGGGCGGCGCCACGTAGGTGCTGAGCCAGTCCAGGTCGTGGCCCGTCCAGCGGGCGATCACCGCCGTCAGCTTCACGGTGTCGTAGCAGACGTTCAGCAGGAACCCGACGACCAGGAGCAGCAGCCCCGCGCGCAGCCACCCCGAGACCTGCCGCAGCCAGGTCCAGGTCACCGAGGCCGTGATCACGCAGGCCACGGTGTGGGCGAGCAGGTAGAGGAGGATGTGCTCGCGCATCCAGGGCGTGGTGGCGTAGTACGTGTCCAGGTCCCGCAACCGCTCGACCGGCACGTCCGCGAGGGCGAAGGTGCCCCACAGCCCGGCGACGGCCGCGCAGTAGACGAGGCCGATGACGCGCGTGGTCCGCCGGACCCGCAGCGGATCGCCGCCCCGCCAATGGATCACCATGACCAGGCACGAGGCGCAGAAGAGCGTGAGCACCGTGTAGACGACCGGGGCCGCGAAGTTGCTGATCCCCGAGACACGGTTCATCGTCGCCAGGGTTTCCGGCCGGCCGAAGTAGAACACCCCGGAACCCAGCACGAGCAGGCCGCCGACGTTGCGCACGTTGGGATCGATCCGCCAGAAGCGGATCATGACCGGCAGCCGGATCGCGAAGGCGAGGGTGAGGATCGCCGCCGGGATCAGGTACGGGATGTAGAAGGCGTCGGACGTCACCGGAACCCGATCGGTCCGCGGCCACCGAGGGTGTTGCCGATGCGACCGGCGACATCGTCGCGCCAGGCGGCGCCGGGGGCGGTGTCCGAGGCCGAGGGGGCCAGCCACCCCCGGCAGCGGTCCCCGAGCAGCAGCCCGAACGTCTCGGCCTCCATCTCGTCCGCGTCCTCGTAGTGGGAACGCGCCGCGACGGTGGCGTACGTCAGGTCGGGGCTGCCCGGCAGCGACCTGGCGGCCGCGGCGGGACCGAGACCGGGCACGCTCCCGTGTCCGGCCCGCATGTGCCACAGCTCGTGCCCCAGGATGACGAGCTGGTGGTCCGGCGTCGTGTGCTTCTCCACCACGACGATGTCGTAGTCCTCCATGTTCAGCCACAGCCCCGACGTGGTGAGCTCCGACGGGAACCGTTCGAAACGCAGCAGGATCGGTCGCCCGCCGCGCAACGCGCTCATCGCGTCGCACAGCGCACGGAAGAGGGCGTGCGGTTCAGCGGTCGACCCCACGTCGAGCGACGTGGTCAGCGCGTTGCACAGCTTGCGCATGGACCGGGCCACGCTCATGCTCCCCCCTCCCCTGTGGACTCCTCGAACACCGCGGACGACGACGCGCCGACGGTTCCGAGAAGCAGTGTCCCCCGGGCCGGGGCGAGGGCCTCCCCCACACGACGGATGGATACCGGTCCGTGACGCCGCCCCGGCGGCCGGCCTCCGGTGCGCGCGGGCGTCTGAGCGGGTGTCACGGCGGGAGACGGAACGGACTCGGCCATCTGCCTGCCCTTCCTCGGACCAGCGGCCGATCGTCGATGTGCACGTCGCCGACAAGGGTAAGTCGTTGAAATCGCAAGATCCATACCGGTCAACGCCCGAAGTCGGGTCGCACGCGACCGGAGGGCGCACGACGGACACCGCGCGCCGGTGACGTCGATCAAGGGAGCGACCGGTCCCGCACGGGTGAAGCGGAAGGAACGGGGGAGGCCGTCGGACGGGGCGACGGCTCGGGACGCTCCGCGCGGCGGGCGCGGGGCCGGGTCGGATGAGGGGGCCCGGGGCCGGAAAAGGGTCCCGGCCACGTACCATGGCGGCATGTCCTTCCTCCGCCGCCACCGCGCCGCCACACCCGCCGGCCCGGACTTCGACGTCCTGGCCATGGACCCGGGGGACTGGCCGGGCAACCTCGGGGCCGGGCTGCTCCCCGCCCCCGACGGCAGCTGCCAGGGCGTCTTCCTGCGCTACGACCTGTTCGGCGGTCGCGGCCCCGCGATGATCATCGGCAATCTTCCCGAGGGCTCGCCCGCCCGGGACCTCGCCGACAAGCAGGTCCCCTTCGAGGTGGCCCAGCTCCTCGACGCCCTGGAGAACGACGAGGACGTCGAGGTCACCGGAGTCGAGGACTGCCCCGTCATGCAGGGCGACAACCTCCTCATCGTGCGCAAGGTCAAGCTGTCGGAGTCCCGCATCTCCTGCGTGCAGTTCGACCGCAGTGACAACGTGCTGGTCACCATCGCCAGCTGGGACCGCCCGATCACCGACGACCTCTACGCCCTCCTGAAGCCGCTCCCGGCCGAGCTCTTCCAGCAGGGCTGACCTCCGGCCGCCCGCCGCGGCGCCCCGGCCCGGCCGGCAGCGGGCAGGCGGCCCCGTGCCCTGCCTCAGGCGTCCGCGATGTCGTTCGCCGCCACGTACCCGAACGTCATCGCGGGGCCGATCGTCGATCCGGCCCCCGCGTAGCTGTGCCCCATCACCGCCGCGCTCGCGTTGCCCGCCGCCCACAGGCCCCGGATCACCGAACCGTCGGCCCGCAGGGCCCGCGCCCGGGCGTCGGTGACGATGCCGCCCTTCGTCCCCAGGTCGCCCGGCACGATCTTGAAGGCGTGGAAGGGCGGCGCCCAGATCGGCGCCAGGCACGAGTTCGGCTGGACGTTCGGGTCCGTGTAGTAGTGGTCGTACGCCGTGTCACCCCGATGGAAGTCGGCGTCGTTCCCGCTCCACGCCTGCGCGTTGAAGCGGTTGAGGGTCGAGCGCAGCGCACCGGCGGGCACCCCGATCTGGTGGGCCAGCGCGTCCCAGGTCCACGCCTTCTTCGCCGCGCCCGACTGGTACCAGGAGTCGGGGAAGACGAAGGTCGGCAGGATGTCCTTGAACAGGTACTTGTTGCGGTAGTTCTGATCCACGATCAGCCAGGCCGGTATGTGCGAGCCGACCGCTCCCCGATCCTTCTCGTACATCACGTGCACCACGTCGCTGTAGGGCGCCGCCTCGTTGACGAACCGCGAGCCGTTCCCGTTGACGATCAGCCCGCCCGGCAGGGTCCGTTCGGCCAGACAGAAGTACGGCTCACCGGGCAACGGGATCGACGGCCCCCACCAGGCGTCCTCCATCAACCCCAGCGCCGCGCCGGCGCGCTGCCCCGCGCGGATCCCGTCGCCGGTGTTCTCCTTCGCACCGACCGACCACTGGGTGCCGATGGGCTGTTGCTGGTACTGGGCCCGCATCTGCGCGTTGTGCTCGAAGCCGCCCGAGCCGATGATCACGCCCTTGCGCGCCCGCACGGTACCCCGTACGCCCTCCTTCTCCACCACCACGCCGGTGACGGCCCCGCCCTCCTGGACCAGGTCCACCAGGGGGCTGTTCAACCACACCGGGACCCCCGCCCGTTGGAGGCCGGCCCGCAGCCCGGCCGCGAGGGCCTGGCCCATGGTCAGCGGCTTCTCCCCGCGCAGCGCGGCCTTCGTGCCGCGCGCCAGGCACTCCGCGGACACCGCCAGGCCCTTGGCGCTGACGGCCGCGAGGTTGAGCCACTTGTAGTCCTGGCTGAAGACGACCATCCCGGCCGGCACCGGCATGTACGCCGGGTTCAGGCGGGCCAGTTCGGCGCCGAGGACGTTGCCGTCGATCTGGTCGGGCTCGATGGAGCGGCCGTTGGGCAGCCCGCCGGGCAGGTTCGGGTAGTAGTCGCTGTAGCCGTCCATGAAACGGAACCTCAACGGGCTGTTCGCCATGACGAAGTCCAGCATCCGGGGGCCGTTGGCGAGGAAGGCCCGCTGTCGGTCCGCCGGCACCTCGGGCCCCACCACCGCCGAGAGGTACGTGGCGGCCTTCGCCGGAGTGTCGGGCACACCGGCGCCCAGGATCACCGAGTTGTTCGGCAACCAGATGCCCGCGCCCGACCGGGCGGCCGACCCGCCGAAGGTGGGGGCCTTCTCGACCACCAGTACGCTCAGACCCCGCCCGGCGGCGGTGAGCGCGGCGGTCATTCCGGAAGCGCCGGAGCCGACCACGACGACGTCGTACTCGCCGAGCGGATCGCCGTCGGCGGCCCGGGCGACGGCCCCCGGCAGCACGGTGGCGGCGAGTACGCCGGCTCCGGTCCCGGCGAGGACGGTCCGGCGGGAGGGCAGGGCGGGGCGTGCGGGATCGGGGCTCGCGGACATGGCAGGCTCCAGCGGGTCGGGGAAGCGGGCGTGTCCGGCATGTCTGATGCCGAGTCAGAAAAGGTCTTCGGGGGATCATGTGAAGTCAAGGCATCCGGCGCCGCCGCTTCCCGCACGATCCGCCGCCGCTTCCCGCACGACCCGCCGCCGCTTCCCGCAGGACCCGCCACCTTCCCCGGGGCGATCCGCCACCGACCCCGGACGCGCGGAGGTCCCACGGCGGTGACCGCCGTGGGACCTCCCTGCGCGACCGTCCGCGTCAGCGCGTGCCGACCGCCGCGCGCACCGCCCTGCGGGCCATCCCGCAGTCGTCGTGCAACCGTCGCAGCAGCAGGCGCTGCTCCTCGCCCGAGGACAGGGAGCCCGCCGGCGTCGACTGGGCGGGGGCGGGCGCCGACATCGAGCGCTGCACCGCCGTCTCGGACATCCGGATCTCCCGCGTCAACACCAGCATCAGGTTGACCAGGAAGGCGTCCCGCGCCGCGGGACCCTGCTGCTGCGCCAGCCGGCTGATCTGACCGCGGGCGGCCGGGGCGTCGCCCAGCACGCTCCACAGGGTCGCCAGGTCGTAGCCCGGCAGGTACCAGCCCGCGTGTTCCCAGTCGAGGAGCACCGGACCGGCGGGGGACAGCAGCAGGTTGGACAGCAGGGCGTCACCGTGGTTGAACTGCCACGGGGTGCCGGCGAGCTTCAGGCCGTGCAGCAGCTTCTGCAGGTCCCCGAAGTCCCGGTCGGTCAGCAACCCCAGCTCGTGATCACGGGTGATCCGCCGGGCGTAGTCCATCGGGTGTCCGAACAGTTCGGGCGCCGGACGCCACTGGTTCACCCGGCACACCGCCCCGAGGGCCGCCCGGACGTCGGCCCGCGGCGGGGCCTCCACCGGGTGCCGCTGGAGCGCGGCGACCCGGCCCGCCATCCGCTCCACGACGAGTACGCAGTTCTCCGGGTCGGCGGCGATCAGGCGGGGCACCCGGACCGGCGGACGGTTGCGGACGAACGTCCGGTACGCAGCTATTTCGTGCCGGTACCGCTCGCGCCATTCGGGCGAATGGTCCAGTAACACCTTCGCGACGGCCGTCATCCGCCCGGTGGTGCCCACGAGGAGGACCGAGCGACCGCTGCGACGCAGCACCTGCACGGGTGCGAACTCCGGACAGATCCGTTGCACCGAGGCGAGCGCGGTGCGCAACTGCGCCCCCTGCGGCCCCGAGAGGTCGATTCTCCCGCTCGGCGGCTGGGTCCCGGTGCCCGGCATCCGCCGGGTCCGAAGGGCGCCCTGGGGCAGGTTGGCCGGGCGGCCGGGTTCGAGGTAGGGGCCGCCACCGGCCGGGAGCGTACGGTGCGGCCGGACCGGTGCGGACACGGAGGTCGTTGCTGCGTACATGGCGTTTACAGTTCCCTTCGTGCGCCGACGAGTTGCGTACGCCGCCCCGCCGGATCCCGTGCTTCACCCTGGGGAGTTCCGTCGGTGACCGGGTCGGGGAGGCGCATTCCTACCTGACACCCGAGCGTGGGTGGCGGACCATCTTGCGTGCCCTGGCGAAGCCTGGCGAATAGTCGCTGGGCATCTGACGGGGGGCTACTGTCAACTCAGCCGAGAACCTGGGGGCTTGACGTGAGCAAAGGTCCAAACACCCGTCTGAACGACCTGTTCGGCCTGGCCGGCTGGTCGAAGGGCGAACTGGCGAGGATGGTCAATCGGCAGGCGGCGGCCATGGGTCACCACCAACTGGCCACCGACACCTCGCGGGTGCGGCGCTGGATCGACATGGGGGAGACCCCGCGCGAACCGGTGCCCACGGTACTGGCAGCACTGTTCACCGAGCGGCTCGGTCGTGTCGTGACCATTGAGGACCTCGGGTTCGTACGGCAGCGGCGCACCTCCAAACGGCAGCCCGACGGGGCGCAGGAGAACCCCGACGGAGTGCCCTGGGCGCCCGAACGCACAGCCGCGGTCCTCACCGAATTCACGGGAATGGACCTCATGCTCAACCGTCGCGGCCTGATGGGCGCGGGAGTCGCGCTCACCGCAGGAACAGCCCTCAGCAACGCCATGTACGAATGGCTGCACACCGATCCCGCCGCCAAGGACGCGCAGCGTTTCGGAGACAACGCCTACCAGGCCGACCAGGCGGGCTACGACCGCTACGAGGCCGCCCCCATCGGTTCCCAGGAGATCGAGGCACTGGAGCGTTCCGTCGAGGTGTTCCGCGCCTGGGACGCCTCCAGGGGTGGCGGACTCCAGCGCAAGGCCGTCGTGGGCCAGCTCAACGAGGTGGGCGGCATGCTCGCCTACCGCCACCCCGACCACCTCCAGCGCAGACTGTGGGGGGTGGCGGCCAACCTGGCGGTCCTGGCGGGCTGGATGTCGCACGACGTCGGTCTCGAACCCACCGCGCAGAAGTACTTCGTGATCGCCGCCCACGCGGCGCGCGAGGGCGGCGACCGGCCGCGCGCCGGCGAGGCCCTGTCCCGGGCCGCCCGACAGATGGTCCACCTCGGTCGGCCGAACGAGGCCCTCGACCTGATGAAGCTGGCGCAGTCCGGCTCCGGGGAGCAGACCCTGCCGCGCACGCGCGCCATGCTCCACACCATCGAGGCCTGGGCCCAGGCCGCCATGGGCAAGGGGCAGGCCATGCGGCGCACCCTGGGCGAGGCCGAGGACCTGTTCGTCTCCGACAAGGGCGACGTGCCGCCTCCGTCCTGGATGCAGCACTTCGACGAGGCCGATCTGCACGGCATGCAGGCCCTGGCCTTCCGCACCCTCGCCGACCACGACCCCTCGGCCGCGCCGATCGCCCAGCGGCACGCCCACGAGGCGCTGCGGCTGCGTGCGCAGGGGCACCAGCGGTCTCAGATCTTCGACTACATCTCCATGGCCTCGGCCTGCTTCATCGCCGACGACCCGGAACAGGCCGACCGCTACGCCCGCCTGGCCCTGGTCTCGATGAACGAGACCTCCTCGCACCGGACATGGGACCGACTGCGCGAGATGTACCGCCTCACCGGCCAGTACGCCGGGTACGCGCGCATCGAGGACCTGCGCCAGGAGATCGAGTCGGCCCTGCCGAACAGCCCCGTGGCACCAAGGCCGGTGTGAGGTCCGCGCCGCAGGCGTCGGGGCCGGCGTACGAGGCCGCACCCACTGCCGCGGGCACACGGGAAGGGCCGCGCCCGGGGCGCGGCCCTGAAGGAAACGAAGGAGGCCCTGTCCGGACGCCCCTACGCTCCGACCCGGGCGACCAGCACGCCGGCGTCGCCGTCGCGCTCGTGCTCGCCGAACTCCTCGGTGACCACCCGCAGGCACTCCTGCGCCGACCGGGCCGTGGCGAGCTCCGGCGCGAGCGCCAACAGCCGCTCGGTACCGTCCGCTTCGGCGAGCCCGAAGCCGCTCGGGGTCAGCCCGTCCGTGCGCAGGACGAGTACGTCGCCGGCCTCCAGTCGTTCCTCGGCCTGCCCGTACACGGCGCCGGGGGGCGCCCCCAGCAGCACGCCCTCCGGCGGTCGCAGGGAGCGCCCGCGGCCGCGACGGAACAGCAGGGGGGCGGGGTGTCCGGCCTGGGCCCAGGACAGCAGTCGGCGGGCGGGATCGTAGCGGCAGCAGACGGCCGAGCCGAGCGCCGGTTGCGCGGAGGTGTCCAGGAGCTGGTTGAGCCAGCCCATCAGGGGGCCCGGCTCGATCCCGGCCATCGCCATCCCGCGCAGAGCGCCGAGGAGCATCGCCATCCCGGAGGTGGCGGCCACCCCGTGTCCCGTGAGGCCGCCGACCGTCAACAGCGAACGGCCGTCGGGTAGTTCGAGTGCGTCATACCAATCCCCGCCGATCGGCGCGCCGGTCGTGGAGGGCAGGTGGCGCGCGGCGACGTCCAGCGCGCCGGTGCTGTCGTGCGGGAACCGCAGGGAGCCGCGCCACGGGGGGAGCACGGCTTCCTGCAGCTCGACCGCCAGCCGGTGCTCGGTCTGCGCGATGTCCCGGCGGCGTTGCAGCGAGTCGTGCGACTCGCGCACCGCGCGCTGGCTTCGGCGCAGTTCACTCACGTCCCGCAGCACGGCCCACATGGAGGCCGTGCAGCCGTCGGAGTCGAGTACCGGCTCGCCCCTCATGTGCAACGTCCGGACACGGCCGTCGGCCCGGACGATGCGGAACTCGCCGTCGATCGGTTTGCCGTCCACCAGGCAGTCGGTGACCATCGCGGTCAGGGCCGGCTGGTCCTCGGAGAACAGGGTCGACCCCAGTTCGTCGAGGGGCAACGGTCCCGCCTCGGGGGACCGGCCGAAGATCTGGAAGAGTTCCTCGGACCAGGTCACCGCGTCGGTGAGCAGGTTCCACTCGGCGCTCCCGACCCGGGTCGGCGGTTCCTCGGGCAGGGTGTCGGGCGCCCCTCGCGGGAGCTCGACGAGCTCCTCGGGTGCGGGCGGCAACCCTTCCTTGAGTTGGCCGAGGTGCCGGCCGAGGTCGTCGAGGTGGTGCACGGCGAGGTCGCACAGCGCCCGTTGCCAGCGGCCCCGCGCGTCGTCGTCGTCCGCGACCGCGTCGCGGCGCACCGCGTTCACCTCGCCCCGCAGTCGCCGGGTCTGTGAGATCAGGGCGTCCACCGGTCCCGGCTCGGGAGGCTGCGCGGGACGGTCCGCGTAGAGATGGGACGGCATGAGGACTCCGATACAGGCGCGGCACGGCCAGGTCTGAAAGAAGGACCGGCATCGACTGTGGCACAGCCGGCGGGGGGTCGTAAGCGGTTTGGCAACATCTGTTAGAGCCTTGCCCGGGGCATATGCTCGCGGCCTCCCGGACGCGCCGAGGCTGTGCGAACGAATCCGGTCAACCCTTCCGGCGTCCCTGGGGCGGACCCGCGTCGGAGGGGCCGTGCCCGAGTGGCGGGACCCGGCCGGAAATCGGCCCCCGGGGAGAGTCCGGTCGAGCGTGCGGCCGAAGTGTGCGAGCGAACAAGGCCGTTGTGTCCCCGAGGGCCCCCGTTCGCCGTGACGCGCGAGGTACCCCCGAACGAAGGACCTCTCGCCGCCGGCGTGCGGCGCGCCCGCCCGCCCCCGGAGCGGGTTCCCCTCGCACCCGGTGATCGCTACGCTACGTGTCGGCAATGAGTCGGGGGAGGTCCGTTGCGCGGGCCGCGCGGGACAGGGGCCACGGGGACATGAGTGGTATGGGCGGCGAAACCGGGCAACGCCGTGACACCGGGCAACGCGGCGACACCGGGCAACGCGGCGACACGGGGCAACGCCGCGACACCGGGCAACGCGGCGACACGGGACGGAGTCGGCGCTCGTTCCTCACCCACCTCGTCGCCGCGCCGACTCTCGCCCTCGTCACTCGCGCCGGCGTCGACTCCCTCGCCCCGCAGCCCGCCCACGCGGTGATCCCGAGCCTGCCCGCCATCGCCGACCTGGTGGACCTCGGCGACCTGTTCATCCTGGCCGGGGCACCCACGTCCGCCCTGCTGGCCCTCGCCGTCGAGGCGGACGGCACCATCCGCTTCCGACTGCCCCGGGAAGAGGTCGGTCAAGGCCTCACCACCGCCGTGGCCATGCTCGTCGCCGAGGAACTGGACGCCCCACCGGCCCACGTCCGGGTGGAACTGGACGACGCCCGGCCCGAACTGCTGTTCAACCAGCTCACCGGCTCCTCCAACGCCATCCGCTCCCTCTACGGGCCCGTCCGGCAGACCGCCGCCACCGCCCGGGCCCGGCTCGTCGCCGCTGCCGCCGCCCGCTGGAAGCTCTCCGCCGCCACCCTGACCACGGCGAACGGCGTCGTCCGAGCCCCCGACGGGCGCACCGCCGACTACGGCGGCCTCGCCGCTGCCGCCGCCGCGCCCGGCCTGGTCGTCCTCGGTGCCACCCCGAAACCCCAGGCCCGGCACACCCTCGTCGGCCGGCCGACCAGCCGCGTCGACGCCCGCGCAATGGTCACCGGAGCCCTGCGCTACACCCTCGACCTCGACGTGCCCGGCGCCAAACCCTGTGTGGTGCGCCGACCACCCACCCTCGGCGGCAGCGTCCGAGGCGTCGCCAACCTCGCCGACGTCCAGGCCATGCCCGGAGTCCTGAACGTGGTCACGATCCCCACCGGGGTCGCCGTCGTCGCCGAGACCTTCGGGCAAGCACTCGACGCCAAGGCCGCCCTGCGCGTCGAATGGGGACCCGGCCCCGCCGACCGGCTCTCCGACGCGCAGGTACGGACGAAGCTCCGCGCCGCCACCCCGCCGCTGCTGGTACCGCCGCTGCTCACCCCGTACGTGGACGCCGAGTTCGACTTCGCCTTCGTCGGCCACGCCCCGATGGAGACCAACTCGGCGGTGGCCGACGTACGGGACGGGCGGGCCGAGATCTGGTCCGGGCTCAAGTCCCCGATCGTGGCCCGCCAGACCATCGCCGCCGAACTCGGACTGCCCCTCGACAAGGTCACCGTGCACGTGGTCCAGGCAGGCGGATCCTTCGGGCGGCGCCTCTTCTTCGACGCCGCCCTGGAGGCCGCCCGGGTGTCCAAGGCCTGCCGCCGCCCGGTGAGCCTGATGTGGACGCGGGTGGACGACACCCGTCACGGTCGGATGCGACCGGCCACCCACCACAAGATCCGCGCCACCCACGCCCTCGGCGAGGTGCTCACCTTCGAGCACCGGGTGGCAGCCGCCGAGACGGACTTCCGGCACGGCCTCGGCGAGATCATCACCGCCACCGCCGCGAACCTGCCGCTCGGCCTCGGCAACGCCACCCTCGCCCAGACCCTGTTCCACACCACGATCAAGTCCCCGTACCACTTCGGGCTCACCACCCAGACGCTCACCGAGGTCCCGACGGGAGTCCCCACCGGCTCGTGGCGCTCGGTGTACTCCGCCAACACACGAGGCGCCGAGGAGATCGTGGTCGACGAGTTGGCCGCGCGAACGGGGAAGGACCCGTACGGCTTCCGCCGCGCCTTCCTGAAGACCGACGCCCAGCGGGCGGTGCTCGACAAGGCCGCGCGGGAGGGGGAGTGGGGGCGACCGATGCCGGCCGGGTGCGCACAGGGCATCGCCTTCCACGAGGAGTACAAGTCGCGCACCGCCTGCCTGGTCGAGATCGACACCCGCGACCCGGAGCACGTCCGCGTCACCAAAGCCGTCATCGCGGTGGACGTGGGCCTGCCCGTCAACCCGCGCGGGCTGGAGGCCCAGATGATCGGCGGTCTCACCGACGCCCTCTCCACCACCCTGCGCGCCGGACTACACCTCGACAACGGGCTTCCCCTGGAGGGCAGTTACAGCCAGTTCCACTGGGCGAGGCAGCGCGACACCCCGAAGGACGTACGGGTCTTCGTGTTCCCGGCGACCGGCACCGAACCGGGCGGCGCCGGCGAACTCGGGGTGCCCGCCGCCGTCGGGGCGATCGCCAACGCCTGGGCCCGGGCCACCGGCAGGAAGCCACGGAGTTTCCCGCTCGACTTCGACGTGGATTTCACGCCGTACCCCCGCTAGGCCGTCTCTTTCGGATCTTGCCGGTCGGCGCGGGTCAGGCAAGATCCGGAAGAGACGGCCCAGTGCCGTGCCCCCCGTACCCGTTTCCGTCTCCCGCCCTCGTTCTCGCCACCACCCCAGGAGCGCCGCCCGTGCCCTCGCACACCTTCACCGTCAACGGGCGGAGCGTCACCGTCGACGCGCCCGACGATCTGCCCCTGCTGTGGGTGCTCCGCGACATGCTGGGCGTACGCGGCCCCAAGTACGGCTGTGGCGTGGATGTTTGCAAGGCCTGCACCAGCCACCTCGACGGCACGGACATCCGTCCGTGCGTGGTGCCCGTGTCCGCCTGCGCCGGCAGGACGGTGACCACCATCGAGGGTCTGGCGGAGGGGGACGACCTGCACCCGGTGCAGGAGGCCTGGCTCGAACACGATGTCGCCCAGTGCGGCTTCTGCCAACCCGGCCAGATCATGGCCGCGGTGGCGCTCCTGCGGCGGACGGCCGACCCCACCGACGAGGACATCGACGCCATCGCCAACATCTGCCGCTGCGGAACCTACTTCCGCATCCGCGAGGCCATTCGCAGCGCGGCCGCGAAGATGTGAGCACGGCAGGCGACACAACCCCCAGAGCGGGCGAACCGGACAAGGATTGACCGATCATGCCTGAATGAGGCGTATCAATGCGAAACGCGTGCTGGTCGGTGAACCGCTCGACACCGCACGCCTGGGCGAGACCCTGCTTCCCAAGCGGCTCGCGCTGCCCATCTTCTGCAGCGACCCGCTCTCCTCGGTGGCGTACGCCACCGAGGAGATCCTGCTGATCCTCGCCCTCGGCGGCGTGACGCTGCTCCACCTCACCTGGTACGCGGCAGCCGCCATCGTGTTCCTGATGATCGTGGTCGTCGCCTCCTACCGGCAGACCTGCCACGCCTATCCCGGCGGCGGGGGCGCCTACATCGTCAGCTCCGAGAACCTCGGCCCGACGGCGGCGCTGACCGCCGCCAGCGCGCTCCTCGTCGACTACGTACTGACCGTCGCCGTCTCGGTGGTCTCCGGCGTCGCCGCCATCACCTCCGCCATCCCCTCGCTCAGCGACCACGAAGTGGTGCTGTCGGTCGGCTTCGTGGTGCTGCTGACCCTGATGAACCTGCGCGGCGTGCGGGAATCGGGCCGGATCTTCGCCATCCCCACCTATGGCTTCGTGCTCGTCATCTACGTGATGTTCGCGGTCGCCGCTGTACGGATCGCGACCGGCGCCACCATCCGCGCCGAGTCCGCCTCCCTGCCCATCATCGAGACCGAGACGTTCACCGGCCTGGCCCTGGTCTTGCTCGTGATGCGCGCCTTCGCCTCCGGCTGTACGGCGCTGACCGGCGTCGAGGCCATCAGCAACGGGGTCCCCGCCTTCCGGAAGCCCAAGAGCCGCAATGCCGCGAACACGCTGGCGGTCATGGGCGTCCTGTCCGTGACCATGTTCCTCGGGATCACCTTCCTCGCCATGACGTACCAGGTGCACGTCGCGGCCGACCCGACGGAACTGGGCCTCGCCCCCGGGACGCCCACCTCGACCGCGCTCGCGCAGATCGGCCGGGCCACCTTCGGAAGTTGGCACTTCCTCTTCTACCTGCTCCAGGCCGTCACCGCCGGGGTGCTGATCCTCGCCGCGAACACCGCCTTCAACGGATTCCCGATGCTCGCCTCGATCCTCGCCAAGGACCGTTACGCGCCGCGCCAGCTCTTCAACCGCGGCGACCGGCTCGTGTACTCCAACGGCGTCGTGCTGCTCGCGCTGGCCGCCATCGCCCTGATCGTCGCCTTCGACGCCGAACTGACGCGCCTCATCCAGCTCTACATCATCGGCGTGTTCGTCTCCTTCACCCTGTCCCAGTCAGGCATGGTCCGGCACTGGAGGCGCGAACTCGACTCGCCCGACACCGCCAGGGGAGAACGGGTGCACATCCACCGCCGGCTCGCCATCAACGCGGTCGGCGCGGCCATGACCGCCCTGGTGCTGGTCATCGTCCTCATCACCAAGTTCACCCACGGCGCCTGGTTGGTCGTCATCGCCATGCCGCTGCTGTTCGTCGGCATGAGGGGGGTCCGGCGCCACTACGACACCGTCGCCGAGCAGGTGGCCGTCGCCCCCGGTGTCAGGCCGCGCAAGCCCTCCCGCCACCACGTGGTGGTGCTGGTCTCCTCCGTGCACGCCCCGACACTGAAGGCGCTCGGCTACGCGCAGGCCCTGCGGCCCGACAGTCTCACCGCGGTCAGCGTCGCGCCCGACGCGCAGGACGCGCGGCGGCTGCGCGAGGCCTGGGCCGGGCACGACCCGGGGGTCGCGCTCAAGGTGCTGCACTCGCCGTACCGCGATGTGGTCGGGCCGGTCCTGGAGTACGTGCAGCAGTTGGCGGCCGCGGAGGGGACGGACATGCTCTCGGTGGTCATTCCCGAGTACGTGGTGGGGCACTGGTGGGAGCAGCCCCTGCACAACCAGAACGCGCTCCGGCTGAAGGCCCGGTTGCTGTTCACGCCGGGTGTCGCGGTGATCGACGTCCCCTACTTGCTGGAGTCGGCGAAGCCGGCCGAGCCGGTCGGCCCCACCGAGGTCGGGCGTTGACTCAGGCCTGCGGCGCGGCGGCGCGCAGCAGCTCCAGTTCGGCGCGGAGCGCGACCACCCGGTCGTGCTCCAGTTCCGCCGCGTAGAACTCGTGGGCCGCCCGGAGCCGTGTCTCGCGCTCCTGGGCGGCTGCCAGATCGGCGGCCGTCCGGGCGGCTTCGGGGGTGTGGGACGCGGGGTCGGCGGGGGTGTGCGCCATGGTCTCTCCCGGTGGTGCGTGGGGGTCGGAACATGACCGAGCCTTGTACACGGCCGGTGGCCGCCGGGTAGGCCGTGAGGTCGGATCGGCTGAAAATCGACCCTCCATTACAGGGCGGAAATCCCCGGTGGGTAAGGTCAGTTGGGTCCTTCGGGTGCAGAGGGGTGCTCCTGCGGCTTTGGCTGGAATACGATCTTCTCCGCCGAGGCGTGCCGGATCACCGCCGCGTGCGCCAGGGCCAGCTCCACCACATGAGCCGGGTCGGAGAGCGAGCGGCCGGTCAACTGCTCCAGACGGCGCAGCCGGTTGGAGACCGTGTTGCGGTGGCAGTACAGCCGCTGGGCGGCGTACGTGGTCGAACCCTGGCAGGTCAGCCAGGTGCCCAGGGTGGTCAGCAGCACCCGGCGGTCCTCCGGGGCCAGGGCCAGGACCGGACCCAGCACCACCTTCCGCAGTCGGCCCGCGAGTTCGGGCTGACCCGCCACCAGCGCCGCCGGGAGCCGCTCGTCCAGCAGCGCGACGAGCGGACCGGCCGAGGTGGGGGAGGCGCGCAGCGCGAGGACCGCCAGCCGGCGGGCGCGTGCCAGGTCGGTGACCTCCTCCACGACGGGGCTGACCCCGGCCCGTACGCCCGAGGGGGCGAGCAACTCCCGTACGGACTCCAGTGGGCGGTGGCCCAGTTCCACGAGGCCGGTCTCCCCGTCGGCACGGTTGCGCCACAGCACGCGCGGCGCGACGGGCTCCGGGCCGACCTCCGGGAGACCGGGCGGCGCCAGCACGATCACCGCGAACCGGCCCCGCGCGGGCAGCCCCAACCGGGCCGCGGCCTCGGCGGCATCCCCGGTGCCGTCGAGCAGCGCGTCCAGCAGGGACGCCCTGAGTTCCCGGTCGCGCTCGGCGCGGGGGGACTCGGCCAGGCGGTACGCGTCCGACGCGGCGTCCGCCATCTGCTCCAGTACGTCCCACAGCGCGGCCGCGCCCGGCAACAGTCGGGGCAGCGCGGCCCGGTCGTGCGCGGCCACCGCCTCGCCGAGGGTCTGCCACAGCAGCCGGCCGCCGCGCCGGTGGACGCGGAGCAAGGAGGCGAGCGGCAGTCCCTGTTCGGCCCGCAGGGCGCCGATGGCCCGGGCGTCGGAGAGGTCCACCGGGAGGCCTCGGGAGCCGCGGACCAGGCCGTCGACGGCCTGACGAAGGTGATGGTGGATCCGTTCGCGCAATTCGGTCCGCCCCAGCAGGGCGGCGTACGCGGGGTCCTCGGTCAGCGTGCGGTCGGCGAGCCGGTCCGCCGCCACGGCGATCCGGCGGTCCAGGTCCTCGCGTATCTCCTCGATGATCCGCTCCATGACCGGCAGGGTGACACGGGGGAGGGGCCGGTGGGGAGGGCCCGGAGCCCGCCGTGTCCGCCAGTTCCCGTACCCGCCCCGGGAATCCGACCATGCGCCGGAATCGGGAGTGCTGTACTTCGCGATGCCGGGCCTGATCGTGGACGACCTGACGGTTCCGAGTCCGTTGGACCCGTACCCGGTCGACGACCTCCCGGAGGCGATGGTGAAGCGTCTGCTCCCGGCTCGGCCGACGGACTGACCGGGGCGTGGGGGCGGTGCGAGGATGGCGTCGTGCGAGGTATTGACGCTCTCCTGTTCGCTTCTTGATCAAAATGCGACGCGTTCCGGCCAGGCTGTCACGAGCTATCGCGCATGTTCCAGCGGAAAATGCCAGAACCCCCTTTCGCCGTGTGGAACTTGAGTAAGTTCCCTCCTGTCGCGCCGTACGACCGTGCACCCAGCACGTCTGGCCGGGAGGGGAGCCCGCGTGCCCGGGATCGACGAATGTCTGCTCGAAGCCATGGCCCTGCCTGGTGCACGGGGGGCCTCCCTCGTGGACTGGAGCAGTGGACTGGCCCTCGGCACCGCAGGGGATTCGCCGGTCGGAGACCACGAGACCACCGCCGCCGAGACCGCCGAACTGGCCCGGGCGGCAGCCGAGTACGAATCCTTCGCCCCCGAGACCGGGGGAGCCGGCCAGTCAGACCTCGCCGGCCCGCCGGTCGAGGACCTGATCGTCACCACCCGCAGCGGCTACCACGTGCTGCGCTTCGTCGAGACGAGCTTCGACAGCAGCGTGTTCCTGCACCTCTGGCTCGACCGCGCCGACGGCAACCTCGCCCTCGCCCGACACAGACTCCGCGCACTGGCCGAAGGGCTGGTGCTCAGATGAACGCCCCGACCCTGCCCGCCAACCCTGTGGAAGTGTCTCCCCTGTTGACCCGCCTCGCCGCCGAACGCGCGACCGGCGCCCTGCTCCGCGACCGGGGCACCCTGTTCCTGGAGGACGGCCGCGTCGTGCACGCCGAGAGCCCCTCCACCCCCGGACTCGACGTACTGCTCACCACCGGTGGCGGCCTCGCCCCCGAGCGCTGGAACGACGCCGTGAACCAGGCCGGAGCCCGCCGCCAGGTCGCCCGCTACCTCGTGGACAGCGGCGGCCTGGCGGGCGGCGAGCTGGAGATATGCCACCTCGCCGCGATCTTCGACGCCGCGTTCTTCGCACTGTCGCCGGGCAGCGGCCCGTCCCGGTTCCGCCGCGGCGCCACCCACTGGATCGGTTCCGTGCGCTCGGTACCCGCGGCCGCCGTCGAGCGGGAGACCCGCCGCCGCCGAGAACTGCTGGACGCCGTCTGGCCCTACCCGCTGCTGGACACCGCACCCGTGATACCCCGTCAGGCCGCGCCCGGACAGACGATCACCGCCAGGCAACGCCTCCTGCTCCACCAGGCGGACGGCAGACGGACCCCCGCCGACCTCGCGTGGGTGCTCGGCCGACCGGCCTTCCACACCCTGCTCGACGTTCGCAGACTCGCGGCGGCCGGCCTCGTGGAGACCCCGCACGCACCGGCCCCGATACCCATGGCCGAGACACCCCTGCCCGACTGGATGACCCAGGCCCAATCCCCGGACGTGGCCCTGCTCCGCCGGTTACGCGACGCACTGGAGGCAAGCCTGTGAGGCTCCCGCTGCGACCGGTTCTGCGCACCGACCGCTCCGAGCGGAGACAGCCCGAAAGGAGGAAGGCCGACATGAGCACGGCGATGGTGAACGCCGAGGCCGAGGCCGAGATACTCGCCGAACTCCGGCGGCTGAGGGCCCGCCTCCCCCAACTCACCGGTGCCCTCGCGGCGAGCGTGGACGGTCTTGTGCTCGCCCACGACAGCGCCGCCACCGAGGCCGAGTCCGTCGCGGCCCTGACCGCGGCCGCACTCGGTGTCGCCCGGCGACTGAGCGACAGCACCGGCCAGGGCGGCTTCCGTGAACTGCTGGTGCGCGGCGAGTCCGGCTACATCGCCACCTACGCGGCGGGCGAGGCGGCCGTCCTCACGCTGATCGCCGAACCGCGCGTCAACGTCGGCCGGCTCCACCTGGAGGCCCGCCGCTCCAGCCTGCGCATCACCGAGCTCATCGAGCACAGCCTCGGTCGACGAGGCCCGGTGGCGCCGCCGATGCCCACCCAGGCTCCGTCGACCTGAGCCGCACACCCCCACCGACCACTGACACGAACAGCAGAACCCCGGACAGTCACCGAAGAAAGAGGAACCTCTCATGGCCACTGTGGAAACCGCCCTCAAGGAAGCCACCACCGTCATCGACGGCGCGATCGGAGCGGCGCTGGTCGACTACGGCAGCGGCATGGCGCTCGGCACCATCGGCGGGGGCAAGGACCTCGACCTGGCCGTCGCCGCGGCGGGCAACACCGACGTGGTGCGCGCCAAGGTGCGCACGATGGAGATGCTCGGACTCCAGGACGAGATCGAGGACATCCTCATCACCCTCGGCGGGCAGTACCACCTGATCCGACTCATGAAGGCGAGGGGGTCCAGCGGATTCTTCCTCTATCTCGCGCTCGACAGGGGGCGGGCGAACCTCGCCATGGCTCGGCACCAACTGAAGAAGATCGAAGCCGATCTGGAGATCTGACGGTCCTCGGGCAGACCGCGACGGCGCGGCGGCGGACGGCGCCATGTGCTGCTGTCCGCCCCGGCGGCGCCTGGTCCGCAGGGGTGAGATCCGGAGCGATGCGAACCCGTCCTGCGCCCACCGATGAGTTTCGGGCGCGAGGTCGGTCTGTATGTGCGGGACCGTGTCCCTCACCGCACGACTCTGGAGGCAGTCATGACCAGCAACCCGTTCACCACGTGCCTGTGGTTCGACGGCCGGGCCGAAGAGGCCGCCGACTTCTACCTGTCCGTCTTCAAGGACGGCCGGATCGGTCGGATCGGCCGCTACACCGAGGCCGGCCCCGGGCCGGCCGGCGAGGTGATGGTGGTCGAGTTCGAAATCAACGGCCAGCGGTTCATCGGCCTCAACGGCGGCCCCCAGTTCCCCTTCACCGAGGCCATCTCCTTCCAGATCCCCTGCGCCGACGAGGCGGAGGCGGACTACTACTACGAGGCCCTGACCAGGGACGGCGGACAGGAGTCGGCCTGCGGGTGGGTCAAGGACAAGTTCGGCGTGTCCTGGCAGGTCACCCCCACCGAGGCCATCGACCTGATCAGCGACCCGGACCCGGGCCGCGCCGCCCGGGCCGTCGCCGCCATGCTCGGGATGAAGAAGCTCGACGTCGCGGAGATGCGGCGGGCGGCCGACGCCGGGTAGCGGGAGCAAGCGGACTACGTGGCGATCCGCGCCAGGAGCGCCGGCAGGGCGGTCCCGATCGGTTCGCGGATCACCTCGTCGGCGAGCGAGTCGTACGGCGTCTCCTGCGCGTTCACGATGATCAGGCGGGCCCCCGCCTCCGCGGCCATCCCGGCCAGCGAGGCGGCGGGCTGCACCTGAAGCGTCGAGCCGACCGCGATGAACACGTCGCACCCCTTCGCCACGGCCATCGCCTGCCCCAACACCTCGGGGTCCAGCCGCTGGCCGAACATCACCGTGGCCGACTTCAGGATCCCGCCGCAGAGCGGACAGGCGGGATCCGGGTCTCCCGCGGCGACCCGGGCCAGCGCCTCCTCCATGGAGGAACGGGCCCGGCACCCGGTGCACACCACCGACCGTGCCGTTCCGTGCAGCTCGAACACCTTGCGCTCCGGCATCCCGGCGAGCTGGTGCAGTCCGTCCACGTTCTGGGTGACGACCCGCACCGGCGTACCACCGCGCTCCAAGGCCGCCACGGCCAGGTGCGCGGCGTTGGGGCGCGCGTCGAGCGCCCCGATCTCGGCGCGCATCAGCCAGGAGCGACGTCGGATCTCCGGATCGGTCATGTAGGACGAGTAGGTCACGAGCTTCTCCGCGTCGGGCTCCCGCCGCCACAGACCCTGCGGTCCCCGGTAGTCCGGAATCCCGGAATCGGTGGACATTCCTGCCCCGCTGAACACGGCGACGAGTGATTTCCCCATGCCGCGACCCTACGTACGGCCCACCGCCCGACGCGACCGGATTCCGCCCGGCCACCCTCCACACCCGACCGGGGCGTCGGCCCGCCTGCGGCCGAAAGGGGCGGTTCTCGGCCGAATCCGGCCCCCACTGGGGTGAGGCCCGGCCGCGTCCCTCCGCATGGGTACGGACGGGCGGCTACAAAGCCGGACATGACGCTCACCCCCCGCCTCGCCGGCGCCCTCCTGCTCTCCCTGCTCGCGCTGCCGGCCCCGGCCCTCGCCGCCCCCGCCCCCGTCCCCGCGTCGGCCCCGGCCCCCGGCCCCGCCGTCGCCGGTCCGCACCGGCACTCGGCCGCCGAGATCAGCCGCTTCCTCACCGTCTTCTACGGCAAGCACGGCCCCTCCCGGTACGGCCGGGAGCATCGCGTCTCGCAGGTGCTGAAGGACAAGCAGCGGGACAACCCCGAGAGCGACGTGCTGCTCTGCGCGCAGGGGCAGCCCCGCAACATCGGTGTCGGACCGGTCACGGTCGCCGCTTCCGCCGGGGTCGGCTGGGCGACCGTCACCACCGGCTGGGGCTCCGAGCACACCGACACCTTCACCGCGTACGTACGACTCGACTCCCAGCCGATCCGGGTCGACGACGTGATCTGCGCGGGCTGACCCCCGTACGCGCGTCTGGTACAACACCGGGCATGACGGGATTCGAGATCGGCGGCGCGAGCGCCGCCGACATGGAAATGATCCGCGCCTGGGCCGACGAGGAGGGCTGGAATCCGGGTGACACCGACCGCTTCGCCTTCGCGGTCGCCGATCCCGACGGCTTCCTCGTCGGCCGGCTCGACGGCGAACCGGTGGCCTGCGTCTCCGCCGTGCGCTACGGCACGGGCTTCGGCTTCATCGGCTTCTACATCGCCCGCCCACACCTACGCGGCCGGGGCTACGGCATCCGGCTGTGGAACGCCGCGATGAGCCGACTCGACGGCCGCCTCGTCGGGTTGGACGGAGTCGTCGAGCAGCAGGACAACTACCGCAGGTCCGGCTTCCGTCCGGCCTGGAACAACGTCCGCCACGAGGGCGCGCCGCGGGCCGGGGACGACGGCGGGGTGCGCGTCGTGGACGCCGCCACCCTTCCCTTCTCCCGACTCGCCGCCTACGACCGGAGGTTCTTCCCCGAACCGCGCGACGCCTTCCTGTCCGCGTGGACGGGGCTGCCGGGCCGCACGGCCCTCGCCGCCGTCCGGGACGGTCGGATCGAGGGGCTCGGCGTGGTCCGGCCGTGCAGCGGGGCCTCCCGCGTGGGACCCCTCTACGCGGCCACGCCCGAAGTGGCCGCCGCCCTGCTGCGGCGGCTCGCCGAGCACGCCCCCGGCGGGGAGATCGCCGTGGACGTGCCCGACGCGAACCCGACGGCCACCGCCCTGGTGGCCGCACTGGGACTGGTCCCGACCTTCGAGGCCGCCCGGATGTACACGGGGTCGGCGCCCACGGTCGACCTGCCGGGACTGTACGGTGTCGCGAGTCTCGAACTCGGCTGACGGCGAAGGGGAGTTCGCCTGGTCCGCGCGGGTCCGCAGAGCCTCCGGGACGGACTCCCCGAGGCCGAACCGTGGTTCAGGACGGCCGCCGAGCACGGCCACTTCTTCGCGAAGCGGCTGTTCCGTCCCGGACACGCCTTCAACATGGACGGCCGGAGCCCCCTGTGAGCCCGGGCGGCGGTCGCACGACGCCGCCCGGACCGGGCACCGGGGCTCAGATGCCGAACAGGACGCCCGTGCTGTTGCGCAGACCGCACGGATTGCCGAACGTGTACGTGTAACTGAGCCGGCGCCCCTCCCAGACCCCGTCGGCGGTGACCGTCATCGGGTTCCACTCCCTGGTGCACGCGGCGTCCGCGCGGGGTTTGGCGAGTGCGTCCAGCGCCCGCCCGTTCGCGCGTAACTCGGCGCAGGCGGCGACCGGGTCCGGGTGCGTACCGCTCGGCCGCGGCGCGCACACCAGCGTCACCGCGCGCAGCACCGTACCCCGGTCGGCGTCCGCGCCGGCCGTCACGCTGACCACGAGCGCGGAGGGCGCGTACATGCTCTGCGTGCCGGCGGGTGCGGCGTCGGCGGCTCCTGAGCCGACCAGCGCGGTGAGGGCGGTGAGCGCCATGGCGCCGGTGGCCAGTCCCAGATTCCTGGTGATGGACCGCATTTCGAACACTCCTCGGGTGGTTGCTTCGGATAGCGGACGTGAGTCTTGCCCATGTCGAACATGAACGCCCGTTCGTACCGCTGTTTCACGTCACTGATCGTGATCGCATGAGTGCAGTCCGCAGCGATGTCGAGGTGTTGACCTGTGGGGGAGCGAACCGCCGAATCGGCCGAAGACACCCCTGAAACAACCCTGAAACACGCGGAACGAGGCCTGAAGGAAGGCCGGCGCCACCCTCGGACCCGCCCCTGCCCCGCCGTCGAGCGCCGGCGCCGACACGGGCTGACGCCCGTGCGAGGGGTTCGGGCCGCCCGTCACCGCACCCGGTTGCCGTGCACGACCGGGTGACCGTCCTCGAACACGAGGTCGGCCAGGTGTATCACCCGCCCCCGGCCGCCCGGTCCCGTCACCTCAGCGCGTGGCGCCCGTGCGCGGGGCGTACAGGTCGATGAGCCGGGTGCGGGTCTGTTGCAACCGGATGGCGAGGACCCGCCCGACCCAGTGCCCGACCGAGGACCCGAACGCGGGATCGGCGTCCATCAGCATGCGGATGGTCGTCCCGTCGAACTCGTACGCCCTTACCGGGGTCATCGCCTCGGCGCTGAGCTGCCATGTGTACGGGGGGAACAGCCAGGACCAACCGACCAACTCACCGGGACCGAGGCTCTGGACGGGTGTGGGCCTGCGGCCGGGTACGGGGATCTCCAGCGTCACCGTGCCGGAGCGCACGATCCAGAAGGAGTCCGCCCGGGTGCCCTCGTCGAAGATCCGCGCGTTCTCGGGGAAATTGACCTCGCGGGCGTGCGACATCAGCCGCCCACGGTGCTCGGTGGACAGGACGGCGGCGATCCGGATGGGGGAAGGTGTGCTCACGACGGCCTCCGATCACGACCCCCCACTAGGCTCCTGCTCCCCCCAGTGTCGCCGACTTCCGCCGATCCAGGGTGTGACCGTCACGCGCGGCGGATCGGGGCCCGGTGAGCCCGGCCGGGGCCCGGCGGGCGATCCGTCGCAGGACGATCACCGAGGGTGACCGCGATCTCCTCTCGTCGTGCGCCGCCGGGATCGGCGCGCTGTTCACAGCCTCGGCCGATCCGTGGCGGAAGAAACCATTCCGGCGGCTCTCGTCGCCGTGCCGATCGCCGTGCCCGGCCGCGACTCACTCCTCGGCATTGGCTTCCAGGCAGGCCAGCTCCATCGCGTCCAGCACCGCCTCGTGGCTGCGCTCGCTCAGCTCCGCGACGTTCTCGATCTGCGCCGTCGCCCAGGCGGCGAGGGTCATCACCAGCACCCGTAAGCCGTCCGTGCCGTGCTCGGCGAGGATCGCGTCCGCGACGAGCATGGCGTCCTCCGGCACCTGTTCCGGTGGCTCCAGCCCGGCGAGCCCGCGCAGCATCGCGAGGGTGCGGCGGGAGATCTCCGGGGTCATCCTCGCCAGTCGCATGTCTTCTTCGTCGTCCATCCGCGCCCCACCCTTCGGTGTCGTGCCCAACCCCTGAGGGCACGGTAGAGGCGCCGGGCCCGACGCGGGGCGGTTTCGCGGGGGTGTGGGTGCGTAAACGAGTGGCGCCGGGTGCCGTCGGTTGACAGGAACCGGACATGACCGAACGAAACGAACCGGCGACCGAGCGTACTGCCTCCCGCCCGCCCTCCGGGCGCCTGCGCACCCACCCGCCGGCGCGGCGGACCGGCACGGCGCGGCCGCTCCCGCCGAACGACTTCCCCCCGTCGCGACCCACGGGTAACTTGACCGCGTCAACCGCCCGGTCCCGGGCGGCCGATCCGGCGGGAGCGACATGAACAGCCTTTTACGGGTGGCTCGTCACCTGGTCCCCGGCTTGCTCCTGCTCGCGGTCGCCGCCCCGCCGGCGCACGCCACCCGACCCGCACCGGCGCACGCCACCCGACCCGCACCGGCGGCCGGCGCGGCGGCGGAGGCTGGCACGTGGACCGCGCCGCTCTCCACGCGCGGCCGGTACATCGTCGACGCCGAAGGCAACCGCTTCCGCCTGCGCTCCGGGAACTGGGACGGAGCCCAGGGCTCCTGGACCGGCTCCGGGGATCGCGACGATCCCGCCACCCACCACAGCGGCCAGGACTCCCACGGCATCCCGCTCGGGCTCGACCGGGTGCCCCTGACCACCCTCACCGCCGACTTCCGGGCCCTCGGCCTCAACAGCATCCGGCTCCCCTTCTCCAACGAGATGCTCCACGAGACCGCCCCCGTCCCGGACACCGCCGTCGCCGCCAATCCGGCCCTGCGCGGCCGCACCCCGCTCCAGGTGTACGACGCCGTGGTGGCCGCGCTCACCGACGCCGGCTTCGCCGTCATCCTCAACAACCACACCGGCTCGACGCGTTGGTGCTGTGGTCTCGACGGCAACGAACGCTGGAACAGCGGCCGCTCCACCGCCCGGTGGGCCGACGACTGGGTGTTCATCGCCCGCCGCTACCGCGACAACCCGCGCGTGGTCGGCGCCGACCTCTACAACGAGGTGCGCCGCGACGTCCTCGACGACCCCAACTGGGGCCTGGGGGACGGCCACGACTGGCACGCAGCCGCCCAGGAGGCCGCCGACCGCATCCTCACCGAGGCCAACCCGGACCTGCTCATCGTCATCGAGGGCATCAACTGGACCGGCATCCCCCTCGACGGCCTCCCGCACGGCCGTCCGACCCTGACCCCCGCCCGTACCCTCTCGCACACCCTCGCCGTGTCCGGGAAGCTGGTCTACTCCGCCCACTTCTACGGATACACCGGCCCACACCACAGCGGCGCCACCGGAATGGGGGAGACCCACGACCCCCGCTACCAGGACATGACCCGCGCCGAGCTGGAACGGACCCTGTACGACCAGGCGTTCTTCGTCTCCGCCGAAACGGGGAAGCACTTCACCGCCCCCGTCTGGATCAGCGAGTTCGGCATCGGCGCCGACGAGAGCGGCGCCGCACCGCGCGCCTGGTTCGAGAACCTCACCTCCCACCTGACCGCCACCGACGCGGACTTCGCGTACTGGCCGTTGGTCGGCTGGAGCACCACGGCCCAAGGCGCCCCGGGCGGTGACAGTTGGGCGGTGCTCCGCTACGACCACACGGGCCGACGCGGCGGAGTGCTCGACGCGGGCGACTGGCGCACCGGCCCCTGGTCCGCACTCCTCGGCGCCCCGGGGCGCACGGGACCGGTTCCCGCCACCCCCGCCTGGTACCAACTCACCACCGACCACAGGGACCACAACGCCTCGCTGCTCACCCGGGCCGCCGGTGACTGGGACGTCGGGGCGCGCAAGGGCGTGTGCCCCGACGGTTCCCGGATCGCCGGCCTGAGCCACACCGGGGGCCGGGGCCTGTGCGCCACGTCCGACCTGCGGGCCGCGACGGGCGGCCACACCGTCGTCCGGGACGAACGGTACGTCCCGCCCGGCGGTGACTGGGCTTCCGGGTACACGAAGCTCCAGTGCCCGAACGGGCAGTTCCTCATCGGGTACGCGCTGCGCGGATCCCGGGTCTCGGCCGGCCTGTGCGCCCCCGCCCGTACGGCCCTCCCGGCCGGGGCCGGCCGTACGCTCTGGTTCGACCGGGGCGACGCCCGGCCTCCGGGCGACCCGGGTGGCGACTACGCCCTCGGTCACCTCAAGGGCCAGTGCCTGTCGACCGAGTACGCGGCGGGCATCGCCTTCACCACCCGCGCCGCCGCCCGCCAGGGCCCTGCGGCCCTGCTCTGCCGCCCCCTGGCCGGATAGGTCCGACGCGGCCGGGGCCCGGCCGCGTCGGCCGCCGATCCGTCACGGCGCTCCGGCGACGGGCCGCCCGTGTCGATCACGTGCCGTCGACCGCCGTCGGCAGCGCCTCCCGCAGCAGACGGGTGACGTCCTCGTGCTCCTCGCGCACCGCCCACTCCAGTGGGGAGAGCCCCGCTCCGTCGTCCTCGCGCAGTCCCGGATCGGCGCCGCCGGCGAGCAGTGCGCGCACCGTCTCCACATGTCCCCAGCACGCCGCCGCGCACAGGGGCGTGCCGTCCGTGGGGCCACCGCTGTGCGCGTTCGGGTCGGCGCCGGCGTCGAGCAGCGCCCGGACGCTGTCCGGGTTCCCTTGGACCGAGGCGACGTACAGGGCGGTGGTGCCGTCCGTGTCCCTGCCGTCGGGATCTGCCCCCGCGTCGATCAGCGCCTCCACCCGAGCCGTCGAGCCGTACCCGGCGGCCTCGACCAGCAGCCGGGAGAGGCGTTTGCCCGTACGTCTGTTCATGCGCCCATGGTGCTCCACGGTCTCGGCTCCGAGCCGGGCGTGCCCCCGTTCGAGATGGGGAGAGCGCAGTGAGCTCGCCGAAGGCACACCTGTGACCTGCGGGGACGGTCGCACGGCGGGCCGCCGACCCGCACACCGGATTCCTCCGGGGCGCGGAATCCGGCCGGCCGCCGTCCGAGGGCTCCTCGGGCCAATGTGGCATCAAATAAGTCAAGTGTGATGACCGGCCCGGTGAATCGCCCTAGGGTGCGCCCATACGCCCGGCCGAGGACGACTCAAAGGCTGTTTTCGGCCACACCGCACACCGAACTGGGGGGTTCATGCGTAGATCCAGCGGGACGGCGATCGCTCTCGCCTTGTCCCTGGCCGGCACCGGCACGGCCATCGGCCTCGGCCTCGTCCCACAGGCCGCGGCCGTCACCCCACCCGTGGCCTTCACCGCCGACGCGCTGTCGACCTGGCAGCCCAACGGCGTCGTCTGGGCCCTCGCCGAGACCGGCGGTCAGGTCTTCGTCGGCGGCACCTTCTCGACCGTACGTCCCCCCTCGGGCGGCGGCGGCAGCGAGCAGTCGGCGGTGAACTTCGTGGCGCTCGACGCCGCGACCGGCGCCCCGACCTCCTGTGAGCTGGACTTCACCGTCGGCGGCGGCACCGCGACCGTCCGCGCGCTCACCCTCTCCCCGGACAAGAAGACCCTCTACGCGGGCGGCTACTTCGGAGCCGTCAACGGCACACCGGTCTCCAGCGTCGCCGCCATCGACGTGGCCACCTGCACGGTCAAGACCTCCTTCCGTCCGGCCTTCGCCGCCACCGTGCGCGCCCTCGCCGTCACCGGCGACACCGTCTACGCCGGCGGCGACTTCCTCACCGTCGCGGGACAGCCGCGCCAACGGTTCGCCGCCGTGGCCGCGGCCGACGGCGCACTGCGCCCCTTCACCGCGAACGCGGACGATCCGGGCCGCGCCGTCGAGGTGACCCCCGACGGGGAGAACGTGCTCCTCGGCGGGGACTTCTTCACCGTCAACGGCACGAACAGCCACGCCCTCGCGGTCGTCGACGCCACGAGCGGCGCGCTCACCAAGTCCTACCCGGGCTTCATCGAGAACAACTCGGTCGTCAAGGACATCGCCACCGACGCCACCGGCTTCTACACCGCCAACGAGGGCACGGGCGGCGGCGTCTTCGACGGTCGCATCGCCCTCGACCTGAGCAATCTGAACCAGCGGTGGCGCGACACCTGCCTCGGCGCCACGCAGGCCGTGCTGCCCTACCAGAGCGTCCTGTACAGCGCCTCCCACGCGCACGACTGCTCCAGCGTCGGGGAGTTCCCCGACGGCCAGCGGCACCACCTCCTCGCCCAACCGACGGCGAGCGTGGGCAAGCTGGGCTGGGCCCCCGACACCAACGACGGCATCGGCGAGGGCATCGGCCCACGGGTGATGACGATCGGCTCGAAGGGCGGTTCCCCGTACCTGTGGGTCGGCGGTGAGTTCACCACCGTCAACGGGGCCGCGCAGCAGAGCCTGACACGGTTCTCCTCCACCGGGGACACCGGGGCGCCCACCGTCCCCGTCGCGAGCGCCGTCAGTTTCAAGCCGGGCGAGGTCCAGGTGCGCTGGCGCACCAGCCTCGACCTCGACGACAGCGCCCTGACCTACAAGATCTACCGGAACGGCGCGGCCGGTCCGATCGGCACCGTCACCGCGGACTCGCTGTTCTTCCGGCGCCCGCAGGCCTCCTGGACGGACACCACGGTCTCGCCCGGCCAGACGTACACCTACCGGGTGACGGCGACCGACGCCGCGGGCAACACCAGCGCCCTGTCGGGGACCTCGACCGTGACGGTGCCGACGTCCGTCGACGCGTACCCGAACGCGGTCCGCACCGACGGCGCCCAGCAGTACTGGCGCTACGACGAATCGGCCGCGCCGTTCGTCGCGGACTCCTCCGACGGAGGGAACCAGAGCGGCAATCACCTGAACGGCCCCGCCCTGCGCCAGACGCCCGGCGCGGTCACCGGCGCGAGCACGGCCATCGGATTCAACGGAACCAACCAACAGGTGTACGGCGACAAGCGGCAGAGCATCGGCGGCAGCTACTCGATCGAAACCTGGTTCAAGACGAACACCACCCGCGGCGGCAAGCTCCTCGGCTTCGGGAACAACCAGGACCGCAACAGCAGTCAGTACGACAAGCACATCTACATGACCAATGACGGCCGGCTCGTCTACGGCGTCTACACCGGGGCCACCCGCACCATCACGACCCCGGGCGGCTACAACGACAACCAGTGGCACCACGTCGTCGCCACCCAGGGCCCCGGCGGCATGACCCTGTACGTGGACGGCGTCCAGAGGGGAACCCTCAACGTCACCACCCACGAGAACTACACCGGCTTCTGGCACGTCGGCGCGGACAACCTCAACGGTTGGCCGGACCGCCCCACGAGCGACTTCTGGGCCGGTCAACTCGACGAGAGCGCCGTCTACCCGACCGTGCTCAGCGCGGCGCAGGTACAGAACCACCACACCCTCGCCACCGCGCCCGCCGATTCCGTCGTCGAGGTCACGGCAGCCGAGGACACCTACGCCAACGCGGGCGCCCCGGGCACCAACTACGGCACCTCCGGCTCCCTCGCCGTGCGCGGCACCGCCCTCTACGCGAGCTACCTGCGCTTCAACCTGCCCGCCGCACCCGCGGGCACCGTGCTCAAGTCGGCCACGCTCGGCATCAAGACCAGCACCATGAGCGGAGCCGGCACCACCGACACCGTCTCGGTGGTCCCGATCACCGGCGCGTGGACCGAGGCCGGGACCACGTACACCAACCGCCCCGCCCTCGGCACCCCGGCGCTCGGCAGCTTCGCGGGCATCCCGGACGGCTCGGCGGTGCACAGCACCGCGTTGGACACGACCGGCGTCGCGGGAGCCCTGGGCGGCTCCTACGGCCTGGCCCTGACGAGCGCGGGCACGGACGCGTTGTGGCTGTGGTCCTCGGAGGCCGCCGCGGGCGAAGGGACACCGCGCCTGACGCTGACCTTCGGCGCCCCGTGATCCGCTAACGGACCCGAGGAGGGGCGCGGACCGATCGGTCCGCGCCCCTTCGCGTGGCGGCCCCGAGCCGAGACGGCCTAGCCCAGGTCGTACGTGAACGCGTACGCGACGGAGGGCTCGCCGTGGCGGGCGGTGAAGGAACCCGAACCCGAGAGGCCCGCCAACTCTCCCGTGGCACTGCCCGGGACCACCGAGAACGAGCAGCGCGTGGTGCCGTCGGCATCGAAGGTGCCGCGCTCCTCCAGTACGAACGTGCCCGCGCGCCCGTCCACCCTGCCCTCCACCAGCTCCATGCCGGCGAAGCCCCCCGTCGTCGCCGACATGTACGCCACCGTGTAGTCGCAGGTCGTCGCGGCGGCCTCGACCCCACCCGAGAAGGCGTTGGTGACGGTGGCGTGGGCCAGGCGCGGCGTCGCGTCGGCCGCGCCGATCGGGAGTTCCTTCCAGTCGGTGAAGGTGAAGGTGCCGGTCGTGGACGTGGGCATGCGGGTGCTCCCTGCTCTCTGTGGTCGGGCGGGGCCTCCGCCCGACATGTGAGCAGCATCGACGGCATACCTGACACCCTCTGTCAGGTATGCCGAGACAATGGGGCCATGCGCGCCGATCGCCTGCTGTCACTGCTGCTCCTGCTCCAGAACCGCGGTCGGATGACCGCGCCCGAACTCGCCGCGGAACTGGAGGTCTCGGTCCGCACCGTCTACCGGGACGTCGAGGCCCTCGGCGCCTCCGGAGTGCCCGTGCACGCCGACCGGGGGCCGGCGGGCGGATACCGGCTGATGGACGGCTACCGCACCCGGTTGACCGGGCTCACCGATGCCCAGGCCGGCTCGCTCTTCCTCGCCGGCGCCCCGGGACCCGCCGAGGAACTGGGCCTCGGCGCCGACCTGGCCGCCGCGCAGCTCAAGCTGCGGGCCGCGCTGCCCGTCGAACTCGCCGCCCGCGCCGAGCGGATCCGGGCCCGATTCCACCTCGACGCCCCGGCCTGGTTCCGCGACGCGGACCCCGTCCCGCACCTCGGGCGCATCGCCCGGGCCGTGTGGGACCAGAACGTCCTGCACGCCCACTACCGCCGACCGGCCGGCCCGGTCCGGCGGGAACTGCATCCGCTCGGCCTCGTCCTCAAGGGCGGCATCTGGTACCTCGTCGCACGGTCCGGTGAAGCCCTGCGGACCTACCGCGTGGGCCGGTTCCTCGCCGTGGACGTCCTCGCCGACACCTTCGAGCGGCCCGACGACTTCGTGCTCGCCGCCCACTGGGCCGAGTCCTCCGGCCGCCTCCAGGCGGCGCTGAACCCGCGGATCGCCCGGCTGCGCGTCTCGCCGCGCGGCCGGTCCCTGTTGACCATGCGGTTCGGGGCGGCGGGGACGCGGGCCCTCGCCGCCGCCGAGGCGGCGGGGGAGGAAGCCGACGCGGACGGCTGGATCCGGGTGGACCTGACCGTCGAGACCACCTCCGTCGCGGCCGGCGACCTGCTGGGCCTCGGGACCGAGGTCGAGGTCCTCGGCCCGCCCGAACTGCGCCGTGCCCTCGCCGAGACGGCCGCCGCGCTGGCGAACATGTACGGGTGAACCCGCGCCGGCGCGCACTCCCGTCCGGCCGGGCCCGTTCCTGCCGTGCCCGTTCCGACCGGGCCCGCTTCGACCCGACCCGACCCGACCCGACCCGACCCGGCCCGTTCCGACCGCGACCGAACCGCTCCGTCAGGTCCGGCGCGGCGGCTCCACCTCCAGGAAGCGGCGCCGGCGAGGCCCCCGGTACAGCAGGCACACCCACCCGAGCGCCTCCAGCACCGCCGCGCACGCCGCCAGCCGCTCCTGCTCCTCCTCCGCCGCCCCGCCGCCGGCCGGGCCCGGCCAGGTCACCTCCACCCGCCCGGCCTCGGCGCCGGCCGCCACCCGGTAGCCCGTGCGGATCCGACGCCCCCGCTCGTCCACCGCCGACGCCGCGATGCCCGCCGCCTCCAGGGCCAGAGCCACCGCCCGCGGCATGCGGCGCACCTCCCAAGGGGCGGGAACCGACGCGTCGCCCGAACCGTTCACCAACCGGCGGATCTGCAGCATTCCCTCGTACGCCGTGCGCAACGCGGCGTCCCGGGCGGCGCGGGGCGACTCCCCGAGCTCGCCGGCCGCCGACTCCGCCCGGGTCTCGTCGCCGGTCGCGGGCTCGAAGCCCAGCCCGCCCGGTCCTTCCGTCACCGCACACCATCCCGTCTGAGTACCTCGCGCCCAACGGCCTGAGTATCCGCCCCGATTCCCCGGCGCGCTCCCGCTGGTCGAATGGCGACATGACTTCAGAGGCCGCGCAGAGCGCGCACCACCCGCGCATGCGGCACGTGACCACCGCCGGTTCGGCGCTGGCCGTGGCGCTCGTACCGCTCGTGGTCGGCGTACTGCTCGCCAAGGCGATGGCAGCAGACCCCTACACCCCGGTCAACGCCCTGATCGCGGGCGGCGGCCGGCGCGCGGGTCTGCCCCGCGCCGAGTGGAGCCGCCGCCGGCACGACGCGATGACCCGACTGCGGTCCGCCCGCCACGACACGGCCCACACGGCCCGGCGCTGCGCGCAGGCCTGCGGGCGACGGCTGCCCGACCGAAGCTGACCGGGCCTGACCGGCCGCCACCGAGACGCGCTGGTGCTGTGACCCGGCAAACCTTTCCGGTCACAGCACTGGCGGATGCGCCTCGGATCAGGAAGACCAGGACCATTGTCGCCGGGCCGCGTCACCCACCTGAAGGGCGGGTGACGTGGCCCCGTGCCACCACCGACCTGTTCAGGTCACTGCCGGCGACGATGCCGGTCCCGCTACGGGGTGCGATGGCGATCGTGGAGGATCGTGTTCGTGTCGGTCCACACGCTGTCGGCCGGATCGGGCAGGTACTGGCCGGCGTGGTCGGCCGGCCGGCTGTGGAACGGGTGCGTACGTTCCCGCCTCATCGGTAATCAGAGCCGTGAACAGAGCTGGGAGTTGAGGCCTCGAGCACTCCTTTCACCCAGCCCAGCCGGGCAAAGCCGACCACCGACTGACTCGCCGCATTCATGCTGATCTTGCTCCCGCCTCCTTGCTGCACTGATTCCGCGTCTGTATTTTCCAGGACGCGCTCGTATGTCTGCCAGTACGCTCCCATCAGCGACCGCAGGTGTGGGCAACCGGGAGGGTCACATGGCAGTCAACGGAATCTACATCCCCGGCTGGGAGTACAACCGCCTGCTCGCAGATGATCCGTACAAGCCACGAAACAGTGCCTTACCTGGTGCTCTCCTCTGGAATGGTGCCGCTCCTCTGTGGATGTTCGAGAAGGTCTACTGCACCAAAGAGTCCCTGGAGAGCGAGAAGTTCGCCGCAGAGGAGGTCGGCTGGGCGACCAGCAGGATCTTTCAGCAACTCGCTGACGGTCGTGGCCGCTGCGGCGGGATCCTGGAGACCGTGGACTGGCAAACCCTGAATGACGACCCCAGAGATTGCCTGGGTAGGATCCACGCATCCCTTAAGGCGGACGATTCCTGTCAGGTACGGCGTTGGATCGACGAAGGGAACGACCCGGCGCTCGAGCAAGTCAACCACACCTTGCTGCAGCCAGTGGCAGCCGCACATCACAGCATCGTCGCCGGATCCATGGGCGGACTACGCCACTGGCTGGCACCACAGGGAGCCCCGCAGCACCCGACCCCCGAAGGGCGCCACGAGCAAATCCAAAGGCTTCTCTCCCTGATCAGCGCCCCGATCGACAACGCACAGCCCAACGGGCTTCGGCTGCTGCGGCATCCACGAGACTGGGATCCTGGAGCGCTTGCCAGGCAGGAACAGGCCAAGGAAAGGGTGGAGACGCCCTTCATCCGAGACCTGCAGGCCGGGGAAGGCGACTTCGAAGGGGCAAACGGATTCCAGCCCTACCTTCGCAACGTCGCTACCGAGAAAGCTGTCTACCAGGGCGTCGACGCCCCACTCTTCTCCGATTGGAAGAACAACCTCGATCGCCTGCTGAAGCTTCGCGACGCAGCAGAAAAGCATCTCTGGCCAAACCTTCACGGTGAGTGGCTTCCGGCGCTCCTCGAGAACGATCCGAAAACCTTCAAGAAGTTTCCGCATTACGTCAAGGACGCACTGCGCTACAGCCCCATCGGCGAGCTCCTCAACCTCACCACCACGCAAGTGATCGGACTGGCTTCCGCCGCAATCGGAGCAGCGGCCACTTACGATCCCGAGCTCCAGGACGTGGCAGCCTATGTCTCCGCCGGAGGGGCAACGGCGGTAGTGATCGACAAGATCGGCGAAAGGCGGATGGCCCCCAATGCCGGCCCCCTCGCGGTCTTCTATCAAGAGGCGTTTCGCGTACTTCGGCACTGACTTGCCGTGATCCCCCCCCACCTACCCTCCGCCATGGGTACGGGTACGTACCCGTACCCATAGCCCCCTGAAGAGCCGGGTCGAGGCGATCACGGGTACTGGCAGTGGGCCGCCTCCTGATCCTTCTGATCAGCTCTGGCGAGAGAGGAGCGCGAGGAGTCGCAGGCGCTGGTCGGCGCCAAGGCCCTGGACGCGGCGGGCGTCAAAGGCGCGGAGGTCGGCCAGTAGTCGACCGGCGCGGACTGACCCGATGCCGCCCTGGTCCCGGCCGGTGCCGGTGAACTGGAGCGCCTGGGCCCGTTCGTCATGGCCTCGCGAGGCACCCGCCGAGGCCGGAGGTGGATGTTCGCGAGATCCGGAGGCAGTACACCGCTGTGGGCCGCGAGACGGCGTCGGAGCCGCGCCACCGGCCACCGGGCTCCGTAGCCGGCGCTTTGGTCCCCAGCGACCCGGTTCCCGAGGATGCCCTGACCGTCGGCGCTACGTCCCGGCGCCGGGCGGTGCCGTCGGACGTCATGAACGACGGATCGGCGCCCGACGGTCAGGGTGACGCCCGAACTGCTGTCAAAACGCTGCTCTTCGACGCGTACAAAGCCGGCTCCCGGTCGTCGAGAGAAAGGCGAGCACTTGCGTAGCGTCTCCCGGTGGCTTTGTAGGGAACTGGCGCTCCCCGTCGCCTCCTCACGCCTACGAGGCAGGTCGGTCCGACCTCATCCTGTATCCGGCGGGCCCGGTCTCGCTCGGTTCTCATCGGTCTCGACAACCACATGATCATCAGCATCGTGCCTGCTCTGCTGTCCGGGTTCCCCGACCGCACAACGGGCATGACGTCACGTCACGCATGAACCCGGCCAACCGGACCAACCTCGACTACGCAATGCCCCTGAACCGCTCTTGACCTCAAGCATTGCATCATCCTCCACAGACCACTCCAGTCATTCTCTTACCGTGGCCCGCACGGCACGGGCCGGGACCAAGAATTTGCCTTATCGTTTCTTCGCGCAGGAATCTTTACAGCGGGCGACATGTGAGTGCATCCTTTGGCAAGTACTGCTCGCATTGAGCTCTCAATTCCAGGGGGATGCGGCATGAACATCGAAGTTGCGGCTAAGATTGTCACGGGCGTCAGCGCCTTGGCTGTCAACTGGGGGAGCAAGAAGATCATCGCCTCGCTTAAAGATGAGGGGTATCAGGTGCCCGAGTGGCTGGAGGAACTTGCCCCTGCTGCGCTTGGGCTGGCCACTAACCTGGGAGTCGGCCGCTACATTGACGGTCCGTCCCAGCCTCAGCCTCAGCGTAACGGGAAATCCTGAACGCTACCTTCTAGGCTTCCTTCTCCCCCTTCGCATTTGCGGAGGGGGAGATGGTACCGGATTCCACCATCGAGCTAGACAAACTAGATGCATAGCTACATCTAGAGTTCTGAACTCACGAGTGATGAACCAAGCATAGGCAACGCATAGGGCCTGCGGGGGGAGGGGCATCGATGATCAATTATCGCATCGTCACCCCTGCGTTTCCAAGCGTTGCGCCGTACGGTTTGGCGGTCGAGCCGGAGCCGGGCGTTGATCGCGTCGGTGGTGAGGCCCTGCTGGAACAGGGTCTTGGCGTTCCTCCGCGAGCCGCTCGACGGGCTTGCGCCACGTCGCCTTGTGCGTTCGGGAATTGACCTCGTCGCAGAATATCCGGCAGGCCGCCTCGAGCTCTCAGAATTTTTTGTATTGCTCTCGCAGGTTTGGCCCGTAGCCATCAGATCGGCTTTGGCGATCTTCACCGTGGTTTCGGGGTCCGCCTGCAGGCATGTACGAATGGTCGTGCCGTATTCTCTGGACTTTGAGATCGGCTTCGAGGGCGGTGTGAATTCGCGGTTTCTGTCAGGGCAGGTGTGGGCGAGTCTCTGTCCAGGCGAGGAGCTGATCCCGTACTGGGCTGGGTTGCAGGTGGATGACGAGCCTGTCCAGGTGGGCCGTGAGGTTCTTGTGCCGTCGCAGTTCGCCGATCTGCTCGACCGCGAGGTTGCGCCAGTGATCGGCGAGAGCACGGGCCTCAGCAGGTGTGAGGGCAAGTGCGGCAACGGTGTCGGCCGCCAGCGTCGCGGGGCTCCAGTCATGATCCTCGCCGTCAGGGCCGAGCTGGTCGATCATCCACATCCGTAGCATGAAGTTCCGTTGAGCCCCTCGTGCTCGATCCCACAGACCATCGCCGTGCAAACGCTGGTTGGCATGCAGCGACAGCTTGGCCCACTGCTTGCGGGCTTCGTGGGGTTCATCGGCGCGATAGGCATGGCTCTGCGCGACGACACGTACCGCCTCCAGCTCCTGGCCTTGGGCATCCTCGGCGAACATCTGAAGACGTTCGATCGTCCAGGTGCTGAGGTCCCGGCTTGGGATTTCGTGATCGGCGTCGGCGTTCAAAAGTCCTCGTTCCTGATGGTGGGTATGCCGAGGTCGACGTCGGCTCCCTGGTGGGGACGTCGGTCGACCTGGGCGAGCTTGTCCTCGGCTCCCGCAAGGCTGACACGCAGGCCTTCGACCTCGCCGAGCCACCCCTCGCGCTCAGCCTCGGCGATTCGGGCGATGAGATTGTCGCGGATCTCGACCAGCCGGTCGCGCTGGGCAGGGTCGGGCCAGAGCATCGGGCAGCGCACGCAGGCGTGTTCGTGGATGCACGGAGTGCCGAACGAGCGTCCGCAGGTTCCGGTGGAGACCTTGCGGCGTTCGAAGTGGCCGAGGGACTCGGTCCACTCCTCGTCGGTGGGGTGGTGGTACTCGTCGCTGGGTCGCATGGCTCGTCTGCGGGCGCCGGGCCGCCCGGGCCTCCCGACCCGGGCGAGGAAGGCCGGGTGGGCCTGGACGGCTTCGTCCGGATAGACCGCCTTGTAGCCGAGAGCGACATTGATGTCCTGGTGCCCGGCGACGACCTGGGCAATGTGCGGAGGCAAGCCGCTCAGGACGGCGTCGGTGATGAACAGCCTGCGGAAATCGTGCGGAGTGAAGTGCAGAGGGCCGCCGGTGACCGAGTCGGTCAAACCGGTGTGCGCGAGCGCGGTTGTCAGCAACTTCCGGATGGCGCCGGAGCTGATCGCTCGGTTCTCCCCGCCTCGGTGCCGCTGGAACAGCAAGGGCGAGGGCGGCAGCCAGGTGCGTTCGTAGTGGTCGTAGGCGGGAACCCGAGGGACTTTCCCGTTCGAGTCACGGATGCGGCAGATCACCGTGGAGAGCACGTCGGCGAGCTCGGGACTGACGACCAACAGCCTCTCAATGTCCGTCTTCGACGGGATGATCTGCAGCAGCGGGATGAGCTCGCCGGTGGTCGGCAGCCGGTATTGGATCAGACTGTGGTGGGAGAGTTCGGTGAGTACCTCACGCTTGTCGTTCTTCCGGTTGATCTCCTCGCTGCCCACCGGGCGTGGCGTGGCCCACCGGGCCCAGCGAGAGGGCTCCTCGACGGCCCAATGGGCCAGGTCAAGGCAGAAGGCCCGCACCGGGGTGAGGCACTCGCGGTAGTTGCCTCCATGACCCCCCATCAGAACCCTTTGAAGACACTGCCTAGTGCTGTGGCCGGGAGGGTTTGCCGGGTCGCGGTGTCCGGTGCGGTGCATCGCAAGGCGGAGGACCGCCTCGTGTACTGGACGTACCTGAGCGGTCCGACAACGCGGCGAGGTGCCGTGCCGGGCGCCGTGACACGGTGAACCTTTCCGGTCACAGCACTAGCCGGCCCGTCGCGTCCGGAGCCACGCGTCGGCGTCCGCGGGCGTGCGCAGTCGGACCACGCGCAGCGGGGCGAAGCGGGGGTCGGCGGCCCGGCCGCCGATCTCGGCCCGCCGGTCGGCGTACCGGGACCAGGCCCACCACACGGGATGGTCGGACCGCAACCATTCCCGCCAGGCCTCCCGGTTGCCGTTGAACAGCCGCTCCCGCGTCAGGCTTCGGCGCAGCGACCGGGTCAGCACCCTCCGCATGACCACGGACCGCCGGTGGTCGAGCCAGACCACCGTGTCGGCGCGCGCCCAGAGCAGGTCCCGGACCGCCGCCGGACCGGAGGAGTCGAGCACCCACAGCCCGGTCGCGGCGATCCGCTCGATGTCGGCCGCGTACGTCTCGCTGACCGCCCACCCCGGTCCGCCGAAATGGAGCGCGTCCACCTCGTGGTAGGGCAGCCCGAGGCGCCGGCCCAATGCCCTGGCCAGGGTGGACTTGCCGGCTCCGCTGATGCCGACGACGAGTACGCGCTGCACCAGCGGAGCGTATGCCGCCGGAGGCCGGTCGGCCAGGGATCGGCCGGCCAGGGATCGGCCGATCAGAGGTCAGTCGGTCAGTGGCTCCTGGAGTTCCGTGACCCACTGCTCGCGGTCCTCGGGGCAGTCCAGGTTCAACTCGCGCGCGTACCCGGCCGAGCGGTGGCCGTGCGCGTCGATCCAGCGCGCCAACGCCTGGGCGGCCGGCAACACGTCGTCCATGGCGCCCCGGTGCACGACGGTCGCCGCGCGTTCCACACCGGGCAGTTCGACGATCCGTACGGCGCCCCCGAGATCCTCGGCGCGCACGGCGGCCGAGACGGGGAGCCCCGCGTGCACCAGGACCGATCCGGGCTCGCCGCCCGGAGCGGCCTCGTAGTAGGCGAGACCGGGGCCCGTCGGGACCACCCCGGCCGTCCCGATCCGGTGGCACAGGTCGTCGTACAAGGGACCGATGACCGGACCGATGTCCTGCGGGGCGTAGCTCGCCGCGACGCCGGTCAGTTCGGCGAGCCGGACGGGCGGAAGACTCTTCACGACGATCTCGTCGGTGGGCATGGTTCCCTCGCTCTCGATGGTCCGGAGCCTCGTCTCGACCTGGTGCAGCCGGGCCGCCGCGGCGGCCATGGCGCTCTCCAGTTCGGCCTGCCGCAACCGCAGCATGCCGCGCAGCTCGTCCGCGCCCAACCGCTTGTTCAGGATCGCCCCGACCTGTTCCAGGCTGAAGCCGAGATCCTTGAGCGCGATGACACGGTTGAGGCGGGCGAGTTGCTCTGCCTCGTAGAAGCGGTAGCCGGTCGTGGGGTCGACACGGGCGGGGCGCAACAGTCCGAGCGCGTCGTAGTGACGCAACATGCGGACCGACACCCGGCCGTGTTTGGCGAAGTCTCCGATGGTGAACATGATGTCTCCCAGTGCAGGCCCTGACACGGGGGGAGAGTCAAGCACGGCCGGGTGGGGCCGCCGCGGTCGGGCGCGGAAAGGGGGAAACGGGCCGGTCAGCCGCCGTACTGGCGTACGCAGAGGTCCACGATGGACGGCGGTACGGTGCCCTCCGCGGCCGCGCACAGTTCGTCGCCGCGCGGAGCCCGGGGCGCGGACCGGCGCGGGACGTGCGGGGAGGCGGCCTTGGGCGGCCCCGCGTGCCGGGGCGTGGCGGGCGGCGCCGCGGTTGGGCGGGCCTCGCGGGCCGGCCCATGGCCCGGGTTCGCGTCCGGGGCGGTGTCCGCATCCCGGGCGGGTTCGTCGGTACGGCCCGGCAGCGGACCCAGGGGCAGGGCGGGGGAGAGCGGCGGAGCCGCAGGGGTGTCGGACGCGTCCCGGTCGGCCGTGGCGTCCGGGGCGTCGGCGGGCGGTACGGAGCCCCGCCCCGGGCCCGTGGGAGGGGACTCCGGGCCGACGGAGACACAGCCGGCGGTCGCGAGGAGCGCGAGAACGGAGAGGGGCAGGGCGGCCCGGCGTAACTGCATGCGTCCACCATGCCGTACCCGGGGAGGGCCGGGTTCCAGCAGCTCACACGTCCGGGTGACGGGGTGGCGGTGGCCGAACCGCTCCGCCGGGCGGACCTTCCCATTGCCGAATCGGTTCGTCATGGGGAAGCGACCCGGAACGCCCGATCCGGTCGCGGAGGGGTCCGCGGTACGGACGACGGAGAGACGAGACGCCCACGGCCCGGCCCGCGTCCCGAGACCCCGGGCCGGGACCAACGGCCCCTCCTCAGCGGACAGATCGGGGCGGGTCGGACATCAGGCTTGACCGGGGGAATCCCGGGGGGAAGAGTGCGCCCGATCAAGATCCACGGTCTGGGCCGCGGCGACGCCGAGCCCGACCGGCCGGGAGCGGGCCGGCGACGCACCACCGTGGCGACCTCCGCACCTGCCGGGAGACAGCCGTGTCCCACGACACCGATGAGAGCGCGACCGTGCCCGACGACCACCTGCTCGTACGCCCGTACGTCGCTCCGTCGGGGCGCCCGTCCCGTGCGGCGGGTCCCGCCCGACCGCGCACGGAACCCGCCGCCGACCCCCGCGCCCACTCCGGCGACGAGTCGGCTTCGGGCCACACACCCGCGTGGTACGGACAGGACCCCGCTCCGGGCGTTCCGTACGCCCCGGCCCCGGCCCCGGGGCCGGGGCCGGCGCCCGTCGTCGCGCCCGCGCCCGTACCCGTCGCGCGGGAGAGGACTGGCTGGTTGCCGGCGGCGGCTCTGGCCCTGCTCGGGCTCGCCGTGGCCGGAGGCCTGGTGTACCTGACGGCCGGGCCCGAGCCCGAGTCCCCGCGGGTCGCACCGCCCTCCGGGCTGTCCGTACCGGTGCTCCCGGCCCGCAGCCCGGACGCCGGGCTCGACGCGGGCGGGGCCGAGTCGTCCGCGAGCCCCGCCGTGCCGCCGTCCTCCGCCTCGGCGTCGAGTGCGGCCGGGCGGGGAGCCGAGGGGCCCTCCACCTCGCCCGGCCGGGGGTCGACGCCCACCACCGCCCCGTCGCCGAGCCGGCCGCCGGCCACGGCACCCGGAGACGGCGCCTCCGCGACCCTGCGGCCCGGAGATCGCGGGCCCGAGGTCCGCGCCCTGCAGGAGCGGCTCCACGGCCAGGGGTTCACGTACGTGTCCACGACCGGGGTGTACGACGAACAGACCCGGCGCGGTGTCGTCCAACTCCAGAGCGACCGGAGCATCACGGGCGACCCCCGGGGCGTCTACGGCCCCGCGACCCGGGCGGCCTTCGACTGAGCGATCCGGGCGGGCCCGACGACCCCGAGGGCTCGACGACCCCGAGGCACCGACGACCCCGAGGGCCCGACGGCCGGACGAACCGACGGGCGCGCCCGGTACGGGTCAGCGCCCGCCGGACACCCGCAGGACGGCCCCCGTCGTGTACGAGGCCTCGGGGGCCGCGCCGCCGAATCCCCTCGGTACCGTCCGCCCCGGCCGCGCCCGCCCGACTATGCGGCCGCACCCCCGCCGTTCGCCCCGTCCGCGCCCGCCCGGCCACGCGGCCGCACCCCGGCGTCCGCCCCGGCCGCACCCCGGCGTCCGCCCCGGCCGCACCCCGGCGTCCGCCCCGGCCGCACCCCGGCGTCCGCCCCGGCCGCACCCCGCCGTCCCGCCCAGTCGAGCCGCCACGCCCGTCGTTGCCGATCGCGGGTCACCCTTTCACCGGCCGCTCACCCCGGCCGGCCCCGCCACCGGGCACCGCTCACCCCGGGCGGCCCGCCGGTCCGCCCCGTACCTCCAGGGCCGTCTGCCAGCCCGGCTGTTCGGCCGGCGGTTCCGGGAGCCTGCGCCGGCCGCCCGCCGTGAAGAACGCGGACAGCGGCAGCGTCGCCGCGCCCACCGTCACCGCGTCCGGGCCGAGGGCCCCCAGGTCGATGGTGACGCGGTCGGCGGGGTGCCGCAGGGAGTGCCGCGTCGCGTGCTCCCGTACCGACGGCAGGATGTGCGGGCCCAGCAGCAGGCCCGCCCAGCCGCCGATCAGGATGCGTTCGGGGCGGAAGAGGTTGACGAGGTCCGAGAGGCCCGCGCCCAGGTACTCGGCCGTCTCCTCCAGGACGTCCACGGCCACCGCGTCCCCGGCGAGGGCCGCCGCCAGCAGGGCGGACAGGGCCTCCTCCTCGTCCACCGCGTCCATCGCCTCCCCGGCGCCGCGGTCCCGCTCCGCCCACCTGGCCAGCACCGACTCGGCGCCCGTGTAGGCCTCCAGGCAGCCCCGGGCCCCGCACCGGCAGCGCCGCCCGCGCACCGAGACCGTCAGGTGTCCCCACTCCAGCGCGGTGCCCGCGCCGTCGGTGATCAGGCTCGCGCCGACGCCGGAGCCGAAGAGGACGACCACGGCCTCGCGCGCGCCCCGTCCCGCCCCGAACCACATCTCCGCCTGCCCGAGGGTCCGGGCGCCGTTGTCGATGAGGTACGGAACCTCCTCGGGCAGGGCCTTGGTCGCGCGCAGCAGCGCCTCCAGCGGCACGGCGTCCCAACCGATGGTCTGACCGTGCACCACCGTCCCGCCCGGGGCATCCCGGTCCACTATCCCGGGCACGCCCACCCCGACGCCCAGCAGCCGGTCCGTGCCGATGCCCGCCTCGGCGAGCACCGTGGCGATCCCGGTGCGGACGTGGTCCACGATCGGGCCGACGTCGTAGCAGCCGCGCGGTTGCAACGGGAGTTCCGTGCGGGCGAGTTCCGTGAGCGCGAGGTCGAACAGCTCGACGCGGACGCGGGTTTCGCCGACGTCGACGCCGATCATGTGGGCGCTGCCCGGCGCGACCCTGAGGAGGGTGCGGGGGCGGCCGCCGTCCGAGTCGACGATCCCGGCCTCCTCCAGCAGGCCGTCGGCCACCAGCTCGCCGACCACGTTGCTGACGGATCCGGAACTCAGTCCCGTGGCCGGGCCCAGTTCCTGACGGCTCATCGGGCCGCCGAAGTACAGCTGCCGGAGGACCACGCTGCGGTTGCCGCGCCGCAGGTCCCGCACTGTTCGTCCGCTACGCCCTGTGGTCATCCGGCCCCTTCCGCAGTGACATCCAGCGCAACATACCCCTGCGCGACCCCTTGACGCGACCCTTTCACAGGGCTTAACTCACGTCCTAAATTAAGGCCTGGACGGGATGGGTGCCCACAAGGCGCCGAACGCACCACCACGGAGCGCCGCACAGCACGGACGAGCCGTGCGGCACCCCGCCCCGCCCCACGTGTCATGCGCCGTTCGCCACTCGCAGGCCTCCCCCGACCCTCCCGAAAGGGCCAGATCCGCCATGCGCAGAACCAGAGCCGCCGCTGCCGTCGTCGTCACCGCCTCCCTCCTCGCCGCCGCCACCGCCTGCGGCGGCGGCTCCGCGGACAGCGGGGGCGGCAGCAACACCAACCCCAGGGAGCTCACCTACTGGGCCTCCAACCAGGGCCCCGACATCGCGGCGGACCAGGCGATCCTCGGCCCGGAGCTGAAGAAGTTCGAGCAGCAGACCGGCATCAAGGTCAAGTTGGAAGTGGTCCCCTGGTCCGACCTCCTCAACCGGATCCTCGCGGCCACCGCCTCCGGCCAGGGCCCGGACGTGCTCAACCTGGGCAACACGTGGTCCTCCTCCCTCCAGGCCACCGGCGCCCTGCTGCCCTGGGACGCCGAGAACTTCGACGCCATCGGTGGCAAGGACCGCTTCGTCGCCTCGGCCATCGGCTCGGCCGGCGCGACCGGCAAGGACCCGGCCGCGGTCCCCCTGTACTCGATGTCGTACGCGCTCTACTACAACAAGAAGATGTTCCGGGACGCCGGCGTCGAGAAGCCCCCGGCCACCTGGGACGAGATGGTCACCATCGGCCAGAGGCTGTCCAAGGACGGCAAGTGGGCGCTGGGCGCCGAGGGTTCGAACCTGTCGAACAACATCCACCAGGCCTTCGTGTTCTCCAAGCAGCACGGCGCGGAGTTCTTCGACACCGCCGGCAAGCCCACCTTCGACAGCCCCGGCAACGTCGACGCCGTCAAGCAGTACGTCGACCTGATGGCCAAGGACAAGATCATCGCGCCCGGCAACGCCGAGTACGACAAGAACCAGTCCCTCCAGGACTTCGCCAACGGCAAGACGGCGATGGTCCTGTGGCAGAGCGCCGCCACCAGCTTCAAGGCCAACGGGATGAAGGAGGGCGACTGGGGCGTGGCCCCCGTCCCCGTCCCGGCGGGCGGCACGCCCGGCACCGGGAAGAACACCAACTCCATGGTCGCCGGCATCAACATGGCCGTCTTCAAGAACACCGACAACATCGACGGGGCCCTGAAGTTCGTGAAGTTCATGACCGGCGACGAGGAACAGAAGGTCCTCAACAAGACCTACGGGTCCATCCCGCCGGTCAAGGCCGCCCAGACCGACGGCGCGTTCGCCACCGACGACCTGACCGTGCTGCGCGACACCCTCGGCACGAGCGCCGCCCCGCTGCCCCAGGTCCCGGAGGAGTCACAGTTCGAGACGGCCGTCGGCACCGCCGTGAAGGAGCTGTTCGCCGAGGCCGCCGCGGGCAACCCGGTGACCACCGAGTCGGTCAAGGCGAAGCTCACCAAGGCCCAACAGCAGATGGCGAAGTGAGCACCGTCCGATGACCTCCGTGACCACGGAAGGCGCCGGTCGACTGCGGCGCGCCGCGACCCGGGTGCGCGTCACCGGTCGCGTGCGCCGCGCCGCCCTGCCCTACCTCCTGCTCCTGCCCGCCCTTCTCCTCGAACTGCTCGTCCACCTCGTCCCGATGGTGATGGGCATCCTGATGAGCTTCCGCGAACTGACCCAGTTCCACATCCGGGACTGGTCCCGCGCCCCCTGGACCGGCTTCGACAACTACGACCTCGCCGTGGACGTCAACCGGCCCGTCGGTGAAGCCCTGTTGGGCTCCTTCCTCACCACCTGCCTGTTCACCCTGCTCTCCGTGGCCCTGTGCTGGTTCCTCGGCACCGCCACCGCCGTCTTCATGCAGGAGAACTTCCGCGGCCGCGGATTCCTGCGCGCCCTGTTCCTGGTCCCGTACGCCCTGCCCGTCTACGCGGCCGTCATCACCTGGGCGTTCATGTTCCAACGGGACAACGGCCTGGTGAACCACGTCATCCACGACCAACTCGGCCTCGGCGGCGCCGAGCACACCTTCTGGCTGCTCGGCGACAACAGCTTCTGGGCGCTGCTGATCGTCTCCGTGTGGAAGGGCTGGCCGTTCGCCTTCCTGATCGTCATGGCGGCCCTCCAGAACGTCCCGAAGGAGCTCTACGAGGCCGCCGCCCTCGACGGCGCCGGCATCTGGCAGCAGATCCGCCGGATCACGCTGCCCTCGGTCGGCGCGGTCAACCAGGTGCTGATCCTCGTGCTGTTCCTGTGGACCTTCAACGACTTCAACACGCCGTTCGTGCTGTTCGGGAAATCCGCCCCCGAAGCCGCCGACCTGATCTCCATCCACATCTACCAGTCCAGTTTCGTCACCTGGAACTTCGGCACCGGCTCCGCCATGTCCGTCCTGCTGCTGCTCTTCCTGCTGCTGGTCACCGCCGGGTACCTGTTCCTGACCACCCGAGGCCGGAGGGACGCCGATGCCTGACCACCGCCCCCGCGCGCGCACCCGCTCCGCGCTCGACCCGCCCCTGTCCTACAAGGTGATCCGGGCCGTCTTCCTCACCCTGCTCACCGGCTTCGTGGCGCTGCCCGTCCACGTGATGGTCACCAGCTCCCTCAAGCCGCCGGCCGACGTCGCGGGCGCCTTCCGGTGGATCCCCAGCGGGCTCACCGTCCGCCCGTACATCGACATCTGGCACACCGTCCCGCTCGCCACGTACTTCCTGAACTCGCTGATCGTGGCCGGCGCCGCCACCGTCTGCTCCGTGGTCATCGCCGTCTTCGCCGCGTACGCCGTCAGCCGCCACCGCTTCCGCGGGAAGCGCCTGTTCACCGTCACCGTGCTGTCGACCCAGATGTTCCCCGGCATCCTCTTCCTGCTCCCGCTGTTCCTGATCTTCGTGAACATCGGCAACGCCACCGGGGTCGCCCTCTACGGCTCCCGCGGCGGCCTGATCCTCGCCTACCTGACCTTCTCCCTCCCCTTCTCCATCTGGATGCTCATCGGGTACTTCGACTCGGTGCCCCGCGACCTCGACGAGGCCGCCACCGTGGACGGCTGCGGCCCCCTCGGGGCGCTCTTGCGGGTCGTGGTCCCCGCGGCCGTCCCCGGCATCGTCGCCGTCGCCGTGTACGCCTTCATGACCGCCTGGGGAGAGGTCCTCTTCGCCTCGGTCATGACGAACGACAGCACCCGCACCCTGGCCGTCGGACTGCAGGGCTACTCCACGCAGAACGACGTGTACTGGAACCAGATCATGGCCGCCTCGCTCGTCGTCAGCATCCCCGTCGTCGCCGGATTCCTGCTGCTCCAGCGGTACTTGGTGGCCGGACTCACGGCAGGAGCCGTCAAATGACCCTTTCCGAAACCCGCCTCGACACCGTGCACGCCACCGTCCACGGCGCCGTCGACCTCGGCGCGCTGCCCCGCGACTTCGCCTGGGGCACCGCCACCTCCGCCTACCAGATCGAGGGCGCGGTGGCCGAGGACGGCCGCTCCCCGTCCATCTGGGACACGTTCTCCCACACCCCCGGGACCATCGACGGCGGCCACCACGGCGACACCGCCTGCGACCACTACCACCGCTGGCGCGACGACATCGCCCTGATGAAGGCACTCGGCACCAACGCCTACCGCTTCTCGGTGGCCTGGCCCCGCGTCGTCCCCGGCGGCGACGGGCCGGTCAACCCCAGGGGGCTGGGCTTCTACGACCAACTGGTCGACGGCCTGCTCGCCGCCGGCATCACCCCGTCCGTCACCCTCTACCACTGGGACCTGCCCCAGGCCCTCCAGGACCGCGGCGGCTGGCCCGAGCGGGCCACCGCCGAGGCCTTCGCCTCGTACGCGCACGTCGTCGCGGAGCGCCTCGGCGATCGGGTCACCCAGTGGACCACCCTCAACGAGCCCCTGTGCTCGGCGTGGATCGGCCACCTGGAGGGCAGGATGGCCCCCGGTCTCACCGACCTCACCGCCGCCGTCCGCGCCTCCTACCACCTTCTCCTGGGCCACGGCCTCGCCACCCGGGCCATCCGCGCCGCCGCCCCCGGCGCGCGGATCGGCATCGTCAACAACCTCTCCACCGTCGAGGCGGCCACCGACAGTGACGCCGACCGGGCGGCCGCCGTACGGATGGACGGACACGTCAACCGCTGGTGGCTCGACCCCGTCCACGGCCGCGGCTTCCCCGCCGACATGCGCGAGGTCTACGGCGTGGACCTCCCCGAACGCCCCGGCGACCTCGACGCCATCGCGGCCCCCCTCGACTGGATCGGCCTGAACTACTACTTCCCGCAGACCGTCGTCGCCGACCCGACCGGACCCGCCCCCCACGCCCGCCAGATCGACCTGCCCGGCGTCCCGCGCACCGGCATGGACTGGGAGGTCGATGCGAGCGGCATCGAGACGCTGCTCATGCGGCTCACCGAGGAGTACGGCGCCCGACGCATCCACGTCACCGAGAACGGCTCCTCCTACGCGGACACCGTCGCCCCGGACGGCGGTGTCCACGACCCCGAACGTGCCGCGTACCTGACCGCCCACCTCGCCGCCTGCGCCCGCGCCGCCCGCCGAGGCGCGCCCCTGGCCGGCTACTACGCCTGGTCCCTGCTCGACAACTTCGAATGGGCGTACGGCTACGACAAGCGGTTCGGTCTGGTCCGCGTGGACTACGACACCCAGGAACGCACCGTCAAGACCAGCGGAGCCCACTACGCCGACCTGATCGCCGCCCACCGGGCCCTGTGAGCCCCGGCGGTTTCCCGCGCCGTGCCCGCCCCGCTTCCCGGGGCGGGCACGGCTTTTCGTGATGGGATGCGGAACAGATGATTCCAGCCGCTCGCGGAAAGGTGAGACGCATGTCGTTGAACGTCGAGGACGAGGGCACCATGCGGGCGATGGTGTACGAGACGTACGGCGGGACGGAGGTGCTCGCCGAGACCCGGCTCCCGGTCCCCAAGGTCGGCCCCGGCGAGGTCCTCGTCCGGGTCAGGTGCGCCTCGGTCAACCCGGTCGACTGGAAGATCATGGCGGGTGGCCTCGACGCGCTCATGGACGTGGTGTACCCCGTGATCCCCGGCTGGGACGTGGCCGGGACGGTCGAGTACGTCGGCATCGACACCCCCGAGTTCACCGCGGGCGACGAGGTCATCGCCTACGCCCGCAAGGACTACGTGCACGGCGGCACCTTCGCCGAGTTCGTCACCGTGCCGGTACGGGCCCTCGCGCCGAAGCCCGTCTCGCTCAGCTGGCAGGAGGCGGCCGGACTGCCGCTGGCCGGCCTCACCGCCTACCAACTCCTCACCCGCCTCGACACCGGTCAGGACGACACCGTCCTCATCCACGGCGCGGCCGGCGGCGTCGGCTCCCTCGGCGTCCAGATCGCCCACGCCCTCGGCGCCCGCGTCATCGGAACGGCCTCCCCGCGCAACCACGACCGGCTCCGCGAGCTGGGCTGCGAACCCGTCGCCTACGGGGACGGCCTCACCGAACGGGTCCGCGAACTGGCCCCCGACGGGGTGAGCGTCGTAGCCGACTTCGTGGGCGGTGTCCTCGACGTCACCAAGGCCGTCCTCGCCCCCGGGGGCCGGCACGCCTCCATCGCCGACCCCGACGTGCTCGGCGCGGACGGCCAGTGGATGTGGGTCCGCCCCGTCGGCGAGGACCTCGCCGCCCTGGGCGGGCTCGCCGACACCGGACGGCTCGGCGTCACCGTCGCCAAGACGTTCCCGCTCTCCGAACTGGCCGCCGCCTTCGAGCTCAGTCAGGACGGACACACCGCCGGGAAGATCATCCTGGAGGTCTGACGGCCGCCGATCCGCCCGTCGCGGACATGACCGCGCGCCGCCCGGTGGTCGACCGGACGGCGCGCGGCGCCGCCGGGCCGCCCCGTGTCCCGCGGGGGTCAGGGGTGGATCAGGGGAACGAGACCACGGTGGAGGGGGTGGTCGACGTCCCCGAGGTGGGGGCGCCGGTGTTGTTGATGACGTGCTCGTACTGGCCGTTGCCGCCCAGCGAGACGACGAGCAGGTCGTGGAAGCGGACACCGGGCTTCACCGGTGCCTGGAAGCCATGGTCCTGACGGATCGTCGGATCCACGTTGTAGTAGCAGTAGCTGCCCAGGCCCCAGCCCTCGTGGGTGTTGACAGAGTCGGCCACCTTGTAGGCGGCGTAGCCCTTGATCGAACCGTTCTGGATCGAGGCCTGGTTCGGGGCGTCGTACGCCTTCTCGTTCTGGAAGAAGATCGTCCGGCCGCGCTCGCCGTTCCACTCGACGTCGTACTTGTTGAAGTGCTCGACGAACAGCCCGGTGGCCAACACGTCGTCACCGTTCACGCGGAAGCCGTGGTCGGAGCGGTTGGTCTCCCAGCCCACCCCGTCGCCGTGGTCGGCCCGCCAGATCCACGTGTGGTCGACGACGGTGTCGTGGTTGTTGATCACCATGCCGGCGGTGGCCTTGCCCGCCCCGGCGCCGCCGACGCGGATGAACACGTCCTGCACGGTCGTCGGGTTCGCCGCGTGGTCCGTGCTCGCGCCGGTCGGACCGACCTCCAGCAGGGTGGGGGAGTTGACCTGACCCGCGTCGATCAGGAAGCCCGCGAGCCTGACCCCGTCCACGTCGGCGACCTTCATGGCGGTCACCCCGTTGTCCGGGATGATCGTGGCCAGGCCCAGGCCCAGGACGACCGTGTCGGGGCGGTTCACCTGGATGGTCTGGTTCACGTGGTAGACGCCCGGGGTGAAGAGCAGGTGCAGGCCCTGGGCCAGCGCCTGGTTGATCGTGGCGGCGCTCGCGCCCGGCTTCACCACGTAGAACCGGCTCAGCGGGATCGAGGTGCCCTGCGGGGTGCCGTTGCCCCAAGAGGTGCCGCGGGCGTTGACCCGCTTCGCCGGGGCGAACACCTTGTACTCGTTCCCGTCGAGGTACAGGAAGGGCTTCTCCCGCGAGACGGGGGTGGTGTCCAGCGTGGTGTAGCGCGGCTCGGGAAAGCTCTGCGCGGGCGCGCCCTGGGTGCCGGAGAACACCTGGTTCCAGACGGAGTTGGACCAGCCGCCGATGGAGCTGTCGCGGGTGTACCACTGCTGCTGCGAGTAGTTGCCGACCTGGCCGTCGATCCTCGAGTCGGCGATGTACCCGCCGGAGGCCCAGCCGTAGCCGTTGGGGGCCAGGTTGAGTCCGCCCTTGACGTGCATCCGGCGGAACGGCGCGGCCTGGGACACGGCCCAGCGGTCGGTGCCGTTGACCGGGTTCAGCGCCAGGTTCTCCGCCGAACGCCAGAAGTTCTGCGTCGCGTTGCCGCCGAACCAGCCGGCGTCGACGGTCACGTCCCCGTTGATGGTGGTGTCGTCGGGGCTGAGGCCGAGACCCGAGATCGAGGTGTAGAAGCCGATCTGGGCGTTGAGGCCGTTGTACGTGCCCGGCTTGAACAGGAACTGGTAGCGGCCGGAGCCGAACTGGGCCGACTCCTGCTGAGCGAAGACCTGGTCCAGCCGGGCCTGGATGTTCGGCGTGGACGGATCGAAGACGATCACGTTGGGGCCGAGGTCGCCCCCGCCGGGGAGCGTCGGACCGGTACCGCCCGTGCCGTACACCTGGAACTCCCAGAGCGAGTAGCCGTATCCGGTGGCGCGCTGGGTGCCGTACACCCGGACGTAGCGGGCGGTGCCGGTGACGTCGTGGGTCTGGACCCCGCCGGCGGAGGTGGCGGTGGAGTGGACGGTGGACCAGTTGGTCCCGTCGGTGGACAGCTCGACCCGGTACGCCTTGGCGTACGCGGCCTCCCAGCGCAGCACGACCTGGCTGATCTGCGCCGGGGCGCCGAGGTCGACCTGTATCCACTGCGGGTCGGCGAACCGGCTGGACCAGCGGGTGTTGGTGTCGCCGTCCACGGCCGCGGAGGCCGGGGTGCCGCCGTTCTCGACGGTGGAGGCGGTGGCGGGCCTGCCCTGGGAGAGCAGCGCGGGCGCGGCGCTCGCGGCGGCGCCGGGAAGCAGCACGAGGAGGGACGCGACCAGGGCCGCGACGAGGGCCGCGACGGTGAGTCTCGGCGGGCGATCGAGGAGCAGGGGCATGCGGGGCACTCCTGACGTCGAGGATCCGGGGGGATCGAAGCGTGAGTGAACTGCCCGGCGCGGGGGGCGTCAAGGGGTTGAGCGTTCATGAACTGAAGATCAGACGGAGTGTCAGTTGGGCTTCAGGCCTGTGAACTTGGGGTTTCTTCAATCCTTGTGAAAAGTGTTGACGAAAAAAGCCGGTCGCACTCTACTGAGGCTCCTGACCGCTCCGTTCCGCACTGCCCGCCGAGCCCGCCGCACGGGAGGGCGGGACGGGGCGGTCGACCGACCACCTTCGGACAGTGGGGCCGGCAGGAGGGTGTTCGTGTCCGTGCGTTCGTTACTTGTCGTCGCCGGCAGCGGCTCCGGGAGTCGCCGCGACCGGCGGCCCGGGCACCGCCGGGGGCGTCGGGGCTCAGGGCAGGGTCGGAACCGCTCCGCCCTCCACCCGCTCGACCGTGACTCCCGGCAGGCCCGCCGTCCAGCGGGCGACGAGCGGGGACAGGTCGGCCGCGGCCGGCGGGTTCGCCCCGAGCCCGATCGCGTAGCGGGCGAGCGTGCCCCGCGACACGAACGGACGGGGCCAGGCGTGAGCGTCCCCGACACCGCCCTCCTCCAGCGCGCCGAGCAGCGCGCGCAACCGGCCGCGCACGCGCCCCAGCCGATCCTCGAACTCCCCGGAACCGCCCCGTACGGTGACCACCGCCCAGGCGGCGTGCCGTCGGTGCGCAGGCGGTCCGGCCGCGGCGAGCGGGCCGTCCGCACCGGCCTCCAACGCCTCCCAGGCCGCGTACAGCTCCCGGACCAGCAGGTCGCGCGTACCCGGCCCCACCTGCGTCGTGCAACTGCGGACCGGATCGGACGGGGTGAGCACCGTGACGGGGTCACGGTCGCTCCCGCCCGGGCCGTGCGCGGACGGGAGCCCCGCCCCGGGCTCCTGCCCCGCCCACCGCACCACCGTGCATCCCGTCGCCCCCAGGGACACCGGCTCGCGCCAGTCCCAGGCCGCCCAGGTCCCGAAGAACTCACGCGACAGCCCGGCGGGAGTCAGATCGGAGGCCTCGCGCACCGTCCGCGCGGCCAGCACGGACCAGGCCAGGCCGGGGAGTCCGCCGAAGGGCGCCGAATCCAGGCCCCGCGCCCGCGCCCAGGCCTTCACCTCGCGGGCCAGCCCCGCGAAGGCCGCCTGCCGAGGGCCCACGAAGTCCCGTACGGCGTCGGCGTCGCAGACCGCGCTCAGCGCGATCCGCGCCGCCTCGCCCAGCTCCGCCCGTCCGGCCACGGCCCCCGCCGGATCCATGGCGCCGGTGGGGACCACCACCAGGTCCACGTCCAGCCCGGCCACCCGGAACCGCAGTCCCGGAACCCGCGCCCCCGATACCGACCGCAGCCGCTCGGCCTCGGGCAGCGCCGCCGCCACCCGGTCCCGCACCTCCTCGATGGGGACCTCGCCCGGCAGCGCCGCCACCAGGTCCAGATCCGCGTCCGGCAGCGCGCAGCCCATCCGCCGGGACCCCGCCACGTGCACCACGCCCTCGCCCAACGCCTCCGCGATCCGGGCGAGGACCGCCCCGGGGTCAGGACGGCCCCGGTCGGCCGACGCATCCGCCGACGGGGGGATCGACAGCTCGACCGACGGCTCGGTGTCGGGCACCCACCCGACCTCGCCCGTGCCCAGCTCCACCGTCGCCCGGACCTCCATCGGTCCGTCCCCGCGCCGCGACAGCACGGCGAGCGAGCCGACCCGTGCCCGGCGCGTCCCGCCGCCGAGCCGGGCGCCGAACTCGGCCACCGCCCGCCGCGGATCGTCGCTGCGCCCCAGCGTCAGGTGCGGGGTGTAGCCCTCGGCGCGGCCCCGGCAGCCCGGGAACCGTGCGGCCAGTGCCCGCCGCAGTTCCTGCCAGGGCGCGGCGCCGTCGGCGGCCGGGTCCAGCCACAGCGTGGCGTCCTCCCGGTGCCCGAAGTCGTGTACTCCCTCCAGGCGGGCCGTGAACGGGGCCGTCTCCGCCGCCACGTGCGCCAACAGCGGCAGCGCCGCCTCGAACGCCGACTCCGGAACGAAGCCGAAGAGCAGGTTCACGTGCGCCGGCCACCGGTCGACCCGGGGATCGTGGGCACGCCGAAGGGCGTCCACGGCCGGGTCGGCCGGCGGGAGCCATGCCACCGCCGTGCGTGCCGTCGCCGCCACGTCGAGACGCGCCGGGCCCTCGTTCGGCGCCCCGAACCCCAGCGTCGCCTCCACCCCGAAGTGGTCCGAGACGAACAGCCCGTCCGGGCCGGGGACATCGCCCCGCAGCGCCGCCGAGCGCACCACGCCGGGCGACCGCAGCAGGATCCGGTCCAGTCGCGCGGACCGCCCCGAGAGCGAGCCCACCGCCGCCAGCGGGTTCACCGCCGGATCGAAGGTCGGAGTGTCGTCCGCCGCCCCGTGCACCTCGGTCCAGGCGTCCCGAAGTCCCAGGGCGGCCGCCGGGCCCTCGGCCCCGGTCCGGCCGTCGTTGAAGTCGCCGACCAGGGCGATCGCGGCGTCGACGGAGCCCAGGCCATGTGCCAGGGAGGCCAGTTCTCCCGTCCGCCGGTCCGCGCCGTGTTCGCTGTGGTCGCTCGTCAGATGGGTGTTGGCCACCACCAGGGGTCCGGCCGCGGTGTCCACCGTCACGGCGATCACCGCCTTGTGCGGGCGCAGCTCGTGCAGGCCCGCCTCCCGCACCGGCAACCGGCTCAGGAGCAACAGCCCGCACTCGGCGACGTCCCGGCCGAGCGGGTCGGCGCCCACCGTGTACCGCTCCCGCACCCACGGCTGCGCGAGCAGCATCGTCAGCAGCGCCGGCTCGACCTCCTGGAGCGCGATCACGTCGGCGTCGGCCCGGGCCAGGTCGGCCAGGAGCATCGGCCTGCGCAGCGCGGTGGAGATGCGGGGCGCGTCGTACCGGTCCCACAACGTGTTCCACGTGACCAGCCGGACGCTGTCCACGGGCGGGGCGTCGGGATCCGGTGAGGCCGGCCGCCAGGCGCCCCCGCCCGCCGGGTCCCACGCGTGCGGGATCCGCACGGTGAAGAACGGCGCGTCCAGCAGCCGCGGTTCCTCTATCCGACCCGCCCGCGTGCCGTCGATCGCGTCCAGGCCCGTGGCCCGGTCCCACACCAACTCGCCGTCCGCCTCGACGAACAGCACCCGGTGCCAGGGGATGTCGCCGCCCGGCACGAACGACGGCAGGGGCACCCGCTTCGGGGCGGCCCCGCGTTGGAGCAGCCCGAGCGTGAACCGCGCCGGATCGAACCGCGGGTCCCAGCGGACCTGGTGGTAGAGCTCCTCGCTGGTACGCATCAGACGTCCCCGTTCCGTTCCCCGACGGTACCGGCCGTGTCCTCGACCGTGCCGCCCGCGCCGATGTACCAGGTCCGGTGCGCCCGGCCCGGATACGGCGGAGCGAACCGCCGCACCTGTGACTCCAGCACCGGCGCCGGCACGGGATGCGGGCGGACCGCGTTGCGCCGCACCAGCTCTGCCTCTTCGACCCACACCACGGCGTGGGTGACCAGTGCGTTCCGGCGGCGCGCGACGGCGCCCGCCAGACCGCGCTGTTGGTCGCCCAGGGAAGTCGCGTCCCACACCACCGTGCCACCGGTGCGTGCGGCGGCGGCCAGGGCCAGGCCCAACCGGTCGAGACCCTCGCGGAGCACGTCCGCGTTGTCCCTCTGGTCGCCGCGCGCACCCCGGGCGGCCCGCAGATCGTCGAGGCTCACGTACGCGCTCACGCCCGGCATCGATTCGGCGAAGGTGCTCTTGCCGCTGCCCGAGGGCCCGCACAGTTGGACCAACCGGGGGAACGCCCCCTCGCGCCACCGCCAGGTCGCCGCCACCGCCTCATCGGCGGTGTGCGCCTTGCCCAGCGCGAACGCCTCCCGTGCCTCGGCCCAGCAGCGGTCCGCCGCGTCCGGTTCCAGGCCGGCCACGCCGTCCCGCAGCCCCGAACGCAACAACCCCAGGGGATCCGGCCCGAGCAGCCCCGCCTCCTCGGCGCACAGCGCGGACCACTCGACGCACTCCCGGGCGGCCTCGCCCGCCGTGGCCCCGGCCAGTGCGTGCAGCACCCCCAGGTCGGCCGCGGCGGCCAGTCGGACCAGCCCGGCCCGCCTTTCCTCGTCCGGGAACGGCAGTTGTAGCGCCGGGCGCAGCCCGACCAGGTCCGCGACCCGCCGGGCCGTCGCCATCCCGAGCGGCCCGGCCGCGAGCCGCGCCCCGAGGGCCGCCCGTCGCTCACCGTGCAGCGCGGCGGCCAGTACCCCGGCCAGCCGCGCCTCGCCGGTGCGCCCGGCCCCGTCCAAGCGGGCGGTGACCTCCGCGACGACGTCCTGCGTCGACGCGGCGGACGTTTCCGAGGGCTCGGCGGGCGCCAGGGAGGGTTCGGCGCGCGCCGTCGGCTCCGCCCCGACCGCGTCCAGCAGCGCCGCGACGTCCGGTTCTGAGCCGGACCGGACCGCCCACAACGGGGCCCGCGGCCCGAGCCCGTTCGGTACGACTCGCTCGTACATCCAGTGCGTGTCGGTCCGCACGTGCCCCACGCGGACCCACTTCGCGACGTACCGCCCGAAGTCGGCGCGTGTGAACCCGTCCACCGTGCGGACGACGTAGCCCTCCTGGCGGTTCGTGTCGAGCCGCAGCCGGCGCAACGCCCGCTCGTCGAAGACCCCGCGCCACAGGACCCTCGGGCTCGGTACGCCGATCCCGTGCAGGAAGCGCACGGTGCGGTCCCAGTCCAGGCAGGAATCGCCGTCCCACACGGAGAACCCGTAGAACCAACTGTCCAGGTCCTCGTAGGCGAGGGAGTGACGGGCGTACAGGTTCTCGCCGCACACCCGCCACCCCGCCGGGATCCCGGCCCCGATCCGGCCTTGCAGCGCCTTCACCCACGCCCGCGACGGATGGTGCCCCGAGTCGAGCGAGCGCGCGTGCGACCCGTCGGCGTACAGGGTGGTGTTCTCCCCGTCGAGCTTCTCGGTGACCACCACCTCGCGTCCGGCCAGAGCCGAGAGCCCGGAGGTGCGGACATCGTCCGCGCTCGCCCCGGGGGACCAGGGAAGATGCGCCGTACGGGGGTAGTGCGTGCGCATGATCCGCTCCTGCTCGACGACGTGGTGCCCCGTCACTCTAGAGAGCCGGACACGGCCGGATCCACCCGATTTCCCCAGGTGAACGCGGCCCCACCCGCACAGGCGGGGCGCTGGACGCCCCACACCGCGGACCCGTATCCGGTGCCCCGGAGCCGCCCGCTCAGGGGCGGCGGCCCGCCCACGCCACGAGCCGGTCGATGGCGGGAGCGTCGGCGTCCACGTCCGTGACCGGACCGAAGGGGATCGGTCCGCCGCGCGCCTCGGCCGGCAGGACCCGCCGCACGAGCGCGAGCGCGCGTTCCACCAGGGACTCGTCCCACACCGGCCGCTGCCCGGTCGCGCGCGCCAGGTCCCAGGTGTGCACGGTCAGCTCGTGGCTGTACATGAGCGCACCGGCCGCCCCCGGCAACCGGCCCACGGGAAGCCGGAGTTCGCGTCCCAGGATCCCCGGGTCGGCCCAGACGTCGGCGGCCTCGCAAGCGGCGGACTCCCAGGCGCCCGCCCACGCCCCGTCGGTCAGTTCGTCGGCGAAGGACGGCACGCTGAAGGGATCCTCGCCGCGTCCGATCACCGCGATCCGGCGCACGACGGCGACGAGGTGGCTCGACAGCCGCCGGACGTCGAAGTCCTCGCAGGGGGTCGGGGCGTCGTACTGGTCGGGCCGCACGGCGGCGAGGGTGCGGCCGGCGAGAGCCATGGCCGTCGCGAGGTCGTCGCGCGGGTCGAAGGCGTCGGCGGCCGGGGCGGCCTCGGTGGAAGGGGTCTGCTCGAACGACGTGGTGTGTGAGGTCATGCACGCCATCCTGGGCGCCAAAGTGGCCATCCTGTGGCCTGTTCTGCGAGCACAATGGATTCATGAAGGCTGACCGTCTGGTGGCGATCCTGCTGTTCCTCCAAGAACGCGGCCGCGTCACCGTCTCCGAAGTGGCCGCGGAGCTGGAGACCTCCGAGCGCACCGCCCGTCGTGACCTGGAGGCGCTGGCCGCGTCCGGTGTGCCCGTCTACTCCCAGCGCGGTCGAGGCGGCGGCTGGTCACTGGTGGGAGGGGCCCGCACCAACCTCACCGGACTCACCGCCGACGAGACCCGGGCGCTCTTCCTCGCCACCGGCCCCCTCGCCGTCACCCCCGAACTCCGCACCATGCTGCGCAAGTTGGTCCGGGCTCTGCCCGCCACGCTGCGCGCGGACGCCGAGGCCGCCTCGCGTGCCGGTGTCACGGACACCACCGACTGGTCCCGCAACCCCGCCACGACGGACACCGCGCACCGCGCCGCGCTCCAGGCCGCCGTCGTGGACGGGATCCGGGTCCGCCTCGGATACGAGGGAGTCGGCAAACCGGCGGGGGTGCGCGAGGTCGAGCCGCTCGGGCTCGTCTCCAAGGCCGGAGCCGAGTACCTGGTGGCCGGCACGGAACGGGGCCTGCGCACCTTCCGGCTGAGCCGGGTCGTCTCCGTCGAGCCGACGGGCGAGCCGGTCGTCCGGCCGCCCGACTTCGACCTGGCCACGGCGTGGCGCGCGCTCGCCGAGACGATCGAGGGCGGGATGTACGCGGCCACGGCCCGGGCCCGCGTCGACCCGTCCGTCCTGCCGCTCCTCGGCCGACTGCTCGGCGGCCGACTGCGGGTCGGCGGGCCACTGCCCGACGGCTGGACCGAGGTGTGGGTCGACGGCCCGGCACACCGGGCCATCGCCGCGAGCCTCGCCGGGCTCGGCGGGCGCGTGGAGGTACTGGAACCGCCCGAGGTGCGGCGGACGCTCGCCCGAACCGGCGCCGAACTCACCGCGCTCTACGCCGACGACGCCCGGCCCCCGGGAGCCGACGGCGACGAGGCCGACGCCGAGGACGACAGGCCCCCCGGGCGCCGCGTCGACTGACCGGGCCCCGGGCGCCGAACGCGGCCCGGGCGCCGAACGTGGCCCGGCGGCCGACCGCGGCCCGGTGCCGCGCCGGCAGCCGAACGTCCTCGCCGGCGCCCTACAGCGGAACCCGGGCCCGGGCCCGGGCCCTCAGTACCCGACCGTGAACCGGCGCCCCGCGTGCGCGTCCCGTTCGACCTCGTCCACGAGGGCGACGGCGTAGTCCTCCGTGGAGATCCGGCTCAGACCCTCGGCGTCCACGATCAGGTCGTCGAGCCCCAACCGGTACGTCCCCGTGCGCTCGCCCGGCGCGATGAGCGCGGCCGGACTGAGGCTGGTCCAGCGGACCTCCTCCACCGGCACGGTGAGCAGGAAGTCGAGGGCTTCACCGTGGGCCCGCATGACGGCCAGGACCGGCTCCGGGACGCCCTCCTGGTCCCAGACCTGCCCGCCGCCGGCGGTGCGCAGCGAGCCCGCCCCGCCGACCGTGACCAGCCGGGGCCTGGACGTCTCGTCGGTGCCCAGCGTCTGCACGCCGCCGATCAGCGACTTCGCGGCGGCCACGATGGCGCCCGCGTCCCCCGAACCCGGTCCGACGGCACTCACCACCACGTCGTGCCCCTCGGCGGCCTCGGCCACCGACGACGGGTCGAGGACGTCGCCGCGCGTCACCGCCGCGCCGTCCGGGTCGGGGAGCCGCTCCGGGTCCCGTACGACCGCGGTGACCTGGTGACCGCGCCCGAGTGCCTCGTGCAGCACCCGGCCGCCGATGGTGCCGGTCGCGCCGAACAGGGCGATCCTGGCCATGCCCGCTCCCTGGGTTCAGGGGCCCCGTACGGGCCCGCCCCGCCCATGAAACCGAACCCGTCCGGCCGGGCCCGGAAGCCGGGCCGGAGCCAGTCGGATGACGCGCCGCCGGCGGGGCGACGCGACGCCCGGCGAACCCGGGCCCCGCCCGAACCGCGTCCGCCCGAGCCGCGTCCGGTCGAGCCGCGTCCGCCCGAACCGCGCCCGGTCAGCCCGAGACCGCCCGGACCGGTACCGCCGCGGCCAGCCGTCCGCCCGCCGGGAAGTGCAGCCGGTCCAGCCTCGCCGAGTACGGCCACTCGCGAATCCGGTGGAAGCACAGGTCGCTCGGCAGCGGAACCTCCCGCAGGTCGGCGGCGTACGCCCCCTCCGGCAGTTCCGCCACGGCCGCCGCGAGCAGCGGATCCGCCGAGCCCGCCCACGCGGAGACCGGGGTCGGACGCGGCCACGGTTCGCCGGTGTTGGGGAACAGCCACTGCGTCACACCGGCGGTCCGCGCCGCGAAATCCGGCCCGGCGGCGGCCCGACGCACCCGTCGGACGAGGTCCAGCAGCAGGTCGGCGGGAGACTCCGCGAGCAGTTTCACCTCGGGGTACCGCCGCAGCCCGGCCGGATCGGCGGGCACGGAGACCGCGTACCCCCACTGCCCGGCCCCGGGGTCGATCCGGATCTGGACGAGGGCGCCGCCCCGCCCGTACCGCACCCCGGCCAGCGGCCAGTACGTCCCGTCGCCGCCCAGCATCCGGTGCAGTTCGGGATCCACGCCGAGGTCGTCGCCGGCCGGCCGCAGCCACAGCGTGGGCAGGCCGGTGACGGCCACCGAGCCGATCTCGCGGAGCACGACCCGGACGTCCTCGGGGACGGGCGCGGACCAGCCGTCCATGTCGGAGTCCGCGCTGCCCGCTTCGAGCGCCACGTACGAGGGGAACTCCGCCGCCAGGGCGCGCAGTTCCGCGACCGCGCGGTGCGGCGCGTCCTCGGGCGACGCGTGCCGGCGCACCGGACGGCGCAGGAAGTCCCCGCTCACCACACTGCGCAGGAGCAGCGCCCTGCCGTCGCCCACCAGCCGGAACCGCACCTCGCTGCCACTGGTGTCGGCGGTGCCGTGGAGGGTGGAGAAGTACGGTTCCCAGCCCACCCCGCAGGGGTACTCGGGCAGGGTCCGCAGGTCGACGAGGTCGGTCAACGGGTCCCCGCGACCGACCAGGGCGGCGAGTTCGGTGTCCGGGCCCTCCGCCACCGCGACGCTGGGCACGGCCTTCACGAACGTCTCGGGAGCCGGCCGTTCACCGTGCTCCGCGAGCCGCTCGGCGAAGCCTGCCAGCCACCGCACGAACTCCGGTGCCTCGACGGTGACCTCGGGGTCGTCGGTCCGGTAGGGGAACACGGCCAGCACCGGACCCCAGTCGCCGCTCCCGGCCCCCACGATCAGCGAGCCCTCGCCGTGGTCGAGGTCTCCCAGGGTCCAGTGGCCGTCGGCGAACACCTGCCGGCCGCGCGGCCCGAAGTCGAACTCGCTCTCCTCGGTCCGCACCCCGCCGATCTCCCGCAGCACGGCCCGCAGCGCCTCGGGCACCTCGACCGGCCAGGCGTCCAGTTCGGAGTCGGTGAAACCGTCGAGGAGTTCCACCTCGCCCGACCGCTCCCGCGCCAGTTCCCGCAACGCGCCGACCACCGCTGCCGAGTCGGTCATGCCCCACACTCCCCGTGTCGTCCACCCGCCGGCCCGGTGCCCGACGTGGTCGTCCGAGGCTATGCGCCCGCACTGTCATCAGCGGCACAGGGCCACGATGGACGGCGACACGGTCCCCTTGGCCGCCGCGCACAGCGGCGCCATGTCGTACGAGCGCCCCGGCGCCGGCCGGGCCCCGGGCCGTACGGACTCCCGCCCGCGGGGCTTGGCGGCGGGGGCGCGGTGGGCCGGGCGTGCCGGTGCGACGGGCGTGGCGCGCCGCGGTACCCGTCCCGCGCGTCGCGCCGGGGCGGCCGGCCCGGGGACCGTGCGCGGGGGCGCGGCCCGTCCGGGTCCGACCGGTCGCGGCGCGGGGGCGGCGTCCGGTGCCGGGCCGGCGGGCGCGGCCGGCTCGGAGGGAGCGGGGATGATCCGCAACGGCCATGCCTCCGCGGCCCGTTGTGGGGGAGCGGGGGCGGCCGCGGACGCCGACGGGGGCGCCGCCCCGGTGGTTCCCGCCGGCCGCACCGTCACGCACCCGGCGGTCAGCGCGAGCGCGAGCACGACGAGGGCCAGGGGCGGGCGCGGAATCCGGCACGGCTGCATCCGCCCACCCTGCCGTACCGGTGCCCCGTCCCGCGCCCGTCCTCACACGGACGGGTGAGCGTGCCGCGCGGACCGGCGGAGGCCGCTCAGGTCCCGCAGGTGACGGCGTCGCGCGGCGTGTAGCGGGTCTTGATCGTCTCGCGCCCGACCTCCCGGCCGCCCTTCACGAAGATCCGGTCGACGGCCACGTCGAAGCCCTCCAGCGGGGTCTGGGTCTCGCACTTGGGGCCGCTGCCGGTGCGGGAGGCCGGCGCCTTGACGTTGGTGCGCGGGCCCTTGACCGCCTTGACCTCGTCGTACTTCCCGGTGCCGAGGAAGGTGACGGTGACCGAGGTGTCGGTGGCCGTCGCCTGGATGTACAGGGCACGGCCCGTGTCGTTGGCGAAGCGCAGGTCCAGGCTGCCCCAGGCAACCGTGGCCTCGCGGCCCTCGGGGTAGCGCTCGATGTAGAAGGAGTGCGCCCCGTGTTCGAGGGGTTTGACGCCCGCGAAGAACATCGCGTTGAAGACGGTGGTGGCCACGGCCGAGACCCCGCCGCCCGCGGCCTTCTCGTACACACCGTTGTTGATCATGAGGCCGTCGACGAAGCCGTTCTCCTTCGTCCGCTCGCCGACCCGCCGGTTGAAGCTCCACGTCTCGTCGGGCAGCACCACCGAACCGTTGATCAGCTCGGCGGCCCGGCCTATGTTCGTGGTCCGGTACGGGGCCCGCTCGAACGGCACGGTGAAGGTGGACACCTGCTCCGTGATGCCGAGTTCGCGCACCGACTCCCGCGTGAGGCGCGGCCGGACCGACTCGGTGGCGACCTCGCCGGTGCGGGCGGCGGTTCCGGCTCCGGTCAGCAGCGGCAACACGGCCTTGCCCAGCGTGGCCTCGGTGACCTGGCGGCCCGGTTTCCCGTCCTCGACGACCGTGACCCGACCGCCGTCCACCCGGAGCTTCGCCTCCACGGGCCCCCGGGTGGCCTGCCGCAGGGGTCCGCCGAGGGCGGGAGCGGCGAGCAGTGCCTTCGTGTCCAGGCTGGGGGTCAGCCGGCCCCGGCCGTCGTCCTTCAGCGTCAGGTGCCTGCCGAGCAGGGTGGGGGACACCGGTATGCGCCTGCCCTCGACGGTGAGGGTGACCGGCGCCGACACGGCCGGTCGCGCGAACTCCTTCAGCGCGCGGTCCGTTTCCTGTCGGCCGACGCGCGGTTCGGTCGTGCGGACGGGCAGTTCCACGGGCTTGCCGGCGGCCGTGGGGTACGCGGCGCGCAGCGCGTCCAGGGACCGGTCGGTGTCCACGGCGATGCCCGTGACCGGGTCGACCGCCTCGGCCCGGCCCTTGTCGAAGGTGACGGAGCCCTCGCGGGCCGCGCGCCCGCTCTTCTCGCCCACCCGGTCGAGGGCGGCGCGGGCCGTCTTCTCGTCGAGGCCGACCACCGGCCGCACGTCCGGGTCGCCGGCGGCGAAGAGGCGTCCGATCGCGGTCAGCGGGTCCGAGCCGGAACGCGCGGCGCGCTCGACGGTCGCGGCGGTGTCCAGGGACAGACCGAGCGCCCCCGGGGGCAGGCGCTCGGAGCGCTCCCCGACGCGCAGGACGACCGGGGCCGCGGCGTCCGTGCCGAGTTCGCGATCCAGGGCCTGCCGAGCCTCGGCCCGGCTCATCCCGCCCAGGTCGACGCCGCGCACCTTCGTGCCCGCGGCGATGTCGCCCGCGCTCAGGAGGAGTCCGGCGACGTACAGGCCGCCGAAGCCGAGCACCGCGACGCCGCCCGCGACACCCGCGACGACCGGTGCGGTCCACCGCTTCCCGTCGGCCGTTCCGGTGTCGGTACGGGAAGCGCGTCGCATGTCGGCTGGTTCTCCTCGATCCGGTGAAGTGGTCGGACCGGCGGCTTTCACACGGCCGGTCCGCACGATGGAAGCTATCAAGATCGACATAATCAGGTAATAAGCAGGTATGGATCAGGTAAAGCGGAATCGAGTCATCCGGCAGGCCGGGGTGTGGGGGCGTCGTAACCCGGGGGCCACGCCCGCTGTTGCACAGCCGGCGGGTCCACCCACGGTGAACGGAGTTCCAATGCCGCAGCTGACCGATGACGCCGAGCGCGCGGGTACCTGGATGACACCCGCGGAGTACGGGGCCTCGCGCGCCACGCTCTGGACCGCGGCCGTCGTGCTCGTCACCGACCCGGACGGCCGGATCCTCCTCCAGACCGTCGACTACCGTCCCGACCGGCTGCTGCCCGGCGGCGCGGTCGACGCCGGGGAATCGCCGGCCGCCGCGGCCGCCCGCGAGATGCGCGAGGAACTCGGGGTCGAGGGCCGCTATCCGCAGGGGCTCGCCGTGGACTGGATCCCCGCCGACACCCCCGGCTTCCCCGCCGAGATGTGCTTCCCCGGCGAGATCCTCCACGTGTACGACGGCGGGACCTGGAGCAACGACCGCATCGGGGCCGTCCGCCTCCCGGCCCAGGAGATCACCGGCATCGAGTTCGCCGAACCGGCCGACCTGCCCGCGCTGATGGACGCGGGCGACGCCCGCCGCGCACTGTCGGCCCTGCGGGCCCGCGTCAACGGCGGCGGCCCCGCGCTGTTGGAGGCGGGCCGCCCCACCAACCCCACCGCGCTGGACCGGCTCGGCGTACTGCGCACCCGCCGGATCCGGCGGCACGGAACCTGGCACCGCGGCCCGGTCCCCGCCGGCCTGCCGGTGCGCGAGCGGGCCGGTTGGCTGTTCGCACCCGACGGCCGGGTCGTGCTGCTGATCGCCCGGGCCACCGGCGCCGCCCACCTGCCGGCCCCGGAGGCCGAATCCACCAACGGGTCCTTCCCGATCGGGTACCGGTACGACGACCAGGGCGCCCACGCCCGCTTCGCGGCCCGCCTCACGGTCGTGCTCCCGAGCCGTGACCCGGCGTACGCCCGGCTCCTGGCCACGCCCGAACAGGTCCGCGAGCTCAGCGACTGGGGGCCCGCCGGTCACGAGGAACTCGCCGCCGTGCACGCCGCCCGCACCCACCTCTGCCTCCCCGTCCCGCCGCGCACCCCGCCCACGGAACTCTCCCCGGAGGGCGCCCGTTGGTGACCGCCCGACCACGGCCCGGGAAATCCGCCCCCAACGGTGCGCGGTCCCCCAGCATGGGGACATGAGCGACAGCGCGATCACCTACACCCTCTACATCCAGGCCGACCCCGACCGGGTCTGGCAGGCCCTCACCGAGCCGGCCCTGACCCGCCGCTACTGGGGGCTCAGTTTCGAGACCGACTGGGCGGTGGGCTCGACGATGGACTGGATCGAGCGAGGTGCCCGCACCAGTGATCCGGCCCAGGTCGTCCTCGACTGCGTGCCGAACCGTCGGCTCTCCTACACCTGGCACACCTTCACCCCGCAGTGGGCCGCCTCGGTGGGCGTCGGGGAGGAGCTGCGGGCCGAGTTGGCCGGCGAGCCGCGCACGGAGGTCACGTACGAGATCGAGCCGGTCGGGGACACCCTCGCGCGACTGACCGTCCGCCACGAGGGCTTCAGGCCGGGAGGCACCCTCATCGGCATGTGCGGCCGTGCCTGGCCGATGCTCGCCTCCAGCCTCAAGACCCTGCTGGAGACGGGAGCGCCGCTGCCCGAGCCGGGACACGAGGGCGGGCAGGGAACCGGGGGACACGAGGCCCACGAACGCTGACCGGGCGCCGGGCGCCGGGACCGGAAACGCGGTCGGGTCGACGCGGGGCGCCCCGATCCGACCCGCTTGTAGTGCCCCTGACATGATCTCCGTCAAGTCGTTCCACCGACAACAGGTCTGACGGGCCGGAGAGCGAGCACGACCATGGGTCCGAACCTGACGGAGATACTCGACGCGGCGGCCGTCGGGCACTTCCCACCGCCCGACGGCGGCACGACCGTCGTCCCCCAGGAGAGCGGACGCGACGCGGGCGTCATCGCCTTCACCGCCCACTCCGTGGTGTTCACCGACGAGGACCCGGACTGGGTCCGTTCCACCCTCGCCGCCCTCACCTGCGACGGCCTCGCCGCCACCATGAACCCGCGCTTCCTCGCCGCGTTCCTGGACCGCACCGGCCGCGGCCACGACACCATCGACCTGCTCACCGTCGCCGCTCCGCTCGCCGGCCCGCCGCCACTGGAACTGTCCGAGATCGCCGACCCGGAACACCCCCGGGTCCGTCGGGCCCTGCGACGACGGCACGACATACGGGTCTGGTCCGCCGACGGCGGCGTACTCGTCCTCGGCCGCGGGATCGCCGACCGCTGGGAGGCGGCGATCGAGGTGGACGAGGACGTGCGCCACCAGGGCCTCGGCCGGTCCCTGGCACTGGCCGCCCGCCACCTGGTCCCGGACGGGGCGCCCGTCTGGGCCCAACAGGCCGCCGGGAACGCCCGCAGCATCCGCGCCTTCCAGGCCGCCGGATACCGCCCGATCGGCGCGGAGGCGCTGCTCCTGGCCCCTGAAGCCGCCCGTGCGGCCCGCTGACACCCCACCCCCGCTCCAGGCCGCCGGCGCCACCCCGGGAACCGGAAGTCCGCGGGTGTCGTGTGGAATGGACGTCATGGGGAGAGCCGAGAACCAGCCGCACGGGGCGCCGGGAGCCGCCTCGCAACCTCGGGCCGAGGAGTCGACCGCGCCCGAGTACTGGTCGTACACCCGGCATCTGGTCTCCCTGGCCGCCGCGGCCGGGCACTCGGAGGCCGGGGCGGTGGCCGCCGTACTGCGCGACGCGGACCGCGTCATGGCGGAGAGCGCGGTGGTCACCCACCTCGACCGCAGGGCCGCGCACCTGCTGGACGACGACGGCTTCCCCGCCTGGGCGCGGGCCATGGAGGACGTGCTGAGCGGCCTGGACTTCCCGGCGCGCAGGCTCCACGAGTGGAGCCTGCTGAGGTCGATCACGGTCGACGAGTTCTGGTCGGCGCAGGAACTCACCGGTGCCTCCGACTGGTGCCAGCGGACCGCCGTCGCAGTGCTCACCTCACGCGCGGCCCTCGGCCTGCTCGCCTCCGCCGCCCGTACCCGTCGGGTGCGCAACGCCGCCGTTCAGCGCCTGCGCAAGCTGCCGGAGGCCTGACCCGCGTCACCCCGGCCGACGGCTCGGGCGCCGGGGTGACAGGTCGGTGTCGTTGTCGCGATCCGATGCCGTCGGGTCACAGACCCTTGCGGACCCGGGCCGCGCGCCGAGCCTCGGCCTGCTGCCTGGCCTCGATGGTCTTGCGGGACTCCTTGCCCTTCCCGGGGCGCCCGGGGCGGGTGCCGATGCCCCGGAAACCGAGGTCCGTCCCACTGGGTCGGCCCTTCGCGTCGGTCGCCGCCGCGCCGGCGAGCGGCACCCCGGACGGCGCCTTCGCGCCGGTGATCCGGCTGAGCGCCGCCTCGCCGGAGCGGACCTGGGTGATGGTCGGGCGGATCTTTGCGTCGGCCATCAGACGCACGATGTCCCGCCGCTGGTTCGGCGTGACCAGGGTGACGACCTTGCCGGACTCGCCCGCGCGGGCCGTCCGGCCGCCCCGGTGCAGGTAGTCCTTGCTGTCGGCCGGCGGGTCCACGTTGACCACCAGGTCGAGGTCGTCGATGTGGATGCCGCGGGCCGCGACGTTGGTGGCGACCAGCACCCCGATCAGCCCGTCCTTGAACTGCCCGAGCGTGCGGGTGCGCTGCGGTTGGGACTTCCCGCTGTGCAGCCCCTCGGCCCGTACGCCCATGGCGCGCAGGTGCTTCACGAACTGGTCGACGCCGTGCTTGGTGTCGAGGAACATCAGCACCCGGCCGTCCCGCGCGGCGATCTCGGTCGCGGCCGAGACCTTGTCGGCCGCGTGGATGTGCAGCACGTGGTGGTCCATCGTGCCGACCGAGGCCGACTGCGGGTCCACCGAGTGCGAGACCGGGTCCTTCAGGTAGCGGCGCACCAGTTGGTCCACGTTGCGGTCCAGGGTGGCCGAGAACAGCATCCGCTGGCCGGCGTGGTGCACCTGGTCGAGCAGTTCGGTGACCTGCGGCATGAAGCCCAGGTCACACATCTGGTCGGCCTCGTCGAGGACGGTGATCCGCACCCGCTCCAGGTGCACGTCCTTGCGGCCGATCAGGTCGCTCAGGCGTCCGGGGGTCGCCACGACCACCTCCGCGCCGGTGCGCAGGGTGCCCGTCTGTCGGCCGATGGACAGGCCGCCCACGACGGTGGCCATCCGCAGCGACAGGGCTTCGGCGTACGGGGCGAGGGCCTCGGTCACCTGCTGGGCCAGCTCGCGCGTCGGCACGAGGATCAGCGCGAGCGGCCGCTTCGGGTCGGCCCGCTGTCCGGCCGTGCGTGCCAGCAGCGCCAGGCCGAAGGCCAGGGTCTTGCCGGACCCGGTCCGACCGCGCCCGAGGATGTCCCGTCCGGCGAGGGAGTTGGGGAGGGTGGCGGCCTGGATCGGGAACGGCTCGCGCACGTCCAGGTCGGCCATCGTCTTCACCAGCTCGGCAGGCAGGTCGAGCTCCGCGAACGACGTCACCGGCGGGAGGGCCGGGCTGACGGTCCTGGGCATCGAGAACTCACCCTGCGGACCGAGGGTCCGGGGAGTCTTGCCGGAGCCCTTGGCCCCGGACTTGCTGCCTGTCCTGGCGCCGGGCTTGATGCCGAAACGCCCATGAGCCGACGGGTTCTTCATGCAGAACCTTCCGTGAAGAGAACACAACGCGAGCGGGGAACGTGAGGGCGGACGACAACGAGCCGGGGCCCGTACCCCTCGGTACGGGCCCCGGCTCGTCGTGCACGTCCGCACCGGGCGAAGGGCCCGCGCTTCACGTTTCCCGCCCATTTTACCAGTCGGTCCTACGGGGTGAGCAGCCCCAGCTCCCCGGCCCGGACCTGGGCCAGATGGGCGCGGGCCTCCACCGCCGCCCGTCCGAACCAGTCCGCGATCACCGCGACCTCGTCGTGGGTGTACTCGGCGAACACCGCGCCGAGGCGGTCGTAGAAGGGCTGGTACACGGCGAAGATCCGGGCGGCAGCCGACGGATCGGGCACCACCCGGACGCGGCGCCGGTCGCGCGGGTCGGGTCGCCGGTGCGCATAGCCGGCCCGTTCCAGGCGGTTGAGCACCCCGGTGACGGCGCCGGTGGTGAGGTTGGTCAGCTCGGCCAGTTCGCCGGCGGACAGGGGGGTCTCCCCGGCGCCCAGGACGTGGCCCAGGCAGGTCAGGTCGGTCACGTTGATCCCGAGGAGCTGCGCCACCTCCTGCTGACCGATCACACCGAGGGCGACGTACTGGTCCATGCGCGAGATCGCCTCCCCGGCCGTGGCCGCGGGGCGGGGCTTGCCCTGCACGCAATTTCTCCTTAGCATCTAAGTAACTTAGCTCGTGAGATGCTTACTTTGTGAGGTAAGCCATCCTGTTCCGAGCCTACTGCCGCCCCTTCCACCGGGAGAATCATGAGCGCCCACGGCCACGTAGACATGGGCCACACCGTGGCCGGCTGGACCGGCACGACCCTCGCCCTGCTGGGCACCACCGGAGCGGGCGCCGCCCTCTGCGCCGCCTGGACCCCGGGCATCTGGCTGGGTCTCGCCCTGGTCGCGGTGGCGGGGCTCGTCACCTGGCTGCTGCACCTCGCGGGCTGGGGCAAGCCGAGCGGACCGCGCCCCGAGTCCGAGTGGGACTGGCGCGTCCGCGACACCACCGCGCGCACCGGACACGCGAACTGCCTGGGCTGCCGGGCCGCGGGACCCCGGCGGGCCGCCGCGGGCGCCCTCGCCGCCCGACCGGTCGTGTCGTTGTCCGCCGGCGACGGCGGCTCCTGACCGCACGGTCCGGCGCCGCTCACTCCCGCCACGGACAACTCGGCCAGAAGTTCGAGCCGACCCGGTTGGCCGCGCCTGGGGTGTGTCGACGGCGACGGGTGGGCACTATCGAGACGGCCGCACGTGCGGCCCGAGTGGAACGTTGTGAAGGATCAGTACTGATGGCAACTGGCATCGTGAAGTGGTTCAACTCGGAGAAGGGGTTCGGGTTCATCCAGCAGGACGACGGCGGTCCCGACGTGTTCGTGCACTTCTCCGCCATCCAGACGACCGGCTTCAAGGAGCTGGCCGAGGGCGCGAAGGTCGAGTACGACGTCACCCAGGGCCCCAAGGGTCCGCAGGCGGAGCAGGTGACCACCCTCCAGTAACCGCTTCACGCGGCCGACCGCCCGTGACCTGAGCCCCGCCGGTTCCTCCGGCGGGGCTCACGCGTACCCGGACGCGGGTCCGGTCCGCCTACCCCGCCCGGTGCAGGGCCATGAGGAGCGGCCAGAGCCGGTCCGCGAGTTCCACCGGGTCGGAGTCCGGGATGCGCTCGTGCAGCCAGTCCGCGAGGACGCCGGTGAAGGTGGCGGCCACCGCGGAGGCGACGAGGTCGGGGCGCGGGGCGCCCACGGCCTCGCGCTCGGCCCGGGCCCGGGCGCGCAGCTCCCGGTACAGACGGTCGCCCAGCGGGCCGCCGCCTCCCGGGAGGAGCAGTGCCCGGTGGAGCGGGCCGCGGGCCGCCGCGTCCGCGAGGAACTCGGCCAGGGCCGCCGGGGGTCTGGTCGGGGGGAGCGCCCCCGGGGTGCCCTGCCAGGCGTGGAGTGCGTCGACCGCCGCGTGCACCACGTCGGCGCACGCGTCCACCGCCAGCGCGGTGAGGTCCTCGTAGTGCAGGTAGAACGTCGCGCGCCCGACACCCGCCCGACGGACCACCATCGAGACGCCGACCTCTGCCAACGGGCGGTCCGCGCACGCCGCGAACAGGCTCTCGCGCAGCCGGGCCTTGGTGCGCGCGGTCCGCGGGTCCTGTGCGCGCGCTTCCCTGCCGCCCGGCCGGTCGGAGCCGGTTTCCGGCGCGGAGTCCGGTGTGCTCACGGGGCGTTCACCCGGCCGACAGCGCCGCGCCGAGGGCGAGGGCGCCGGGCAGGGCCTGGGCGATCAGGATCCGGCGGTTGGCGGTCGCGGCCCCGTAGACGCCCGCGACGATCACGCAGACGAGGAAGAAGACCTGCGTGGCGAGCGAGTCGATGACCAGCGACCAGACCAGCCCTGCGGCCAGAAAACCGTTGTAGAGCCCCTGGTTGGCGGCGAGCGGGGCGGTGAGACGGGCGGTGTCCGCGTCGAACCCCGACAGGGCCCGGCCGGGCGGTCGCTGCCACAGGAACATCTCCAGGACCAGGAAATACACGTGCAGTGCGGCGACCGCGCCGATGAGGACCTGAGCGACCGTGTGCACGGCTGTCTCCCTTGGTTGATTTCCTGGACAACTGTACAGGAAGTCGGGTCGGGAGCCGGTGATCGCGCGGCTAGGCTGGCCGCATGACTGTGCTCGTGTACGAAGACTTCGGCACCGGACGCCACCGTGAGGCCTCCCTGATCCGCCACGCCCTGGGCAGCGCCCACGACGAGGAACTGGTCGCGGGCCTGGCCGGCGGGATCGGCTTCATGTACTTCGTCTTCGAGTACGCCGGACGGACGCCGATCGCGACGATCGTCGCCCAGTCCCACCCCGAGCCCTGGGTGCAGGTCGCCCTCGGCCGCCTGGGCGTCCCGTACGACGCCACCCGGGCGATGAAGCCCCGTTGGGGCCGCGTCCGCGCCGCGCTCGACGAGGGGCAGCCCGCCTTCTGCGTCGTCGACCGCTCCTCGCTGCCCTGGCACGAGCCCGACCCCGAGGCCGAGATGACCGGCGCCGACCCGTACACCGTCGTCATCGCCGGGTACGACGGCGACGACCTGCTGATCGAGGACGGGGCCGAGACCCCGCACCGGATCGACCGCGAGGAGTTCGGGGCGGCCTGGACCGCCCATCGCAAGGGCCGCCACCAGCTGATCGTGCCCACCGGCCCGCCGGAGGGGGAACCGGACGTCGACGGGGCCATCGCCGCCACCGTCACCCACCTCACGGGCCCGGTGCTGGGGAACCAGTTCGACGTCAACTTCGGCTTCACCGGCATGGAGAAGTTCGCCGCGCAGTTGCGCGACACGACCACGAAGACGGGCTGGGAGCGTCGTTTCGGCGCTTCCCCCGAGGCCCTCGCGGCGGGCACCGGCCGGCTCCACGCCTGCCTGGAGGAGGAGTGGACCGCGCCGGGCGCCACCCGGCCGCTCTACGCGGACTTCCTCGACCTCGTCGGGCGGCCGGAGGCGGCGGAACTCTTCCGGGAGTCCGCCGGGCACTGGTCCGCCCTCGCCGCCCTCGCGCGGACCTGCGATCCGCACTCCGACGCCGACGGGCGACGGGCCCTGTTCGAGGCCTGCGCGGAGCACGTGGACGCCTGCCTGGAACTGGAGGGACGGGCGGTCGAGGCGCTCCGCGCGTAGCGACCGGCCGCGCCGCCCCCCGGGCCGTTCGGGACCCTCAGACGTCCTCCAGGGAGATGGCCGCCACCGGGCAGGCCCGCGCGGCCTCCCGGACGAGGGGGCTGCCGGCGCCGTCCTCCCGTCCGGCCAGCAGCTCGCTCAATCCGTCGTCGTCCTGCGTGAACACCGTCGGCGCGGTCAGCGCGCACTGGCCCGCCCCGATGCAGACATCGTGATCGATCGAGATCCGCACGCCGCTCACCAGGCCACGGGCAGTTCGATCATGCCCTGGATGGTGTCCCCGGGCTTGAAGGGGATCCGATCGGGATCGGCCGCCAGCCGTAGTCCGGGCAGCCGCCGGAAGAGCGTGCCCAGGGCGATCTCCATCTCGGCGCGGGCCAGGTTCTGTCCGAGGCACTGGTGGATGCCGAAACCGAACGCCAGGTGGTGGCGGGCCGGCCGATGCCAGTCCAGGTCGTCCGGCTGATCGAACACCGACTCGTCGCGGTTGATGACCGAGGTGGAGAAGATCACCCCGTCGCCGGGGCCGATCGTGACCCCGCCGACCTCGATGTCCTCGGTCGCCACCCGCAGCATGCCGTCGGCGATCGACAGGAACCGCATCAGCTCCTCCACGGCCTCCGAGATCAGCGACGGATCCGCGCGCAGCTCCGCCAGTTGCCCGGGGTGCCGCAGCAGGGTGAACGTGCCGAGGGAGATCATGTTCGCGGTGGTCTCGTGACCCGCGACGAGCAGGATCACGGCCAGCGCCACCAGCTCCTCGACGTCCGTCTCGCCGGTCTCCAGCCGCCGGGCGATGAGCTCGTCCAACAAACCGTCGCCCGGGGCGGCGCGCTTGCGGGCGATCAGGTCCGTGAGATAGCCGTCGAGTTGTCGGCGTGCCTCCTCGACGTCGGCGACGTCGGGGCCCCGCAGCAGCCGCCGGGACTGCCCCTCGAAGAACTCGTGGTCCTCGTAGGGGACTCCGAGCAGGGCGCAGATCACCATGGACGGCACCGGGAGGGCGAAGGCGCCGACCAGCTCCGCCTGCGAGCCGGCCGCCGTCATCTCGTCGATCAGCCGGTCCACGGTCTGCTGGATCGCCGGCCGAAGGGCGGCGGTCCGCTTCAGGGTGAAGCTGGGGATCAGCATCCGGCGCTGGGTGTTGTGCTCCGGATCGTCGACCCCGAGCAGGGCGGTCCGGCGTCCCGTCAGGCCCTTGAACCGCTCGGTCGGGGCGGGAAAGTCCGAGTTCAGCCGGTCGGAGGAGAGTCGGGGATCGGAGAGCAGGGCGCGCGCCTCGGCGTGGCCGGTGACCACCCACACGGAGCGGCCGTCGAAGAGGGTGACCCGGGAGAGCGGCCGGCCCGCCCGCAGTGGCTCGTAGGCGGTCGGCGGGTGGTAGGGACAGGTTCGGTCCTGGGGAAAGGCAACGGTCTCTGACATGCAGCACCTCGCGAGCGATGGTTCCGTCTTGCCGGACTCCATTACATGCCTGAGGCACCTATCTCACCCATACCACTTTCGGCCAGACCGCCCCAGGTCACCCGAACGGCCCCACGGGCACCCGTCGCCCCTCAGACGTGGGCGTCCAGGAAGGCCCTGAGCTCCTCGCGCGCCATCGGCCCGGAGTGGCTCGCCACCGCCAGGCCCTCCCGGACGATGACGACGGTGGGGGCCCCGGTCACCTCGTGGCGCCTCGTGGCCTCGGGGCAGCGGGTCATGTCGGTCCGTACGACGGTCAGCCGCGCCCCGTACTCCTGCGCCACCTCGCCGACCAGCACGTCCATGGCCCGGCAGGCCTCGACGGCCTTGGGCCAGGTACCGACGAAGTAGCCGAGGACCGCCCCGGGGGCCATGCCCAGGATGAAGTCGAACTCCTGGTCCTCGCGTGGCTGATGTACCAGACGTGCCATGTGCTGCGCTCCTGCGTCGCGATGGGTGGGCGACCCGACGGGCCGGCGGAAACCCTACGGGACTCGGTGGTTCCGCCAAGGTCCGGGCCCTGTTCACGGAGGTCCGGACGGCATTTCCGGTGAATGCTCCAGAGGGGAAAAGCGACGCTGTGGCAACTGCGACTCCTCATGTATGTTGCGCACGGCATTTCAGCCGTGGGAGGGCCGATCACCTCGCATTTGCGAGTCTGCTGGTCGGCGCGTCGGGAGGGGTTCGTCCATGGGAATTCGCATGAATCGCAGAAGCGTGAATCGCGGCGGAGCGGTAGCCGTGTTCGCGGCGGGCGGCCTGCTGCTCGCCGGCTGCGGACAGTCGGACGACGGCAAGGGGTACCAGGAGGGCGCCGCGTCGCCGGCCTCCACCGCGCCCTCGACCTCCGCCCCGGCCACATCCGAGGCCCCTCTGAAGCCCGGTGAGGTGCGGGTGGCCGGCGAGGTCGGCAAGCCCTACACCGTCACCCTCGCCGAGCTGCGCAAACTGCCGCAGACCTCGGCCGCCGTGAAATTCACCAGCGCCAAGGGGGAACAGGAACACACCTATCAAGGCGTGTTGCTGAACGACGTCCTGAAGACCGCGGAACCCCGATTCGACCAGGGAAAGAAGAACGGCCAGTTGCGCGGCTTCGTCGCCGCGACCGGTGGCGGCGACTACCGTGCCGTCTTCGCCTGGGCCGAAATCGATCCCGCCTTCGCCAAGAGCCAGGTGCTGCTCGCGGTCTCGGAGGACGGAGTCCCCTTCGACGACGCCGCGGGACCCCGGCTCGTCGCCTCGCAGGACACAAAGGGCGGTCGGTACGTGTCCGAGCTGAACCAGCTGTGGGTCGGTGTCGTCGACCCGGTGGTCGACGGTGAGAAGTGACGGACCGGCCCGCCGCGACCCCGCCGCGACGGCGGGTCCTGCTCGGCGCCGGGGGGCTGGCCGCGCTCGCCGCGGGAGGCGCCGTGCTCACCACGGCCGCCCCCGGGCAGAGCGCGAAGGACGCCGGGCGGCGTGAGCCCGAGGCGCGGATACCCTTCCACGGCCCCACCCAGGCAGGCATCCTGACCAGGCGCCAGCCGTACGCCCACCTCGCCGCGCTCGACCTGCTGCCCGGTGTCGACCGCCCGCTCACCGCCGGTCTGTTGCGTGCCTGGAGCGGCGCCGCCGAGCGGATGAGCCGCGGAGAACCGCCGGTCGAGGGGGAAGCCGACACCGGGGTCGCCCTCGGCGCCGGTCCGGCCGCGCTCACGGTCACCTTCGGGTTCGGGCCGGAGTTCTTCGACCGCCTCGGGTTGACCGCGGCCCGACCGGAGGCACTGGCCCCGCTGCCCGCCTTCCCGGACGACCGCCTCGACCCCGCCCGCGGTGGCGGAGACCTCTTCGTCCAGGTGGCCGCCGACGACCCCCTCGTCGCGGTCCACGCGCTGCGCGCCCTCCAGCGACTGACCCGGGGGACGGCCCTCATCCGCTGGGTGATGTCCGGGTTCACCCGTCCACCCGGAGCCGGGACGTCCGACGGGACGCACCGCAACCTCATGGGACAGCTCGACGGCACCGCCAACCCGACACCGGCCGGCGACCCGGCGCACCGCGCACGGATCCTGGTCACCGCCCCGGGCGCGCCCGGCTGGTTGCGGGGCGGGTCGTACGTGGTCCTGCGTCGGATCCGGATGCTCCTCGACCACTGGGAGGGCCTGCCCGAGGCCCACCGCGAACAGGCCGTCGGACGGCGCGTGTCGGACGGGGCGCCCCTGACCGGGGGCACCGAACACACCCCCGTCGACCTCGACGCCGCGCGCCCCGACGGCGTTCCCGTCATCGCGGCCAACGCGCACATTCGGCTGGCCGCGCCGCGCGGCAACGCCGGCGCGACGATGCTGCGGCGCGGCTGGTCGTATCACGACGGGATGCGCGCCGACCGCACGGTGGACGCCGGAATGCTGTTCGTGGCCTGGTAGACCGATCCGCGCACGGGCTTCGTCCCCGTCCAGCACCGGCTCGCCCGGGGGGACGCCCTCTCCCGGTACCTCGTCCACGAGGCATCGGCGCTGTTCGTGGTGCCCGCCGGCGCGGCGCCGGGGGAGTACGTGGGGCAGGCCCTCCTGGAAGGCTGACCGGGCCCGTTGTCAGTGGTCCCTGTCAACCTGGGCGGATGGACGACAGGATGCTGCGGCGCCGGGTCTACGGCGCCGACCACGAAGACCCCGACCCGGGCCCGCGCCCGGGGCACGTCTACGGCGAGCTCGTGGGCGGCCCCCTCGACGGGCTGCTGCTCGACATCACCGGCTGGAGCGGCCCCAGACTGGCCGAAGAGGCCCGCCTCCCCACCGAGATAGGCCGCTACGGGGCCGGCGGGCGCGCCCATTACCGTCGCCGGCCGGCCGACCCGGACCACTGGGACTGGTCGGGCGACAGCCCCTGACAGGGCGAGCCCCCGATCCGCCGACGTCGACCGGGGGCTCTGTGGAGCACTTCCGGCGCCGGGCCCCGTTCGGATGCGGTGGGTTCCAGGTGCCGGCCGCCTCGGGGTGTCGGGCTGTCAGGGCGTGCCGGTTGTCGGGGGCGTCGGGGTGTGCCGGTTGTCGGGGTGCTCCGGTTGTCGGGGGCGTCGGGGTGTTCCGGGTGTCAGCGGGTCGTGGCTCCGCGACCCACCTTGCGGGCCCACAGCACCAACGGCACCTGGAGCGGCAGTCGTGCCAGGGCGACGGCCCGGATGGCGGGGGACTGGCTCCGGGCGTCGGCGGCCATCTTGACGTTCGCGGGGAAGACGCCGACGAAGAACGCCGCCGTGGCCATCGCCGCCACGCGCCGGGTGCGCGGGTGTGCGACGCCGGCGGCCAGTGCCAGCTCGACGACGCCGGACGCGTACGTCCACTGGCGGGGGCTGCCGGGCAGGGAGCGCGGGACCGTCGCGTCGAACCGCTTCGGCGCGACCGTGTGCGCCACCGCCGCGCCCGCCAGCAGACCGGCGAGCAGCAGGGGCGAGGAGGGGGTGCGCGACATCGGGGATCCTTTGTGAGGGGGCCGGGCCCGCGATCCTACTCGTGGGTAGCCGCCGTGCGTCCAGGCCCGCGGCCGGCTCGACTCGGACGGGAGCGGCCCCGCCTGCCGGCCCCGACCCGCCGCGGTGGTGAGAATGCGGATCGGGGCGGATCGGGGCCGGTCCCGAAACTCCCTGGAGAAAGTTTCCCGGAACTGTCGATTCGGGTGTCTCCCGTTCGACGCAGGGGTGAGAGGCGGGGAAAGCCCCCGCCCTCCCGACCGAGGAGTCACCATGCCGCGCTTCCTTTCGCTGATCCGCATCGACGAGCAGAACCTGCCCACCGACGGCTTCACCCCCGAGTTCGAGCAGCGGATGGGCGCCCTCCTGGAGGAGATCACCAAGGCCGGAGTCATGCTCGACACCGCGGGCCTGCTCCCCACCGCCGAGGGCACCCGGGTCACCTGGTCCGGCGGCAAGATCCGATACACCGACGGCCCCTTCACCGAGACCAAGGAGGTCATCGGCGGCTACGCCCTCATGCAGTGCAAGGACAAGGCCGAGGCCCTGGAGTGGACCAAGCGGTTCCTGGAGCTCCACCCCACCACCTGGACGGTCGGCTCCGAGCTCCGCGAGATCGTCGAAGGCTGATCCGGCCGCGTTCGCGGCGTCCTGTTTGCCCTGCCTCGTCACGGCTGCTCTGATGGGTGGCCGTGACGGCAGTGAGTACGACCCGAGCGGTCGAAACGGTGTTCAGGATCGAGTCCGCGCGGATCATCGCCGGCGTGACGCGCATCGTGCGCGACGTCGGCATCGCGGAGGAGATCGCCCAGGACGCCCTGGTCGCCGCGCTGGAGCAGTGGCCCGTGGAGGGTGTCCCGGAGCGGCCGGGCGCCTGGTTGACGACCACCGCCAGGCACCGCGCGATCGATCTCGTCCGCCGCAAGGAGGCCTACGCCCGCAAACTCGCCGAGGTGGGCCGGACCCTGGAGGACGTACCGCCGCCCGCCGAGCCGGCCGAACCGGAGGACATCGACGACGACCTGTTGCGCCTGATCTTCACCGCCTGCCATCCGGTGCTGAAGACGGAGGGCCGGGTCGCGCTCACACTCCGTCTGATGGGCGGGCTGACCACGCAGGAGATCGCCCGCGCCTTCCTCACCTCCGAGTCGACCGTCGCCCAACGCATCGTCCGGGCGAAGCGGTCCCTGGCCACGGCCGGCGTGCCGTTCGAGGTTCCGTACGGCGCCGACCGCGAGCAGCGGCTCGCCTCCGTCCTGGAGGTGATCTACCTCGTCTTCAACGAGGGCTACTCGGCCACCGCCGGGGACGACCTGGTCCGCCCGGCACTGTGCGAGGACGCGCTGCGGCTGGCCCGATTGCTGGCCGGCCTGATGCCCGAGGAGAGCGAGACGCACGGGCTGGTGGCCCTCCTGGAGTTCCAGGCCTCCCGGATCGCCACCCGCACCGGGCCCGACGGCGAGCCGGTGCTGCTCGCCGACCAGAACCGGACCCGGTGGAACCGCATGCTCATCGGGCGCGGTGTCGCGGCACTGCGCCGCGCGGGCACCGGCCCGTACTCCGTGCAGGCCGCGATCGCCGGGTGTCACGCCGCGGCCGTCCGGTACGAGGACACCGACTGGGCGACGATCGTCGCACTGTACGGACGACTCCTCGTGCTGATCCCGTCCCCCGTGGTGGAACTGAACCGGGCCGTCGCCGTCTCCATGGCCGAGGGCCCCGAGGCCGCCCTGCCGCTGGTCGACGCCCTCGCGGGTGAACCGGCCCTCGCCGCCTACCACTTGCTGCCGAGCGTGCGGGGCGATCTGCTGGAACGCCTCGGTCGCGGGGAGGAGGCCCGGGTCGAGTTCGAGCGGGCCGCCTCCCTGACGCGCAACGCCCGAGAGCGTTCCCTGTTGCTGCGTCGGGCACGGGCCGCGACCGGGCGCTGAGCCGGCATCGGGCACGCGCGGTCGGAGCCGCCCTGCCGCGGAGCGGTCCGCGGGCCGCACCCCGGCCGGACTGACGTCCGCCGGGCCGGGGGAGCTCAGGTCTGGACGCGGGGCCGGACCGGCAGACGGGGCGGGGTGAGCGCGATCGGGCGGCGGAACCCGCCGGTCAGGGCGATGTCCCGCACCATCTGGCGCAGGGCCTCCTGGAAGTCGCCCATGGTGCGACGGGCGGCCGCCGTGTCCACGTAGATGGAGTTCATGTGCAGTCCGTCCGCGTCCCGTTGGAACCAGGAGCAGGCGCCGTTCGCCCGCGCCGACCACACGTGGGAGGTGGGCCGCCACTCGTCGTGCCGCTCGGAGCCCCGACACTTGCGCATGTCGATGTACGAGAAGAAGTTCACCGGGTACGGCCACGAACGCGCCGCGAACTCCTCGGGCGCCAACAACTCCCAGGCCCTGACGAACGGCACGTCGATGTGGCGGATCATCTCCCCGAAACCGGCCCGTACCTGCGTCATGACCTGGGTGAAGTCCCGCCCCGGAGAGGCGTCGAACTCGATGGGCATGGTGTTCACGAACCAGCCCACCGAGTTGGTCCAGGCGTCCCGACCGCGCTCGCTGACCGGCATGAACCCGCGGTACACGCCGGGCCCGCCGGCCTCCCGCAGGCACACGGCGACCGACGCGAGCAGCCCCATGAACGGCTTGCCGCCCACCGCCAGACAGGACTTCTCGAACACCTCCGCCTCGGTGGCGTCCAGGAGCGGCGACGCCTCGTTGACGATCGGGTACATCCGGTCCGGCCGCACGCCGAGATCGAGCGGGAACCGCGGGAAGAACTCGCCGTTGCGCTCGATGAACGACTTCCAGTAGCCCAGGCGTTCGTCGTCCGCGCCGATGGAGAGGTACCGGCGCCGCTGTTCCTCGGCGAAGTCCAGATAACTGGGCGCGGTGGCGGGCAGACCGGAGCTCTCGCCCCGGCACAGCGCCTCGTACTCCGTCTCCACCTCGTGCACCACGATCGGCATCGACATGCCGTCGCACACGATGTGGTCGAAGGCGAGGTACACCGTGGCCGAATCCTCACGCAGCACGGCGCCCATGGTGAACAGCGGCCAGGACAGGGTGTCGATGCTGCGTTTGAACCGTTCGACGAGGAAACCGCGCAGCAGCTCGGACGTCTCGAAGACGCCCACCTGGGCTGTTTCGAGGGCGAGTTCATCGGCGGACAGCGGGGCGCAGGCCAGCTCGCCGGCCAGCCGGCGGAACTCGCAGCGCAGTACCTCGTGACGGCCCACGAACGCCAACAGCGCCCGACTGAGCGCCGTTTCGTCGAGCGGTCCCTCGACCTCGAAGGTCACCGCGATCCAGGACGCGACCGGATCGTCGGCGGCGCGGCTCTCCTCGGCGACGGTGAAGTGCTTGTCCTGGTTGAAGGACGCCCTCCTGCCCGACGGATCGCCCCGGTCGGCGTCCTGCGCCGCCGCCGTGGACCGCAAACGCCACTCGACCACCCTTCCGGGCGCCAAGGTGTGCATCTCCAGAGGAAACTGCCGCATTCCGTCATCCCTTCGCCCCCCGAGTCAACCCCGTGCGCCTAACGACACCCGGCCCACGGAAGTGACGCACGCACCCGCGACGGCGTTCGGCGCCGGGCGCGTCAGTCCGTGTCCGGGGTGTCCTGCGCATCGTCGCGGCGAACCTCGATGCGGTCGGCGGCGAGGTCGACCGCCACCCGGTGCTCCATGCCCAGCGCCTCCAGGAACTTGTACGGGAGTTGCACCCGCCCGGTGCGGTCCAGCATCACGTACTCGCGTTCGCTCACGGACTCCGCGCCGTGCTCGTCGGTGACGGTGCGGCGCAGGACCTCGCTGCTGGTGCGACCGTCGCGGATGGCCACCGTGCGACGGACCTCTCCCGCGACCATCGGGTCGTGCGTCACGATCACCACGGTCGCGCCGAGCTCCCGGTTCACGGTACGGAAGGTCTCGAAGATCGCGGCGCCGGTCTCGGAGTCCAGCTCGCCGGTCGGTTCGTCCGCCAACAGGACCGCCGGGTCGTTGGCCATGGCCACGGCGATGGCCACGCGCTGCTGCTGCCCGCCGGACAGCGCGTTCGGCCGCCGCCCGGCCAGGTCGCCGATCTCCAGGGCCGCCAACAGCTCGGCGACGCGCGCGGTCTGGCGCTTGCGGGCCGCGCGCCCGTTCCCGTCCTTCAGCTGCATCGGCAGTGCCACGTTCTGGGCGGCCGTGAGGAACGGCAGCAGGTTGCGGGCGGTCTGCTGCCAGACGAACCCCACGGCCTCGCGCCGGTAGCGCAGCCGCTCCCGCGCCGACATCTCCAGCAGGTCGTGGCCGCCCACGGTGGCCTTGCCCGCCGTCGGCACGTCCAGGCCCGCCAGGATGTTCAACAGTGTCGACTTCCCGCTGCCGGACGCGCCGACCAGCGCGATCAGGTCCCCCCGGGTCACGGTCAGCTCCAGCCCCTGCAGGGCCTGCACCTCGACCCCGTCGGAGCTGAAGATGCGCACCAGTCGGTCGCAGACGATGGCGTGGGCGGGATCGTGACCGCGGGGCTCGGCGGCGGCCACCGCCTTGCGGCGCAGCTCCTCGAAGGTGGGGGCTTCGGTGTTCAACGTCGGTCTCCCGCTCTCAACTCGGTGGTGATCTGGCGCCGGCCGGACACCGCCGCCTCGGCGAGCACGGTCAGTGCCACCAGCGCGGCCAGACCCAGCGACTGAGCCAGCACGGGCCGGACGAGCACGCCCAGCCCGGTCGGGACCGCAGAGCCGACCAGGGTCGTCAGGTCCACCGCGGGACCCAGCAGGGCGACCGCGGCGGCCGCGATCAGACCTCCGCCGAGCGCGGCGGTGACCGCCTGCGGCAACGATTCGACGAGGATCAACGCCACGCCCTGCCGCGGCCGCAGGCCCATGGTGCGCAGTCGGGCCAGCAGCGCGGCGCGTTCGGGCGTGGCCCGGGCCAGGGTGAGCAGGACGGCCAGCGCCGCGAAGCCCGCCGCGCCGGCCAAGGAGGCCCAGAACAACCGGCTCGCGGACCGCTGGAGGGGGTCGTCGGCGAGCTTCGCGACGGTGGCGGCGCTCGTGCGGACGAGGTAGCGGTCGGCCGCCGGGCCGGCGTGGGTGCGGACCACCTCGCGCAGGGCCCCGTCGTCGATGCTTCCCACCGCGAGCCAGTGGGTGGGCGGGGCACCCTTGGGGATCCTGGCGGTGGCCGTGCCCGCCGGCAGCACGATGACGCCCTTGCCGGAGCCCTGCAGGAGGGGCGTGCCGTCGATCCGGGCGACGGGCTTCGCGAGCAGCTCCTCGTCGTTGGCGAAGCGCACGCGGTGCGTTCCGTCGGTGACCTTCCCCACCAGGTCCTCGCTGAACAGCGCGGGGACGGCGGCGGGGGATCCGCCGGCGAGCAGGGCGGGATCGAACCGTCCGCGTCCGACGGTCCGCGAGATCTCCGCGTAGGCCACCGGGTCGGCGACGATCACCGTGACCTTGACGGAGCCCCGGTCGGTGTCGAAGACGTACGCGTCGGCGTCCGCCCACAGGGTGAGCGAGGCCCGTACGCCGGGCAGTTCGCCGGCCGCCTTCGCGAGGGCCTTCGGGACGGGTACCCCCGCGGGTGAGGCGACCTGGGCGTCGCCGCCCACGTCGAGCCGGGCCACCCGCTCCCGGGCGGACTCCACCCCCGCCAGCACGGTGGCCCCGAATCCGCCGGTGGTGACGGCGAGCAGCAGCGCGATCAGCGGCAGTACCGGAGGGCGTGCGCGGTCCCCGGAACCGCGGGCCGCGCGGGTCGCCCCCAGGAAGCCCACCACACCGCGACGGCGACCCACCGCCCGCGCCAGCGCCCCGACGAGCGGCGGCTGGATCCGGGCCAGGAGCAGCCCGCCCGCGAGCGCCAGCAGCAGCGGGGCGGCGACGAGCAGCGGGTCGACTCCCTGTCCCGCCGGGGCGACGCCGCGTTCGCGGACCTCGAACACCGCCGCGCCGGTCGCGGCGAGCACCAGCAGCTCCGCGACCAGTCGGCGGCGTGGGGCGGGCGGCCGCGGCGGCGACAGCAGCACGAACACCCGTACGGGAAAGGCGGTCAGCAGCACGAGGGTGACGGCCGCCGCGGCGAGGAGGGCGGGCAGCAGGCGGGGAGTGGGCAGCAGCAGCACGGCGGCGGCCGTCGCGAGCGCCGCCGCGGGGAGCACCGAGACGGCTCCTTCCGCCAGCACCCGGCGGACGATCGAGGACCGCGAGCCGCCCCGGGCGAGCAGCAACCGCAATTCGGCGAGCCGCCGGTCCCCGCTCAGTCCGGCGGCGAGGAAGAACACGACGAGGGCGACGCCGACGACTCCGGCGGGCCCGATCGCGGCGAGCGGCGCGGCGGCCTGCCGGCGGGCCTCGGCCCGGGCGAGCAGCTCGGGCAGTCGCGAGGTGATCCGCAGGTCGGGCCGGCGGGATTCGACGGTCAGGTCGGTGGCGGTGGGACCGGCCACGTAGGAGGCGACGGCCTCCTTGACCGCGGGCAGCCGGTCGGCGCGCAGGATGTCGGTGTCCACCGGCAACCGCCAGAAGTACTCGGCGCGTTCGCCCCAGGACGCCAGCCGGTCGGCGCCGTCGGGCCCGACCACGGCGGAGGTCTGCCAGTACTGCTTGCGGCTGCCGTTGAGGCAGGCGCGGGTCGCGCACAGCAGGTCGGTCCAGAAGGGGTCGGCCGGGTCGTCGACGCGGTACACGCCGACGATCCGGGCGCTGAGCGGCCCCGAGATGCTCGGAGTGGGGTCCAGGACCGTGCCGACCTTGACGCCGAGGGTGTCGGCGGCGCCCTGGGACAGGGCGATCGGGATCGGCCCGTCCGGCGTGCCGCCGTCGGGCCAGCGACCGTCGACGAGTCGGGTGTGGGCGGAGAGGTCGCGCAGGTACAGCAGGCTCATCTGCGGCGCCACCTCGTACGGGCTCGGCAGCCCCGGGTTCGTCAGGGTCCGCGGTTTGACCGCGCGGGTGCCCGACACGGGGCCGTCGGGCGCCACCGCGAAATCCTTCCCGGTGCGGGACAGCAGGAGGGACCGTACGGAGTCCGACCCCTCGGGCGTGCGGGCACCGGGCTCGGCCTGGGCGGTGGCGAGCAGGCTCGTGAAGCCGGGCCCCTGGTCCCGAAGGAAGGACCGCAGGGCCTGGTCGGAGCCTCGGTCCAGGGCGCGCGGCAGACCGGCGGCGAGCAGCACCGCGACGAAGGCCAGGACGGCGCCCAGCAGGGCGGTCAGCGGCGCGGCACGCAACCGGGTCCGCACCCACGGCGCGGGGCGGGTGTGCGGGGGCGGCGGCGCGGGGGCCGGGCTGGTCACATGTCCTCCACGTGCCGCAGCCGGGCGGCCGCGCTCTGGGCGTTGCGGTTGCGCCGGCCGCCGAGCGCGGTCGACAGCATCGGCACGGCGGCGATGCCCGCGACCAGCAGCAGGGTCGTGGTGCCGGGCAGATCCACCAGAACCTCCGGGACCGGCCGGCGCGCCCCCGGCGTCAGCACCACCAACGGCACCGTCAGGTGCACGATGGCGGCCCCCAGCGCGAGACCGACCCCCGCTCCGAGGCCGACCAGGACGCCGCTCTCGGCGGCGGCCGTCCGGGCCAACGCCCGACGCGGCGCGCCCAGGGCCAGCAGCACGGCGAACTCCCCGGACCGTTCCTGCGCGTTCGCCGCGGCGGCGGCCGCGAAGCCGATCGCCGCCAGGACCGCGCAGGCCAGCGCGAGCGCGGCGAGGGCGGCCTGTGGTCCCGCGCTCAGCGGGTCGTCGAGCAGTCCGGCGACGACCTCCTCGCGCAGCCGCACCTCCTGGACCCCCGCGCCCGCCCGCAGCGCCGCGGCGGCCCGGGCCGGGGCGGGGTCGTCGGCGGAGGCGGCCGGCAGCCACCACTCGTCGGTCGGGGGGACCTGCCTGCCGCCCTGCGCGGCGAACAGCCGGCCGAGCGTGGCCAGGTCCACGGCCACGGCCGTGTCGCCGACCACGGGCAGGGTGTCCGCCGCGGAGGTGATCCGGACCGGCAGCGAATCGCTGCCCAGGGGGACGGTCACCAGGTCGCCGACGTCGGCGCCGATGGCACGGAGGTACGCGTGCGTGGCGACGCCGGGGACCTCGGCGGCGGCCGGGCCGCCCGCGGTCGCGGAGATCTGCACCGGGCCGATCGTGTCGCGCGGGTCCTGGTAGCGCATCCGTACCAACGCCCCGCCGCCCTCCCGGAGCGCGCCGGGCCGAACCCCGTTCGTCGTGGTCGGGGCCGTCAGGTGCCAGGCCGGCGCGACCGCCTCCACCCGCACGGCCGGGCCGTCCCGGGTGTCCGAGACGGCGACACCGCGCACCGTCACCTCACCGCCGACCTGCTTGGGCGAGCCGTGCGGCCGGGCGTCGGGGGAGAACGTGACGACGAAGCCGATGATGCTCAACGGGCCGGCGGCGGATCCGATCGGGGCGTCGGCCAGGGCGTCGACGTCGACCGAGACGATGGTGGGCCCGTTCGAGGGGAGTTGACGCATCGGCGCCCGGTACGTCAGCCCGAACCGGTCGCGCAGCAGCACGCCGATCCCGGGACCGCCGGGCTCGTCCCCGGAGTCCAGGGACACGTCGATGTCGATCCGTCGCGGCTGACCGGGCAGGGCGATCCCCTTCGCGCCCGGGGCGGCCGGCGAGAGCGCCCCGAACAGTTCGCTCATGCCGCGCCCGTCCCGCAGGTCCTCCCGGAGCGGGACCCGCTCGGCGGCGGCGGGAGCGTCCAGCGCGACCAGGGTGCCGGCCCGCCCGCCGGGCAGGGAGTGCTCGCCGCGGATCACCGGGATCATCCTGTCGCCGCCGGGCAGGGTGGCGTATCGGCCGGCCCGCCCCATCGCGGACAGGTCGCTGCCGGAGATCCGCAGCCCTCCCGCGGTGACGAAGTCGGCCTGGTCGTGCTGGGATTCGGTCCAGGCGGTGTGCTGCCCCAGCGCGAGGACCCCGCTGGAGACGGCGAGGACCAGCAGCAGCACGGGCCCCGTGGCCCGCTTGGGGCGGCGGGCCAACTGCCAGCCGACGAGCGCGGGGCCGAGACCGCGGCCCCGCGCGGCGATCCGGCCGCCCAGCCGTGCGGCGAAGGGCAGCAACCGCAGGACGAGCACGGTGCCCGCGCACAGCGCGAGGGTCGGCGCGGCGACCAGCACCGGGTCCACCCCCAGGCCCCCGCCTTGCGCCGCCGGGCCCTCGTCGCCGCTGTACCGGGCGAGTTGGAGGTAGGCGAGGACGGCGAGGACCACCAGCGCGAGGTCACCGCCGGCGCGGGCGGCGCCGGCCACGACGGCCTGGCGGGAACCACTGCGGCGCAGCACGGCTGCGGCCGCCCCGCGCAACACGACGGGCAGGGTGGTCAGCAGTACGCAGAACAGCGCGCAGCCGACCGCCACCGGCCACAGCGACCAGGTGCCGGCGGAGTCGAGGGACAACCGGGACAGCGGCCCGAACCGGCCGGCCAGGCGCAGCAGCGGCGGGGTGACGAGCGGCGCGAGCACGGCGGCGGGGAGGGCGAGCAGCAGTGACTCGGCGGCGGTGAGCAGCCCGAGCCGGCGGCGGGAGGCGCCCCGGGCGGTCAGCAGGATCCGCTCGGCCTCCTTGCGGTCCGTCATCAGATGGGCGACCAGCAGCAGGGCCGCGCCGGCGAGCACCGCGAGCTGAAGGGCGCCGACCAGCAGGGTGGAGCGGGCGACCCGCTGCGCCGAGGTCAACTCGGTGAGCAGATCGGGCAGTTCGGTCTTCGCCTTGAGTCCGGCGGCGGCGAGGGGGGCGCCGATCGAAGATCGTGGGTCGATGCGGGTCGCGGCGGTTCGGACCGTCTCGATGTCGGAGGGTCCGGCGGCGGTGAAGTCCGCGGTCAGCAGGGCGGCGCGGCTGTCCTGCGGGAGCCCGCCGGCGGTGAAGGCGGAATCGTCGGTGACCAGGGGGCCGTACGTGGTGAACGCGCCGACCTGGAGCTCCCGGCCGCCGAGCGGGTCGAGGCGCCAGTACGGGGCGTCCGGTTCGGCCGCCCGGTAGACGCCGGTCACGCGGACGGTGAGCGGGGGCCCGCCGTAGCGGTCGTCGAGCCCGACCTCGGCGGGCAGTGCGTCGGCGGTCAACCCGAGCCGTTTCAGGGCCGCCTGGGGCACGGCCACCTCGACGCGGGAGGAGGTGTGCGCGAGCGGCCGGGGCCACGTGCCGGACAGGAGCCGTACCCGATCCCGGTCGAGGGCCGCGAGCAGGGTCAGGTCCGCTTCCTTGCCGGGGGCCCGGGGGCCGGGAAGCCCGTACGCGCGGCTTCGCGCCACGCTCCGGACGTCGACCGGCAGCCCGCCGAACAGTCCGGTGGCGAAGGCGCGTACGGCCTCGTCGTCCTTGGCGCGGCTGCTCGTCGGATGCTCTCCGGTGACCGTCACCGTGGTGCGAGCGTGCCCCGGACCGTGGATCGCCTGTCGGAGCCCGGCCTCGTCCACCCCACGGGAGAAGGCGAGCAGCGCGCTCAGCGCGGTCGTGGCGATGAGTACGGTCAGCAGCACGGCGGCGGCGAGCGGCAGTCGCCCACGCAGCCGGCGCACGACGAAGCCGATCATGTGCCTGTTCCTCCCCCGTCCGGACCTCTGGCCCCGGATAGCGGACGATCTTGTCAGAATCGATCCCTTATCGGAAGGTACTTGCGCGAGGGATGTGACGGATGAGCAAATTCGGAAGTAGTCGAAACGCGGCCGCCGGAGGCAGCCGCGAGTAGCTGAACGGCCGTGCGGCGGGCGGTGCCCACGGGCGAGTCCGGACCGGCCGAACCGAGGGGGATCCCACCATGACGCAGCACCAGGTCGACACCGAGGCACCCATGGTGGTGGTGCGGGACCTCCGGCGGAGCTTCGGAACCGGTCAACAGGCCGTACACGCCCTGCGCGGCGTCTCGTTCGACATTCGCAGGGGCGAACTGGTCGCGCTCAAAGGCCGATCCGGCTCCGGCAAGACGACCCTGCTGAACCTGGTCGGCGGACTGGACGCCCCGAGCGGCGGCAGCGTCGCCCTCGACGGAACCGACCTGGTCACGCTGGGCGAATCCGGGCGACTCGCACTGCGCCGTGACCGGATCGGCTTCGTCTTCCAGTCCTTCGGGCTGATCCCGGTCCTGACCGCCGCGGAGAACATCGGCATCCCGATGCGCATGCGAAGGGTCCCGGCCAGGCAGCGTGAGGAACGCGTCCGCACGCTGCTGGCCCTGGTCGGTCTCTCCGACCACGCGGCGCAGCGTCCCGGCGAACTCTCCGGCGGTCAGCAGCAGCGCGTGGCCGTGGCCCGGGCACTGGCCAACGAGCCCGCCCTGATCATCGCGGACGAGCCCACCGGCCAACTGGATTCCGAGACGGGCCGCTCGATCATGGAACTGCTGCGCGCGGTGGTGCGCAGCGAGGGCGTCACCGCCCTGGTGGCCACCCACGACCCGGCCCTGGTGGAACTCGCGGACCGGGTGGTGGAACTGCACGACGGCCGCGTCGCGGAGCCCGATCCCGCGCCCGCGCACACGGCGCGGGCGTAGGGGACGGGCGGGCGGCCGTGGTCGGCCCGGGACCCGGACGGCCCTGCGTCATCGCCGGTCGCACGGCCCGCGGGGTCCGTCGGACGGCCGTCGATCAGCCGCGCATCCGACACGCGCGGATCACAGCACCTCGGCGGGCGTCCCGCGGAAGGAGGAGCGGTAGGCCTGCGGGGTGATCCCGGCGACCCGCTTGAACCGCTCCCGGAACGCGGTGGGTGAGCCGAACCCGGCCTGCGCGGCGATGCGCTCGACGCCGTACTCGGTGGTCTCCAGCAGGAACTGGGCCCGCCGGACCCGGGCGCGCAGCAGCCACTGCAACGGCGTGGTCCCCGTCTGCTCCCGGAACCGGCGACTGAAGGTGCGCTCGCTCATGCCGGTCCGGGCGGCCATGGCGGCGAGCGTGAGGTCCCGCCCCAGGTTGTCCTCGATCCAGGAGAGTGCCGGCTCCAACAGCGACCCGCGGGGCACGGGGGGTTGGGCGTGCACGATGAACTGGGCTTGCCCGCCCTCCCGTTCGAGCGGCATCACCGACAGTCGCGCGGCGTCCGCCGCGACCGCCGACCCGAAGTCCCGCCGGATCATGTGCAGACACAGGTCCAGCCCGGCCGCCGCCCCCGCCGAGGTGAGCAACTGCCCGTTGTCCACGTAGAGCACGTCGGGGCGCACGTCGACCAGCGGGAACTCCTCGGCCAGCCGCGCGGCCGCGATCCAGTGGGTCGTCGCCCCCAGTCCGTCCAGCAGCCCGGTCGCGGCGAGGACGAACGCGCCCGCGCAGATCGAGGCGATCCGGGTCCCGGCCGCCGCCGCGGAGCGCAGGGCCGCCAGTACCGCCGGGTCGGGCGGCGGGGCGTCCTCCGCGCGGCCGGGCACGACGATGGTGTCGGCGTCGGCCAAGGCGTCCAATCCGTACGGGGCGCGGATCGTGAACGCGTTGCTCGCGGTCACCTCGCCCCCGGTTCCGCACACCCGGACCCGGTAGGGCAGCCGTCCGTCGGCCAGTCGGGCCCGCCCGAACGCCTCGACGGGGGTCGCGATGTCGAAGGCCACCACATGGTCCAGCGCGAGGACCGCCACGGTATGCATGCCACCCACGGTAGTTCGGTTCCCGCCATGCTCGAACAGGCAGGTCACGATCCTGCGAAGGAGAAGGAGGCCGGTGGAGAGGGTTGGCGGGATCCCGTTGCCCTTTGTCGTTTCTGCCCATGGGAGGAGCCGGGCGAGCCTCTTAGCGTGGGTCGCGCACACCCCCCCGAAGCGAAAGAGGCAAGCGGACATGCACGTTCGGTTCGTCCTGTTCGATGGATTCGACCCCCTTGATGTCATCACGCCCGGCGAGGTGCACGCGGCGGGCACGCACGGCGTCACCCTCGCCGCGTGACCGCGTTCCTGCTCGCCGTGCACGTGGTGGCGGCCATCCTCGCCGTGGGGCCGGTGACCGTCGCGGCGAGCATGTTCCCGGCCGCCGCCCGGCGCGTTCGCCCCGGCGAGTCCTGCGAACCACCGGCCGGGGTCGGCGCGTCCGCCGCGTCCGGCGTGGGTGCGGTACGGCTGTTGCACCGCGTCTGTCGGGTCTACGCCGCGGTGGGCGTGGCGGTACCGGTGTTCGGCCTCGCGACCGCGTCCTCGCTCGGGGTGCTGACCGATGCCTGGCTGATCACCTCGATGGTCCTCACCGCCGTCGCCGCCGCGATCCTCGCGCTGCGGATCCTGCCGGGCCAGGAGGCCGTGTTGGCCCGACTGGAAGAGGACGAGGCGCCCGTGGAGAGGGCGGACACGGCCCGACTGGCCCTGCTCACCGGCGCGTTCAACCTGTTGTGGGTCACGGTGACCATCCTCATGATCATTCGTCCCGGTTCGACGACGGGAGCCTGAGGTGAACGCGCCCCGACCCGGACGGCTGCTCCGGACGGCCGCAGGCATCGAACTCGGCTCGCTCCTGGTCCTGTTGGTGAACCTCGCCACCGTGCACCTGGCGTCGATCTCCTCGCTCGCCGGCCCCGTGCACGGCTGCGCCTACCTGTTCACCGTGGTCGCGGTGGCCCGCGACCCGAGACGTACCCCGCTGACCACGACACTCGCCCTGCTGCCCGGGATCGGCGGCGTCCTGGCCCTGCGCGGGCTCACCCGATCCGATGCCACCGCCCCCGTGGACCGGCAGCCGGCGGCGATCACGGAATCCGCGCGCCGCCCTCCCGCGCTCATGTCTGACGATCGCCCGGGTGCCTCTCCAGGGGGGTCGCGACCGCCGAGTTGCTCACACTGAAGGTGACGCTGCCCGCCCGGTAACGGTCGTCGGACCACTCGATCGGGCGGCCGGTACGGGTCGCGGAGACATGACGCTGGCGGAGCAGGGCCCCGCCGCGCCTGATCCCCAGCAGTCGGGCGTCCTCGCTGCCGGCCGGCAGCGCGTCGATCAGGTGCTCGCCGTACTGGGCGACGATCCCCGAGTCGCGCGCGAGGCTGTCCATCACGGAGCGGCAGTCCTCCGGCAGCGCCTCGACCGCCGCCGCGACCCAGTCGGCGTACGCGGTGCGCTCCACCATGGTCGGCTCACCGTCCAGCATGCGCAGCCGCAGCACGGCCAGGATCTGCGTACCCGGCGGCACCGCGAGCCGCCGCGCCTCCTCGGCGTCGGCGGGACGTCGGGTACGCGAGAGGAACCGGCCGGCGGCCTCGTGCCCCACGCCCTCGGCCCACTGGGCGAAGCTGTTCAGCTCGCCGAAACTGTGCTTGCGCTCGTGACGCAGGACGATCCTGCGCGCGCCCTGCCGGGAGCCCACGAGTCCTTCGGCGGCGAGGGTGGCCACCGCCTGGCGGACCGTGCCGCGCGAGGCCGACCAGCGGGCGGCCAGATCGCTCTCCGAGGGCAGCCGCGCACCCACCCGGTACTCGCCGGACAGGATCGCCTGCCGCAGCGCCTCGGCGATCTCCAGATACCTGACCGTGCCCATGCCGTGCGCCCCTCGTCGAACCGACCGTCTTCCCGTTACTCATGATCATCGAACCGCCCCTGTCACGGCTTCTTTCGGTCAATCTCCGCTCTTCCGCAAGCCGTGCTCCACGGTCCAGCCGCCGTTCACCGTCCGTACAGCGGACCCGGGCGAACTGGAGCCAACTTGTTCAGACAAGTGGTCTGACAAGTGGTCGGACAAGAAACCCCCTTCGTCTCCGGGAGAGACCGTGCTCAGTTCCTCCGCCCGTCGTGGTGCGGCCGTACTGCTCGGCGTCGCCGTCCTCACCACGCTCAGCGCGTGTGGTGCCGCCCCCGACCAGCAGAACGCCGGTTCGACCGGTGACGCCAAGAAGGACGTACAGCCGGGCGCCGCGGCCTCCCTGGCCGACTTCGGCGACCTGAAGGGCCTCGTCGCCGCGGCCGAGAAGGAGGGCCGGCTCAATGTGATCGCGCTGCCCGCCGACTGGGCGAACTACGGCGAGATCCTCAAGGCCTTCCAGGCGAAGTACCCCAAGATCCAGATCAACAGCGAGAACCCGGACGCCGCCAGCGCCGACGAGATCGCCGCCGTCAAGTCCCGCAAGGGCCAGAAGCGGGCCCCCGACGTCCTCGACCTCGGCATCGCCTTCGCCCGCAGCGGAGCCGGCGAGAACCTCTTCGCCCCGTACAAGGTCACCGCCTGGGACAAGATCCCCGCCGGTCAGAAGGACGCCGACGGCCGCTGGTACAACGACTACGGCGGCTACATCTCCATCGGCTGCGACGCCGCCCGCGTCCCGAACTGCCCGAAGACCTTCGCGGACCTCCTGAAGCCCGAGTACAAGGGCAAGGTCGCCCTCAACGGCAACCCGACCAAGTCCGGTTCCGCCTTCGGCGGCGTCTACGCGGCGGCCCTCGCCAACAAGGGCTCCTTCGGGGACATCCAGCCCGGCATCGACTTCTTCGGACAGCTGAAGAAGAGCGGCAACTTCATCCCCGTCGAGTCCACCCCGGCCACCGTCGAAAAGGGCGAGACGCCCATCTCCATCGACTGGGACTACCTCAACGCCGGCTACGCCGACCAGTTCAAGGGCAAGGGCGTCGACTGGAAGGTCGCCGTCCCCACCGACGGCGTCTACGCCCAGTACTACTCGCAGGCCATCAACAAGGACGCCCCCAACCCGGCGGCCGCCCGCCTGTGGATGGAGTTCCTCTACAGCGCCGAGGGCCAGAACCTCTGGCTGAAGGGGTACGCCCGCCCGGTCCTGCTCCCCGTCATGACGCAGGACGGCAGCGCCGACAAGGCCGCCGTCGAGAAGCTGCCCAAGGTCCAGGGCACCCCGTCCTTCCCGGCCTCCGCCGAGCTCGACAAGGCCAAGGCCACCCTCGCCGAGAAGTGGGACAAGGCCCTCTCCTGATGTCAGCCACCTCCACCACCCCCCACCAGGGGACCGCCGGCGGCACCCGCCGCCGGCGGCGCGGCCCGCGCACCTGGCTCGCCACCCTGCCCCTCCTCGTCTTCACCGGGCTGTGCTTCGGCATCCCGCTCGGCGCCATCGCCTTCGGAGCCGTCACCACCACCGACCCGGCCCGCGGCGCCACCGCCCTGACCGGCGAGCACCTCGCGCGCTCGCTCCAAGGCCCCTACCTCGACTCCCTCGTCGGCAGTGTCCGGCTCTCCGCCCTGACCGCGCTGATCGGCGGCGTGCTCGGCGTGCTGATCGCCCAGGCCGTGGTCACCTCACGGTCGACGGCCCTGCGCAGTGCCACCCTCACCGCGTCGGGCGTGCTGGCCAACTTCGGCGGCGTCCCGCTGGCGTTCGCGTTCATCGCCACCGCCGGCATCTCCGGAGTCGTCACCCGACTCGCCGATCTCGGCGGCCTCGGCTGGAACCTGTACTCCTTCACCGGCCTCTGCGTCGTGTACCTGTACTTCCTCACCCCGCTGATGGTCCTGGTCATCGCGCCGGCGCTCGACGGACTGCGCCCGCAGTGGCGCGAGGCCGCGGAGAACAGCGGGGCCACCGGCCGGCAGTTCTGGCGCCACGTCGGACTGCCGGTCCTCGCGCCCTCGTTGCTCGGCGGGTTCGTGCTGCTCTTCGGCACCGCCTTCGCCGCGCACGCCACGGCCGCCGCACTCGTCGGAGGCTCCGTGCCCCTGGTCACGCTGAAGATCGCGGACGCGCTGTCCGGGAACGTCCTCACCGGCCAGGAGAACGTGGCACTCGCCCTCGGCCTCGACATGATCCTGATCGCCGGCCTGGTCATGGCGGTCTACCTGCCCCTCCAGCGACGGAGCGCCCGATGGCTGCGATGACCCCGACGCCCACCCGGAACACCGTCGTGGCCCTGGAGGCCGCCGCCGCGGGGGAGCCGGCCGCCGCGCCGGCCCGGAGCCCGCGCAGGTCCCGACCACGCCCCCGGGTCTGGCGCGGCGCCGTACTCCTCCTGGCGGGCGCCTACTTCCTCGTACCGCTCGTCGCCTCCTTCGTGTTCACCGTGCACGTGCCGGGCCAGGGCGTCACCTTCGCCGCCTACACCGAACTCCTCGCCGCCGACGGCTTCACCGAGAGCCTGCTGCTCTCCCTGGGTCTCGCCGCCGCCACCATCGCGCTGTCCCTGCTCCTCGCGGTGCCCGCGCTGATCGGCGTGCGCGTCGGCTCGCCCCGGCTGCGCCCGGTCGTCGAGGTCATGTGCATGCTGCCCCTGGTGGTGCCGCCCATCGCGCTGGTCACCGGCATCACCACCGTGCTGCGGTGGGGACCCGAGCACCTCTCGCGGACCCCGCTCTACCAGACCTTCCTCGCGGTCCAGGACGAGAGGTTCCCCGTCGTCCTGGTCCTCGCCTACACCGTGCTGGCGCTCCCGTTCGTCTACCGCTCCCTCGACGCCGGCCTGCGCGCCGTGGACGTGCCCACCCTGGTCGAGGCGGCCCGCAGCTGCGGCGCGAGCTGGCCGTACGTCGTCCTGCGCGTCCTGCTGCCCAACCTGCGGGCCTCGCTCGCCGGAGCCGCCTTCCTCACCCTGGCCCTGGTGCTCGGCGAGTTCACCATCGCCTCGCTCCTGGGATTCCGGCCCTTCGCGGTGTGGATCGTCTCCATCTCCGGGGCCCAGGCCCGGATGTCGGTGGCCGTCTCCATCCTGAGCCTCCTGATCACCTGGCTGCTGCTGCTCGTCCTCTCGCGGGCCGGGACCACCCCGACCGCCGCGACCGGCGTCGCCCCCACCTCCCGCAAGGAGTCCTGACCCCCATGTCCACCACCCTTCCCGCGACCCGGAAGCCGGCGGATCCCGACACCCCCGCGGGGGCGCGCGTCGAATTCCGCGGCCTGCGCCGGACGTTCGGCTCCACTGTGGCCCTGGACGGTCTCGACCTGACCATCGAACCGGGCGAACTCGTCGCCCTGCTCGGACCGTCGGGCTGCGGAAAGACCACCGCGCTGCGCGTCGTCGCCGGCTTCGAACAGCCCGACGCCGGTGAGGTCCTCGTCGACGGACAGGACATCACCCGCGTCCCGGCCAACCGCCGCGACGCCGGGATGGTCTTCCAGTCGTACAGCCTCTTCCCGAACCTCAACGCCCGCGACAACGTGGCCTTCGGCCTGCGCGTGCGCAAGGTGGACGCGGCACGGCGCCGCGAGCGGGCCGCCGAACTCCTCGACCTCGTCGGCCTGCCCGACCACGGCGACCGCTACCCGCACCAGATGTCCGGCGGCCAGCAGCAACGCGTCGCACTGGCCCGCGCCCTCGCCCTGCGCCCGCGCGTCCTGCTCCTCGACGAGCCGCTCTCCGCGCTCGACGCCAAGGTGCGCTCGAACCTGCGCGACGAGATCCGCCGACTCCAACTCTCCCTCGGCATCACCACCGTGTTCGTCACGCACGACCAGGAAGAGGCCCTGTCGATGGCCGACCGCGTCGCCGTGCTGAACGCCGGGCGGCTGGAGCAGTGCGCGGCCCCCGCCGAGCTGTACGAGCGGCCGGCGACCCCCTTCGTCGCCGAGTTCGTCGGCACCATGAACCGGCTCCCCGGCCGGCTCACCGACTCCGGGCTGGTGGAGGTGGCGGGCGCACGGCTGCCCGTGGACGGCCCCGTCCCGACCCGCGGGGACGTGGAGGTGCTGGTCCGCCCGGAGAACGTCACCGCGACCGCCGACACCGCCGGCACGGCCACCGTGGTCTCCGCCGCCTTCTTCGGATCCGTCACCCGACTCCACCTCGAACTGCCCGGCGGGACGAGCGTCAAGGCCGACCTGCCGTCGCGGGACGCCGGGGAACTGCCGCCCGGCGCGCGGGCGACCGTGGGCCTGGCCGAACGGCCCGTACTCGTCGTGGCGAGGGCCGAGTGAGCGGGCTCGGGGCGGTCCTGTTCGACATGGACGGCACCCTCGTGGACACCGAGGTGCTGTGGTGGCGGACCGCCGAGGAGATCGCCGCCGCGCTGGGCCACACCCTGACCGACGCGGACGCGCCCGAGGTCGTCGGCCGGGCGGTGGAGGACACCGCCGCCCACCTCGTACGGGTCACGGGCGGGGGAGACCCCGCCCGGGTGGGCGCCGCGCTCACCGAGGACTTCCTGCGGCGGGTGCGGGCCGGCGCGCCCATGCGACCGGGCGCCCGGCGGCTGCTGACCGCGCTCACCACCGAAGGAGTGCCCTTCGCCCTGGTCAGTGCCTCGCCGCGGGTGGTGGTCGACTCGGTGCTCGGCGGCGCGCTGGCCCGGGTTCCCTTCGCCCTCACGCTCTCCGCCGACGACACCGCGCGGACGAAGCCCCACCCGGACCCCTACCGGGCCGCCGCCGAACGACTGGGTCTCGAACCGAGGGCGTGCGTGGCGGTGGAGGACTCCCCAGACGGCGCGGCCTCGGCGGAGGCGGCCGGCTGCGGGGTCCTGGTGGTGCCGTCCCTGCTGCCGGTGCCCACCTCGGCGGCGCGCCGCTTCGCGCGGACGCTGGAGGAGGTCACCCCGGACGTCCTGCGCGGGTGCCTGGCCCCGGGCCTCGCCTCCTGACCACGTGCCGCAGGGACCGGGTCGTGCCCCTCGGAGTCGGCGCGGCGCGCAGGGTGCTCACGCGGCTCCTCACGCGGCCGGCTCCGATGCCGGCCGCGGGTGCGCGCCCTCGACGGCCGGCGGCCGGGCCCGCAGCACCCCGGCCGCGCCCGCCGCGACGAGACAGAGCGCGACGGGCAGCAGCAGCGCCAGGTTGAGCGGCACCAGGTGCGTGAGCGGGCCGATCACGGCCGGCCCGGCCAGCATGCCGAGGTAACCCAGGCCGGCGACCCGGGACACGTTGGTCCCGGAGCCGCCCCGGTCCTCGTGCCCGGCGGCGCTGAAGAACTGCGGGACGCAGCCGGACAGCCCCAGGCCGAGGGCCGTCCAACCGGCCAGTGCCACCGGGACGGAGTCGCCGAGCGCGGCGGCCGTCAGCCCCAGGGCCGCCAACACGGCCCCGTACCGCACGACGACCACCGGCCCGGTGCGGGCCACCACCCGGTCGGTGACCAGGCGTCCGGCGGTCATCGCGGTGGAGTAGGCCCCGTAGGCCAGGGCGGCCGTCGCCGCGGGGGCGTCGAGGACGTCCCGCAGGTGCAGCGCGCTCCAGTCGTTGGCGACGCCCTCACAGAGCATCAACGCGAAGGCGAGTGCGGCCAGGGCCCAGATCCGCGTTGGCGTACGCCGCTTCACCCCCGGCGCCGCCTCGGCACGGTCCTTCGCCCGCTCGGCGGGAGACGGCAGCAGGGCCGCCGAGGCCGGCACGGTGAGGACGAGCCCGAGCACGGCCACCGTCGTCAGCGTCAGGGTCGTGCTCCAGCCGAGCCCGAGCGTCAGTGCCCCGGTGAGGGCGGCGAGCACCCCGCCCAGCGAGAACACCGCGTGGAAGGCGGACATGACCGGACGCCCGTAGGCCCGTTCCACCTGTACGGCATGGGTGTTCATGGCGACGTCGAGACAACCGTTGCCGAAGCCCAGCACGAACAGGGCCACGCCCAGGGTCAGGACGTCACCCGCCACCGCGGGCGACACCAGGGCGGCGCTGCAGAGGACCGCCCCGGCCGGAACCGTGCGGCGGCTGCCGAGCCGGTCCGTGAGCGGCCCGGCGATCTGCATGCCCAGGAACGCCCCGGCGCCCAACAGCAGGAGCAGCGAGCCCAGGACCGCGTGGCTGATGCCGGTGCGGTGTTCCACGGCGGGAATGTGCACGATCCACATGCCCATGACGAATCCGTTGAGCGCGAAGAAGGCGAAGGTGGCGAGGCGCGCGGCCCGCAGCGATCTGCTCATGGAAAACACCATAGAGAACAGAATTGATGTTCACCAGCTTGAGTTTCGAACATTGAGAATGTTCAATGAGGGTATGGCGAGCACAGCGAGCACAGATCGACTGAAGCGGATCACCGAGGCCGTACGCGACCGCGAGGAACTGAGCGTGGCGGAACTCGCCGAACTCACCGGTGCCTCGGAGATGACCATCCGCCGCGACCTGGAGGCACTGGCCGACCAGGGCGTGTTGGAACGCTTCCGCGGCGGCGCCCGCAGCCTGCTGCTGCGCGGCGAGGAGCCCCCGTTCGCCCTGCGCGCCCAAGAGGGCGAGGACGTCAAACGGAGGATCGCCGCCGAAGTGGCATCCCTGATCGCGGACGGGGAATCGGTGGTCGTCGACAGCGGCACCACCTGCCTGGAAGTGGCCCGCGCCCTGAAGGAGCGCCGGATCACCGTCATGCCCCTGTCCCTGCACGCCGCCAACGCGCTGACCGGGGCACCCCACCTGACGCTCCTGCTGCCCGGCGGACGGCCGCGCCCGGGGGAGCTGGCCCTGACCGGGCCCCTCACCGAGACCTCACTGGCCGCGCTGCGCTTCGACACCGCCGTCATCGGCTGCTGCGGCCTGGTCCCGGCGGACGGCCTCACCGCCTACGACCTGGCCGACGCCGCGGTCAAACGCGCCGCCATCGCCTCGTCGCGCCGGGTCATCGCGGTCGCGGAGGCGGCGAAGCTGACGCGCACGGCGCTGGCCTTCGTCGCCCCCACCGCGACCCTGCACGCGGTCGTCACCGACGCCTCCGCCCCGGAGACCGCGCTCGAGGCGTTGACCAGGGAGGGCGTCACGGTAAGAGCGGTGTGACGGGCCGAGTGGCGTGGGGGTGGTGGCGGCGTGTGGCGGGCCGAGGGGGGTGCGGGCGATGGCTCGGGCGGGCCGCTCCCGCCGTCACGCGCGGGCCCGGCACCGTTACGCGAGGGTCCCGCATCGTCACGCGAGGGCCCGGCTCCGTCATGCACAGGCCCCGCACGGTCACGCGCGGGCCCGGCACCGTCACGCGAGGGTCCCGCATCGTCACGCGCGGGCCCGGCTCCGTCATGCACAGGCCTCGCACGGTCACGCGAGGGCCCGGCTCCGTCACGCGCAGGCCTCGCACGGTCACGCGCGGGTCCCGCACCGTCACGCGCAGAGGGTCAGGATCTCGATGACGCCCTCCGCGTACGCGGCCGTCACCGAGTCCGGGCCGGCGGCCGCCTCCCGACGCAGCTCGGGCAGGGACCGGCGGACGAAGGCCGCGCACTGCCCGTACAGCCCGGCCTCGTGCGAGGAGCCGTCGTCCTCCGTGCCCAGCAGGGCCAGCAGCGTGCGCAACAGCGCCTCGCGGGTCGCCTGGCGGGGCGGGCCGGCCGACCAGATCGCCATCAGTACCCCGCAGGCCGCCGGAGCCGGCGCCTGGAGCCTCGACCAGGTGAAGACATGCCCGGCCAGGGCGTGGAACGCGGCCGGGTGTCCCTCGGCGGCGTCCCAGAGCGTGGGGACGAGATGCTCGGCGGAATGCCCGCATCCACATTCAATGGCCTCCCAGTCGTGCCGTTCGATCTCCGCCTCCACGGCATCCGGCACCAAGGGGCTGCGCCGGGGATTGTCCGTCCGTTTCATGGGGCCAGTATGGGAGCCGCGGACCACCCCCGACCAGGGCCCATCCGGCTGGCGGTACGAACGTTGACCGACCGTGTCCCGGCGGCCTCCGCGACGGCCGGTCGGTCCCACGGAACGCGGTCGACAGAACACTTTCGGTCACTCGGACGACGGGTTTTCGGCCGTGTCGAGCGGTGACGGCCGGTGACGACACGCGGCGACAAGCGTCGACAGGGCGGCGGGCGGCGGACGCGTGTCGTGTCCGGAACCGGATCCCGTGACCGCTCGTCCCAGACCGCGTGTGGAACGCAACGAAGAGACAAAGAGTCGTGGCCGTCCTGTTCGCCCTGCTCGCGACGCAACTCGGGAGCCTCGTCGCCCCCGCCTACGCCTGCGGCTGCGGGGCGATGGTCCCCGACGGCTTCTCCCGGATCGGGGTGGCCCGGGAGACCTCGGTCGTGCGTTGGGACGGCCGCACGGAACAGATCGTGATGCGGTTCACAGTCGGCGGCGACGCCAAACGCGCCGCCTGGATCATGCCCGTGCCCTCGCGGGCCGGCGTCGAACTCGGCGACCCGGACCTGATCCCCGAACTCGGCCGGCTGACCCGCCCGGAGAGCAAGACCCGCACCTACTTCTGGCCCCGCGACCGCGACTGGCCCTTCTCCTCGGGCCGCCTCGACGGAGCCGGCGCCGCACAGCCCGGCGCCGGCGCCCCGTCCGTCGGTGTCGTCGGCCGTGAACGACTCGGCGACTTCGACGTCGCCCGACTGACCGCCACCGACCCGAACGCCCTGGGCGAATGGCTGGAGAGCAACGACTTCAAGCTGCCGGACCGGCTCGCCGCGGAATTGAAGCCGTACGTCGACCGGAAATGGGAGTACGTCGCCGTCCGCCTCGCCCCCCGCGAACAGGGCGCGACGCTGGGCGGGGAGCTCGACCCGCTGCGCATCAGCTTCGCAAGCGACCGACTCGTCTACCCGATGCGACTGTCCCGTCTGGCCAAGTCCGCCCAGGCGCTGGGACTGTACGTACTCGCCGACCACCGGATGGAACCCGCGTCCCCGATCGGTGGGGCCGCCCCGGAGGTGACCTTCGCCGGGACCGTCACCCCGCAAGGCTCCCTGGCTGAGTTCACCGGCAGCGCCGCACCGGTGTTCCTGACCGCGATCGACCAACGGTTCCCCGACCCGAGCCGCATCGACGGGGACCACGAACTGCGCGCCACCGCGAAGGACACCCCGTTCCGCCGCGTCGTGTACCGGGACGAACTCCTCACGGCGGGCGGCGTGCCCGTCTGGTCGCTGACGGTGGCGGGAGCCCTGGTGGTCGTGGCGGGTACGGCCGTGACCCTGCTGTCCGTACGCCGTTCCCGACGCCGCCGTCCCCCGACGGCCGCGACGGAGCCCCTGGCGGACTGACCGGAGGCGGGTGCGGGAGCGGGAGCGTCCGGTCGCCCGGCGTGCGTTCCCCGGTCGGGGCGCGTTCCCCGACAGGCTGCCCCGCCCGAGGCCCTCGCGGTCGTGCCCGCCGCGCGCGGCCCCGGGCGTCGCACCGTCGGACGCCGCTCTACGCTTCGAACCGCGTTCCACGGCGCGAACGCGTTCCACGGCGCGAAGGCGCTCCGCCGTTCGGGCGGCGTGTTACGGGCGCAGCCCGGCGATCAGGGCCGCGGTGCGGACGGAGTCCACGGGGCCGGTGTTCCAGTCGGCGCTCATCGGGCTGACGGCGATCCTGCCCGCGACGACGGCCTCCACGTCGCCGCCCCGGGCGGCGGGTCTCAGGTCCACCTTCACGCTCATCTTCCAGGTGCCGTCGCCGGCGTCGGTGAAGTCGGGCTTCAGCAGGGTCTGCCGGTCCTGGAAGGTCGAGTCCACGCCGGCCGCGGTGCCCTTGCCGTCGGCGCCGACGACCGGATGGTTGACGTTCAGCCCGACCCCGGCGGGCAGGAGCGGACCGGACCGGGGCGCCCGGGCGCGCAGCCGGTCGATCAACTTGACCGCGAAGTCCACCGTCGGCCCCATCGCGTTGACCGTGGTCACCGGATCGGGCGCCGTCACGCCGCCCGTGCTCAGGGCGATGGCCGGCACCCCGGACTCCAGCGCGGCGACCGCGCCGCCCACCGTGCCGGAGTGGGTGGCCAGACCGGCCACGTTGGGGCCGAAGTTGGTGCCCGACACCACCAGATCGGGGGCGCGCCCCTCGAACACCTCGGACAGGCCGAAGGCCACCGAGTCACCGGGAGTGCCGTCCACCGCCCACACCTTCGGCGCGGGGTGTCGCACCGCGACCGACGGGGCGCTCGCCATCTTGGTGCCCGTGCCGCTCTGGTTGGTGAGCGGAGCCACGATGGTCACGTCGTGCCCGGCGGCGGTCAGTCGCTCGAACGCCTTGCGGATGCCCGGGGCGTCGTAGCCGTCGTCATTGGTGAGCAGGATCCGCAACGGGGCGGCGGGTGTTGGGGCGGCTTCCGGCCGGGCCTGCGGCGCGGCGGCCGCGGGCGCGGTACCGGCCAGGGCCGGCGCGCACAGCAACAGGGCGGCCAGGGGCATGACGTGATCGCGTCGCACGGAACGCTCCTTCGAGGGAGGGCGAAAGGAAGGGGGGAGGGGGGCCGGGCGTCGAGAGTCGACTCCCGGCGGTGAACAGCAAGGCACTTACACGTGTCACCGGAAGTGCTGGGACACTGTGTAGCACCCATCGAGGACTCCCGCCAGAGGTCGGGACGCGCCCTGGTGTGGATCGTGACCCAACCGGAAACCCGCGTGCGGCCCCGTGTGACCATCCCGGTGGGTCACCGCCGTTGGCCGTCCTGGTCGGGCCGGCCCGCGACCCCGATTCCGTGATCTGACGCGTGTAACCCTCGCCGGGCGGGCGGGCGGTCGGGCAGGCGGAGAGTTGCCCGGGTCCTCGGCGCCGCCCGGCAACTCGGTTGCATACCCCACGCCGCGGCCCGCTCTCTACGGGCCCGTCACGGCAACCTCGTCCTCGCGCCGGCGTCGCTCTCCGCGATCGGCGGCCTCGTCAGCGACCGAGCGGACGACCTGCACGGCGAACGCGACCGCCACGGGTGCACCACCGTCCTCCACGCGGGCCGCTTCGGCGATCCCGTCGACGCGGCCCCGGCCTAGGCCGTTTCCTTCGGATCACCTCGCTGACCAGATGAAGATGGCGGCGAGGTGGAGTCCGGCGAGGTAGATGGTGGCGGTCTTGTCATAGCGGGTTGCCAGGCTGCGCCACTGCTTGAGCTTGTTGATGCACCGCTCGACGGTATTCCGCTGCTTGTAGGCGTCGCGGTCGAAGGCTGGCGGGCGGCCACCGAGCCGGCCGAGCCGCTTGCGGTTCGCGACCTGGTCCGCGGTCCGCGGGATCACCGCCCGAACCCCGCGTCGCCGTAGGTGGCGGCGGATCGCCCGGGACGAGTACGCCTTGTCTGCCAGAACCACGTTCGGTGTGCTCCTGGGGCGGCCTGTCCGCCTGGGCACCCATAGTCGTCGCATGACCTGCTCGAATGCGGGTGCATCCCAGCCTGGCCGGGTGTGATGACGAGAGCCAGCGGCCTCCATCGGCTGTCGGCGGCGAGATGGATCTTCGTGGTCAGTCCGCCGCGGGATCGTCCGAGGGCATGGTCAGCCGGCTCGCCGGCCAAGGCCCCTTTTGACGGGCCCCGGCGGCGTGCTGGTGAGCACAGACGATCGTGGAGTCGACGGCGACGACCCAGTCGAGGTCTCCTTCGGCGTCGGCCTGGGCGAGGAGGGCGGTGAAGACCTTCTCCAGGTGCCGTCGGCGGCCCACTTCCGCAGCCGGTTGTGGGCTCCCTTCCACGACCCGAAGTGCTCGGGCAGATCCATCCACGGCGTGCCGGTGCGGTATTTGAACGCGATCGCATCGATCACCTGCCGGTGATCACGCCACCGCCCGCCCCGCTTCGGCGTCCGATCCGGCAGCAACGGCTCGATTCGGGCCCACTGGGCGTCAGTCAACGACACACCAGACCAACGATCCGATGATCTGAAGGAAACTCCTCCGGACCGTCGCGCTCACGAGGAAGGGCCCGCAATATTTCGGCGACGGCCGTCGCCCAGGAGTGGCAGTCTGGGCCGATGCCTACCTGGACTCCGTCGGCCGCACTGTCCGACAACCTGCGGTATCTGCTCAACGAGTGGGATCCGATCGGCGTCGCCGACCTCTCGCCGGACGAGTACGACTGCATGCTCGCCCCCTTGTTCCAGCGCCTCCACCGTGGCACCACGCGGGCGGAGATCGGCGAGTTCCTCTGGTACGAGCTGGAGGACCACTTCGGGCTGGACCCCGTCAACCATCGGACCGATGCGATGGCCGACCGGCTGATCGCCTGGTGGTCCGCAGTAAGCCCGGCCCCGGACACCGGCGGGACACCGGCAACCTGAGCGACACCAGGGCCGCCGACGGCAGGGTCCGCACCGCCCGGCAAGATCCGAAAGAGACGGCCTGGGCCTGGGTCTGGGCCGAACTGCGCCCGGCGCGGCCGGCACCGTCCGTCTCCGATCTCGGCCGGCGCTGGGCGAGCTTCGACCTCGATGCCGTCTTCGCCTACAGCGACGAGTACGCCGCATTGCTCCTGCACGCGTTTCGAGCCGAGGTCATCGCGCTGCCGGACGACGTCGCGATCGTCGGCTCCGACGACCTGGTTCTCGCCGCGCTCACCACGCCCCGCGCTCACCACGGTCCGCGCTCACCACGGTCCGTCTGGACCTCGTACCGGTCGCACGCGTTGCGGACATCAACGGCGCGGGGTGTGCGCCCCGGCCCTCAGGTTTCCGTTCGGGGCGTGCGCGGCGCGGGTCGCCAAGCCGACGGCCAGGCGACCTCGTCGGTGGCGGAGCCGGGCACGCCGATGCTGCTTCGGGCGCTTTCCACGTACTGCCGCCGTGCGTCTCGGAACTCCTGGTACGCCTGATCCCAGTTCTGCTCGACCTCGGCCGTCACACCCCGCGCGAGGTGTTCCAGGCGCCACAGGCAGTGATTGAGCGGCCTCGAAGCCGTGTTGGTCCTGGTGTCCCCCACGAGTCCGCACGTCGCGGACAGGGCGGACCGGCGGGCCTCCCACTCGGCGAGCTCTTCGAGGACTTCGGTCGTGAGGTCCAGTGGTGCGGGGCCGGTGACCAACCCACGCGCCGCGGCGATGCGTTGGTAGCGGGCGGCGAGTTCCTTCACGGCATGGAGGTACTCGGCGTACGCGGTCATCCGGCGCTCGTCCCACCGGATGGACTGCTGCCTGCGCCACTTGGTGCGCTCGTTCAGGCTCACGACCAGGAACGAGGTGACGGCGCCGAGCGCGACGCCGGCGAGCGGGAGTACCTGCTCGGCCAGACTCATCAAAGCCCCCGATCCCTGAGCGGACCCGTCACGCGATCACCTCGCACGGCGGAACGTTCATGATCGCGACGTTACCGTCTCCGCTCGCGCTTGAACACTGTTGGTCATGGGCGGCCCCAACGCACCTTTCGCCGGCGGCAATCGGCTGCCGGGCCCGGTGGTGGCGGGTCAGGACGACCTCCTGTCCGGGCGCTCCGGCGAGCGCCGCTGCCCGCTCCGTAGTCCGTGTTCACATCACTCGCCGGCACGGGCCTCGTCCCCGCCGCACGCCGCCGCACGCCGCTGCGGGCGTGCGCGGCGAGTCCGTCGAGGATCTCGGAGGCCATGTCGGTCGCGAAGTCCCCGCCCTCCCGTGCACGGGGCGCGGACCACCCGGCCGCGAGCACGTGGAGGCGGTCCCGGTCCGCGGCGTCGAGTGCCACCCCAGGCGAGGGGAGACGCCGAACCCCACGCCGTCGCTCTCCGCCCCCGCGGCCACGAGGTCCGGTTCCCCGGCCTCGAAGAGTTCCTCGAAGCGGCCCCGAAGCGACTCGAACGCGCCGCCCCCGGGCCCGATACCGGGGCCGATGCCAGGGCCGCCCAGGTGGCGTCCCGTGCCGCGAAGGACTCGACGATGCCGCTCACGGGGGCTTGTGTCCGAGCGGGTTCGGGGGACCCGGGAAGCGCCGGGGCAGTGTGTCCCGGCCCTCGGTCCGGCGGTGCTGCGGGCGGGCGACGGTACCGGCCCCGCTCCGTACGCGCCCGAGGCCGCCCCCCCGGCGGCCCCCGACACGTACGGACCCCGCGTGCAGACCCACGCCCGGACCCACATACCGACCCGCCGACCCGCGTACGGACCCACATACCGACCCGCCGACCCGCGTACGGACTCACATACCGACCCACCGACCCGCGCCCGGCCCCACGCCCGGGCCCCGCGCCCGGCCCCACGCCAGGGCCCCGCGTACGGACCCGCGCCCGGGCCCGCATGCCGACCCGCCCGGGCGGTTCGGCGTCAGGCCGCCGTGGCCGGGGGAGCGGGGCGGGGGCCCGGTTCCGGGACGCGACGTGCTCGTCGGGCCCGGAGCGGAGGTTCGGGACACGAGCCAGTGCTGTGGCCGGAAGGGTTCACAGTGCCACGGCGTCCGGCACGGCGCCTCGCCGTGTTGTCGGACCGGCCGAGTGCGTCCAGTACGAGCGGCGGTCCTCCGCTTTGCGATGCACCGCACCGGACACCGCGACCCGGCAAACCCTTCCGGCCACGGCACTGGCCAGGTGCTCGTCAGGCCCCGGAGCGGAGGTGGTGGGACAGGAACGCGACGCTTTCCGCGACGATCCGCGGGACGTCGGGGGAGCCGAGGAAGATGTGGTCGGCGCCCTCCACCGGCCGCAGGACGACCTCGCCTCCCGCGCGCTCCAGCGCGGCGGCGAGCAACTCGCTCTGGCTGTACGGGACCAGCCCGTCCAGCCGGCCGTGGACGAGCAGGAACGGCGGCGGGTTCGAGGCCGCCGCCGCGTGCGTCACCGGGCTGGCGGCCTTCGCCAGTTCCGGGCGCGCGGCCACGCCCGCACCCAGGAGGGCCTCGTACGGGTCGGGGAATTCGACACCGGGCGGCAACGGCGGCATCGGGTGCTCGGAGAGGGAGATCAGGTCGGATACCCCGTACCAGTCGACCACGGCCCGCACGGCGGTGTCCCCGACGCCCACGCCGTGCGCGCCCTCCAGCGCGGCTCCGTCCGCGCTGTCCGGGCCGACCAGGCCGGCGAGCGCGGCCAGGTGTCCACCCGCCGACTCGCCCCAGACGGCGATCCGGTCGGCGTCGAGGCCGAGGACCCCGGCGTACGCGCGCACGTAGCGGATCGCGGCCTTCACATCGTGCAACTGGGCGGGGAAGGGGGCTTCGAGGCTGTGCCGGTAGTCGATGGAGACGAGGGCGAGCCCGGCCCCCAGGACCGCACCGTGCAGCAGCGCGGCCGGCACGGTCGGCGGCGGGTAACGCCGGTCGCCGTCCAACCATCCGCCCCCGTGGATCCAGACGACCACCGGGAAGGGGCCCTCGCCCGCCGGTACCCGAACGTCCAGCAGCCGGGGCCGGTAGCCAGGCGTGGTGGCGTAGGTGATCCCGTCGTGGTGGCGGATCCCGTGCGCGTCCGTCACCGGGGGCTCGGGGGCCCGATAGGGAGGAGGCGGCCAGGTCGTGTCGGCCGGATCGAAGGCGACGGGCGCGGATGCGGAGGGAGGAGATTGCGTCATTGCGGCCCTTCCTGTGCGGCGCGGCCCGGAGGCCGGCGGGGTCGGTGCGAGGCCAGGCGTGGTGATGCATGTCCGGAACGCTCGGGCCGGTCACCGGTGCGAGCAGCTGGGTTACACGTGTCATCGCGACTCTAGCGACGCGTTTCCGCCGAGCACAAGCCCCGCCGTGGTCCTGGGTTCTCCGAGGCCCGATTCGCCCGTTCGGACTCTTTCGCCGGCGATCGGGCGCGGCCGAAAAAGACCGGTCCCACATGATCGACTTGCCAGTGTGATCCCATGAATGACGCGACGCACGTGACCGAGAAGGCCGACCCGGCTGCCCGATCCTCGACGAGACCCGTCTTCGTGTTGGTGCACGGGGCGGGCGGCAACTCCTACGGGTGGGCTCCCGTGCTGGCCGAGCTCGCCCTGCGCGGGCACCTCGCGGTGGCGGTCGACCTGCCCGGCCACGGGCCCGAAGCCTACTTCCCGCGCTCCTACCAGACACCGCAGGACCCCGAGGGGCTGCGCACCGAACCCTCGACGACGGCCAACGTCACATCGGCCCACTTCACCGACCACGTGGCCGACGTGGTGCGGCGGGCACACCGGCTGGGCCCGGTGGTGCTGGTCGGTCAGAGCATGGGTGGACTCACGCTGAACACCGTGGCCAACCGGGTTCCCGAACTGATCTCGCACCTCGTCTACGTCTCGGCCTTCTGTCCCTCCGCGCGAGCCACCATGCAGCAGCTGATGACCACCCCCGAGGCCGCCGCAAGCGCCATCTTCCGCCTGCCCGTCGTGCCCATGCCCGCGGAACGGGGGGTCAACCGGGTCAACTGGCGCTCCGGCGACCCCGAGTTCCTGCGGGTCGTCCGGGAGGGAATGGCCGCCGACCGCACGGACGACGAGGTCCGTACCCTGCTCAACATCCTGGAGCCCGACGAGTCGGCGGAGATCGGCGCCGCCGACACCCGGGGCCTGCCCGAGTCGTGGGGTCGGATCCCGCGCACCTACCTGCGGTTCACCGAGGACCGGACCATCCCGCCGGAACTCCAGGATCTCATGATCGAGGAAGCCGACGAGCTGACTCCGGAGAACCCTTTCCGGGTCCGGTCGCTGGCCGCGCCGCACATCGGTCCCCGCGATCCGGGGGAACTCGCGGTGGAACTGGAGCTGGTGGCGGAGCTCTGCCGCTGAGGCCCCGGCCGTCCGACCCGCAGGCCCCCCAGGGGCCAAGTCCCGAAGTCCCGCGGGCCCCAAGCTCCCCAGGCCCCAAGCCCTCAAGTCCCGAAGTCCCGCGGGCCCCAAGTCCCGAACTTCCCCAGGTCCCAGGCCCCAGGCCCCGCACGCCCGAAGCCCCGCAAGTCCCCGAGCCGCAGGGCCGCATCTGCGGGGCCTGTCCGGGGTGACCGAGCCGCAGGGCCGGATCTGCGGGGCCGATCCGGGGTGACCGAGCCCTGGCCTCCGCCCTGCCCGACGCTCACAACCCCAGGACGACCTCCACGAACCGTTCCACGCCGCCCGGGGTCATCGTCAGGAACAGGTTGGGCTCGATCAGCTCCAGTTCCATCAGGACGGGGGTTCCGTCTGCGGCTGGTGCGAGGTCCACCCGCGCGTAGGCCAGCGGGCCGGCGGTACGGGAGGCCACCGCGGCGAGCGCAGCGGCGGCCAGGGCGAGTTCGGCCGCCGAGGGCGTGTGCCCGGCCAGGTCGGGGTGCGCCACACGGGTGTTGTCGATGTGGCCGGTGTCCGTGAGCACGGGGCCCTTGCGGACCGCGTGGCTGAACGCGCCGCCCAGGAACACCAGCGCCCGTTCACCGTCCACGATCCGCTCCATGTACGGCTGGACCATCGCCGTCGCCCCGGCACCGTGCAACATCCGGACGTGGGCCGAGGCCGCCTCCCGCTGGGCCGGTGTGTACCGGGCCGTGTCACGGGAGCCTGCCGACACCGACGGCTTGACGACGATCTCACCGTCCGGCGGCAGCGTCACGGGATCGCCGGGCGCGATGAACCGGGTCGGGACCGTCGGGATTCCCCGGGCCGCGAGTTCCGTGAGGTACACCTTGTCGCTGTTCCAGCGCACCAGCTCGGCCGGGCTGTGCAGTGCCGTCACCGCGCCCACGCCGTCGACCCAGGTGAGGAACTCGGGCAGCCGCTCCGAGTAGTCCCAGGTCGAGCGGATGACGACGAGGTCCGGCGCGGCCCAGTCGTAGCCCTCCTCGGCCCAGTCGACCGCGACCGCGTCGACGCCCCTCTCGCGCAACGCGGCCACCAGGACGGGCAGTTCCGCGTCCTCGGCGCAGCCGAAGCCGTCGGTCGCCAACACGACCCGTCGAGTCGTCGCCCCGCCCACACCCGCACGCGTCACGCGGCACCGCTCCCCAGACCTCGACCGCACCCGGGAGAGTCCCGGAGCTGCCGCGAATCTACGCCACCGACGTGTCCATCAGGGTCCCGTGACCGTGACGCCGATCCGCCGCGAGGTGTTCAGCGGTCGGTGTGACGTCACCCCGTGCTCACGGAGCCTCCGGCGACGCCTTCGACGGCATTTTGACGGCCCTCAGGTGACCGCCGCGACCGTAACGACCGTCACCGCGGCCATGGCGGCCTGCATGTCACGGATGGCCTTGCGGACGTGCTCGGCGGCCCACTGCCCGTCGGCTATTCCCGCCAGGCGCGCGGCGGTCTCCTTGCGCGGAGCGTCGGGGAAGACCAGCCGCCCCAGCTTCGCGGAGTGGATCAGCGCGATCAGACCCGCCGTCCTCTCATCAGGATCCGCACCGCCCAGGACGACCGCGTCGAGCCGGTCCCGTACCTCCCGCTCCACCGAGCCGTCGGCCTCGGGATGGCGACGGGTCGGGAACATCCCCAGCACCTTGTGACGGGTCTCCAGGACCACACCCCGATCGCGCAGGCTCTCCAGGGCGGCTTCGACCGCCTTCGTGTGGTCCTTGGTCAGCCAGTCCGTCACCCGACGCCTGCTCTTGCCGCGCATCCACGTCTCGAGCAGGTGGAGGCGGGTGTCGAGCAGCGGCTGTCCGGTGGGGGTCGTGTCGGTCAGCTCCATGTGCTTGCCCGTCACCGACACTCGCGCCGCCATGACCAGTTCGAGCAGGATTCCGCCCGCGACCGCCCATCCCGCGGCCTCTCGTCGCTTCGCCGCCCCGGACTCGTCGTCCAGGGAGAGCAGCATGATCTCCTCGGCCAGTGTGATCGTCATGTCCCGTCCCCCCGGTGGTTCGTCGTCAGATGGTCAGACGTCCGGCGACCACGGAGAGTTCCCGGCCGTGTGCCAACCGAGCCCGCATGCCCCCGCGGTCAGCGCACCCGGGGCTCGGAGACCGTCGCCGGCCGGATGACGGTGATCCCGCTCCCCGGCGCCGTGCCCATCGCGGCGAGCGCGTCCGGCGCCCCGTCCAGCGCGATCGTGGCCGTCACCAGCAGGTCAGGCCGCAGCGCGCCGGAGCGGACGAGTTCCATCATCGGAGGATAGGCGTGGGCGGCCATGCCGTGACTGCCGAGGATCTCCAACTCCCAGCCGATCACCCGCTCCATCGGCAGGACCGTCCGCCCGGCCGCCGACGGCAGCAGCCCGACCTGCACGTGCCGTCCGCGCCTGCGCAGCCCGGCGACCGACGCGGCCGCCGTCGCGGGGGACCCCAGGGCGTCGAGCGAGAGGTGGGCCCCGCCGCCGGTCAGTTCCCGGACGGCCGCCGCCGTGTCGAGCGAACGGGCGTCCACACCGTGGGCGGCCCCGAACCTCCGCGCCAGCTCCAGCGCTGCCGGGGCGGTGTCCACGGCGACGACCCGGGCCCCGGCCGCCACCGCGATCATCACCGCGGACAGCCCCACCCCGCCGCACCCGTGTACGGCGACCCACTCGCCCGGCGCCACCCTGCCCTGCGCTACGACCGCCCGGAACGCCGTCGCGAACCGGCAGCCCAGCCCGGCGGCGGTGTCGTACGACAATTCGTCCGGCAACGGCACCAGGTTCACGTCGGCGTGGTCCAGGGCCACGTACTCGGCGAACGACCCCCAATGCGTGAACCCGGGTTGTGTCTGTCGGGGGCACACCTGGTGGTCGCCGGCCGCGCAGTCGGCGCAGTTGCCGCAGGCGCACACGAACGGCACCGTCACCCGGTCACCGACCCTGCGGCGGGTGACCCCCGCGCCCACCGCCTCGACGACCCCGGCGAGTTCGTGCCCGGGCACGTGGGGCAGCACGACGTCCGGGTCGTGTCCCATCCAGCCGTGCCAGTCGCTGCGGCACAGACCGGTGGCTTCCACACGGACCACGACGCCGGCCGCCGCCGGGGTCGGGTCCGGCACCTCGCGCACCTCGGCCGGCTCACCGAACCGCTCGAACACCACCGCACGCATGGAATCCGCCTCCGCCCTCGCTCGACTGTCCCGCACGCTACCGGCCGCGCCCGCCCGAGGCCCGTTCCGTGCCCGCCCGAGGCCCGTTCCGTGCCCGCCCGAGGCCCCGTTGCGTGTCCGCCCGCCGTGCCTGCCCGAAGCCCCGTTCCGCGCCCGCCCGCCTCGCGTGCGTCGTCACCGCGCTCGGCATGAGCGCCCAGGCCCATGCCGCCGCTGGGGACAAGAAGGTCGAGGTCATCAAGCAGCAACGCCGGGCCGGTTTGTCGCGGCGGGGCTCAGACCGCCCCGTCGCCGGGCCCGTCCCCCCTGCCGGCCCCGGCCGCCTCCTCGACGCCGAACCCCTCCTCGTCCTCGCCCGACCGGGCCAGCGCCAGGATGCCGACGGCGATCAGGGCGATGCCCGCGAGTTGGGGGAGCAGCCACCAGCCGGACCGCAGGTGCTCCTCGTACACCAGGACGCCCAGCGCCACGCTGATGCCCGCGTCGCCCAACGTCAGCGCGGGCTGCGAGGCGATCAGGGGGCCGCCCTGCATGGCGTGTTCGAGGAGCAGGATGGCGCAGATGCCGGTGGCGCCGAAGGCGTACGTCTGCCACGAGGTCAGGAACGCGCCGATGCCGCCCTCGGTGAGGATGTGCATGGAGGACTTCATCAGGCCGGCCGTGAGCGCGTAGCAGACGGCGGTGGCCGCCCCGAGGCATCCGGCCCGGGCCCGTCCCGGCGGCCGGCGCAGTCCGGCGGCGGCCAGGGCGGCCACGGCGACGACGCACGCGAGGAGAACGGGGAGCCAGCGGTCGAGCGCCACGTGGGTGCGGTTCCCGGCCGGTGCGGCGCCGGCGAGGGCCAGCCCCAGCCCGGCGACCACCGCCACCACGGCGATCCAGAGCGGTGAGGGGAGCCGTCGCCGCGTCAGCAGGGTGGCGATGAGCAGTGCGAGCGGCAGTTCCAGCACGAAGAGCGGTTGGACGAGGGCCAGTGGGCCCGTCGCCAGGGCGGCGGCCTGCCCCGCCCCGGCCAGGATCACGGCCAGGATCCCGGCGAGCCACAGGGGTCGTCTCAAGAGGTCGAGGACCAGCCCGGGCCGGAATCCGGAGCTCTGCGGCACGGTGAGCGCGGCCCGGCGCTGGAGCACGGTGGCGAGGGCGTTGCTGAGCGCCGCGAACAGCGCGAGGAGGACCGGCAGGACGAAGCCCATCCCGCGATCCTCACCGCGATGCCCGACCGTGCTCGGCCGGGACACGGCGCCTTCCCCCGTCCGGCCCCGCGCACGGGCTTTCCTCGCGGTGTGTCAGCCGTTCCCACGCACGGGCTTTCCGGGCCGTGTCAGCCGTTCCCGCGCACCGGCTTTCCGGGCCGTGCCCCAGCCGTTCCCGCGCACGGGCCCTCCCGGCCGCGTGTCAGCCGTTCCCGCGGGCCCTGCGCACGGCCAGGGCGGCCAGCGCCTCGGGGGCTCCCGCCTGGCCGCGGATGCCGGGGAAGGCGTTGACGTCCACGATCAGCGGGGCGCCCTCGCCGGTGTCGATGACGTCCACCCCGTACACGTCCAGGCCGAAGACCTCGCCGACCCGCAGAGTCAGCTCCGCCCACTCCGGACGCGGTTCGTCCGGGGCGTGCTCCGCGGAGCCTTCCTCGTCGGCGAGTTCGGAGCGGCGCAGCGCCGTGAAGACCCGGTTGCCGATCGCCCACAGCTTGTGGTCCCAGCCGGTGTTGGGGGCGAAGCCCTGGACCACGACCGGCTCCTGGCCCCAGCCGCCGGCCAGCTCCCGCAGTCGTGCCGCGCCGTCGACCCGTGCCACCAGGTCGCCTTTGCGGCTCCGCCGGCTCTTGACCACCACCGGCCAGGGCATTCCGGGCAGTCCCGGCCCGGTGGAGTGCAGGGCCAGCTGACCCAGCGAGCCGAAGGTCCGCGTGGTGGCGAACGGCAGCCCGGCGCGTCGGGCGAGCTCCGCCATCTCCGTGCGGTCCTGGCAGCGTTCCGTGGCCTCGGCCGGGTTCACCACCCGGGCGCCCTGTCGCTCGAGTTCGCGCGCCAGTTCCAGCGCCCTCGGGGTGCGCGCCTTCAACAGGTACACGTCGGCCCGGTCGGCGACCGCGACCGCCGCCGCCCCGGGATCCGCCGGGTCCAGTACGCGGACCTCGTGCTCGACTCCCAGCAGCTCCGCCGCCGTCGCCAGCAGCGGGTGCCCCGGGTCCGGTGTGATCAGACCGATTCTCATACGCCTTCTCCCGCTCGCGCCGAGACCTGTGCCCCGATGGTCGCCGTCAGCGGCGCCGGTGCCGCGTACGGTCGCTGCTGCGGCCAGGAGGGTCCGGGTCCGGCGGGGTCCTCCGCCCGGACACCGCCCACCCGTGCCAGGTCGAGTACCGCGCGTGCCACCCGGGCCGCCGCGTCCGGGACCTGACGGAAACTGGGGAAGTCGTTCACGTCGACCACCACCGGCCCGTCGGGACCCAGCAGTACGTCCAGTCCGTACAGGTCCAGTCCGTAGACCGCGCCGACCTGCGCCGCGATGGCGGCCACCTCGGCCGACAGCGGCACCTGACGTTCGTGTACCGCGCGGTCGGGGTGGAGCGGTGAGCAGCGTTCGGTGGCGAACAGTTCCCCGCCGACGCAGTACACCTTGATGTCCGTGCCCGAGTTGGGTACGTACGGCTGGGCGATGAGCATGCCCTCGCCCGCCAGCTCGGGGAGCAGGCCGGCGAGCCGGTCCGGGGTGGACAGCAGGTGCACCGACCGTCCGGAACTCCCGTCGGCGGGTTTGACGACCAGGGGGTACTCCGAGGTCGGTATCTCCGCCAGCAGCTCGGGCCGTGCCACGGCGTACGTCGGGGGCAACGGAAGTCCGCGCACCCGTCCGATGGCGGCGGCGAGGGCCTTGTCCCGCACGCCCCGGATGGACCGGGCGTCGTTGACCGTCGTCATTCCCGCCGCCGCGGCGGCTTCGAGCAGGGTCAGCCCGGGGCCGCCGGAGACGGTCTTGAGCACCCAGGCGTCATGGGCACCCGCATCCACCAGGTCCGTCATGCGCAGCAGCGAGCCGCCCGGCCGCAGGACGTCCACGTGGTGCCCCCAAGCCGTCAGTTGCCGGATCACCTCGTTCGGCATGCCGTCGTGGCGGTAGTGCTCCTCCACCAGGAAGCAGAGCCTCATGGACCTTCCCCATATTCCCCGGACGTCCGCCGCCGATCCCGTCCGGCGAGTTGTGACGTCACAGGATGCCATGGTCGCAATGTGATGATCGTCCCGCAGGGTGCCATTCTTCGTGCCTTCCTCGGATCGGATTCGGGGACGAACCGTCACGGTGCGCAGGCGCACGGTGCACTGACGGTACGGGAGTCCCCGGCGGCGGGGTCGGGAGAGGGGGGACGGACGGCGTTCCGTCGTGACGGCATGGGGTCATGGCGCGGGGGGAGTCGTGGCCCGGGGAAACGAATTGTGACCGAGCCCAATCAGGTTGAAATCTGGACACAATTGAATCTATCGCCCACTACGCACGGTGATAGTGGTCAGGAGCTATCCAAAGTGATCAACAGTTCTCCTATAGTTACGCCTCGTTGCCACAGGAACCCTCTCTTCCATTTTCGCCCCGGTTTGAGGCTTTGATTGATGACGGCGTCGCCTTCCCCCCTTCGCCCCTCCCTGCTCGCCCTGCTCGTCACCGCGGCGGCATCGGGAACGCTCTGCACGGCGGCGGTGGCCGCGGCCCCCACCGCCGTCCGGGTCCCACTCGGCTGGTTCTCCGTCACCGGCGTGCTGCTGCTGTCGGTTTCGGCGTTCTCCGTGACCTGGTACAGCCGCACCGCCCGACTCCTGCGCGCCCGGCTCTCCGGCCTCAACGCCGAAGTCCTCGTCCGTGACGGCCACATCGCCCGGCTGACCGCCGACGCGAACCGCGACGCGGCCGCCCACACCGCCGAACGCGGGCGGGTCACCCAGGCCCACGCCGAGGAGTTGGAGCGGCTGACGACCGCGCACTCCATCGAACTCGACAACCTCACCGCCGCCCAACTCGTCTCCCGCGAAAAGCTCGGCGCCGACCTGCGGCGCGCCGAGTCCGGACGGGCCGCCGCCATGGCCGCCGCCGCCAACGCGGCCGGCCGCATGCAGGCGCTCGCCACCGGAATGCTGGCCGACCTGCGGGACATGGAGCACCGGCACGCCGACGAGGACGTCCTCGGCGACCTCCTCCACCTCGACCACCGCACCGCGCAGGCCGGCCGCCTCGCCGACTCGATCGCCGTCCTCACCGGAGCCCGCTCCGGGCGCCGTTGGGCGAAGCCGATCGTCATGGAGTCGATCCTGCGCGGCGCCATGGGCAGGATCGCCGGCTACCAGCGCGTCCGCCCGCACTCCACCAGCGACGCGGCCATCGCCGGACACGCCGCCGAGGGCGTCATGCACGCCCTCGCCGAACTCCTCGACAACGCCGCGAGCTTCTCGCCGCCCACCGCCGAGGTCCACGTGTACGTGGAGGAGGTCCCCGCCGGGATCATCATCACGGTCGAGGACAGCGGCCTCGTCATGAGCGAGGTGCAACTGCGCCGCGCCGAACAGGCCGTGACCGCCGAGTCGCTGGACCTGGCCGGTCTCTCCGGAACCCGCCTCGGGCTCGCGGTCGTCGGCCGCCTCGCCCGCAAACACGGGCTGACGGTGTCCTTCCGGCCCTCCGCGCGCGGTGGCACCGGCGCCCTGATGATGATCCCCCAGGACGTGATCAGCAGTACCCGGAACGAGACCGCGCCCGCCGCCACACCCGCCGCGACCACCACGACGTCCACCACCGAGCCCGAGGCGCACGACCGGCCCCCGGCCGACGTCGACGCCACCGGACCGACGGCCCCCGGTCGCGCGAAGGGCCGTACGGATCACGAGACCGGCACCCCGGCCACCGTGCGCACCGCCGAGGAAGACCCCGCGTCCACCGGGCAGGAACCGAGCCCCGGTGTCGACGCACTGCCCCGACGGCGACGAGGCAAGACGCTCGCCGCGGCCCACCCCGAAGGACCCGACGAGGGCCGCCCGGCCCCCGGCAAGGCCGCGCCCACCGGTGCCTCCCGGTCGGCCGCCCGCTTCGGCAGCTTCCGACAGGCCGTGCGCGGCGCGTCGGCGGCGCCGTCGACCGCAGAGAACCCCCCGCACCCGGAAGGCAACACGGAATGACCGGCTCCACCACCGACGAGACGCTCAACTGGCTCCTGGAAGGGCTCCTGGAACGCACTCCCGGCGCCCGACACGCGCTCGTGCTCTCCCGCGACGGCCTCAAGCTGTGCCGCACCCCCGAGCTGTCCGTCGACCAGGCCGACCAGCTCGCCGCGATCTCCGCCGGCATCCAGAGCCTCTCGCACGGCGCGTCCATCGAGTTCGGCGACGGCACCGGCGGCGTCCGGTCCGCCATGACCGAGTTCTACGGCGGCATCCTCTTCATCGTCGAGGCCGGCGAGGGTGCCCACCTCGCGCTCGTCGCCGCCGAGGACGCGGACGCCGGACTCGTCGGCCACAACATGTCCGAGCTGGTGGAGCAGTTGAGCGAGCATCTGATCGCCAGGCCCCGGGGATGAGCCGCGGCAGGCCGGGCCGGGACGACTCCCCGGACCGGCTCTACACCCTCACCGGTGGCCGCAGCCGCTCCGGTTCGGACGCGTTCGACCTGGTGACCCTGATCGTCGCCGAATGCGACCCGGTGCCCGGCATGCAGTCGGAGCACGCGGCCATCCTGAGGATGTGCCCGTACCCGACGGCCGTCGTGGAGGTCGCCGCCGAGCTGGGCCTGCCGGTGTCCATCGTGCGGATCCTGCTCGCCGACCTGCTGGCCACCGGGCGGATCAGCGCCCGGCATCCCCGTTCGACGTACCGCCTTCCCGACCTCGACATCCTGGAGCAGGTGCTCGTTGGACTCCGCAATCTCTGACGCGTCCCCCGAACCGCGGCAGCCTCGCCAGACCCTCGACAGCACCGCCGACAACGGCCTGAAGATCGTCATCGTCGGCGGATTCGGCGTCGGCAAGACCACGATGGTCCGCTCGGTCAGCGAGATCCGTCCGCTGAACACCGAGGAGACGATGACCAAGGCCGGTGAGTCCGTCGACGACACCGCCGGCGTCGCCGCCAAGACGGCCACCACCGTCGCCTTCGACTTCGGCCGGATCACCCTCGACGCGCGGAACGTGCTGTACCTCTTCGGCGCCCCCGGCCAGGAACGGTTCTGGTTCCTGTGGGACCGGCTCTTCGCCGGCACCCTCGGCGCCGTCGTCCTCGTCGACACCCGACGGCTCGCGGACTCCTGGTACGCCATCGACCGACTCGAACACCACGGCACGCCCTTCGTGGTGGCCTGCAACGACTTCGGTGGACCCGTCCACACCCCCGAGGACATCAGGGAGGCCCTCGACCTGCCGGACGAGGTGCCGCTCGTGTTCTGCGACGCGCGCTCCCGCGAGTCCGGCAAGCACGTCCTGATCTCCCTCGTACAACACCTTCAGACGGCCGTCATGGCCAAGACCCCGGAGCCCACCCCGTGACCACCCCCGACGCCCACGAGTCGCAGCCCGTCTACCTCGGCGGGCCCCGGTTCCAGACCGACCCCGTCGAGCTGTACCGCGAGATGCGGCGCGACCACGGCTCCGTCGCACCGGTCGTGCTCGACGGCGACGTGCCGGCCTGGCTGGTCCTCGGCTACCGCGAACTGCACCAGGTCACCAGTGACCCGCAGCTCTTCTCCCGCGACTCCGACCTGTGGAACCAGTGGGACCGCATCCCCGCCGACTGGCCGCTGCTCCCGATGATCGGCCGCAAGCAGCCCTCCATCCTCTACACCGTGGGCGAGCGCCACCGCGAGCGCGCGGCCGTCATCTCCGACGCGCTGGAGTCCGTCGACCCCTTCGAACTCAAGGGTCACGCCGAACGGTTCGCCGACGAACTGATCGACCAGCTCTGCGGCAAGGGGGCGTGCGACATCGTCGGCGAGTACGCCATGCTGCTGCCCCTGCGCGTCCTCGCCCGCATCTACGGATTCTCCGACGCGCAGGGCCCCGGCCTCGTCACCGCCATGAACGACATGATCAACGGGCTGGAGGGCGCCCTGGACGGCCAGCGTCACCTCGGCGAGTCCATGTACGCGCTGCTCGCCGCGAAGTCCGCCGAGCCCGGCCCCGACGTGGCCTCCCGGATGCTCGCCAACCAGGCCGGCTTCACCCTGGACGAGATCGCCCAGGACCTCATGGTGATGATGGCCGCCGGCCACCAGCCCACCGCCGACTGGATCGGCAACACCCTGCGCCTGATGCTCACCGACGACCGGTTCGCCGCCTCCCTCGCGGGCGGCCGGCACAGCGTCGGCGAAGCCATGAACGAGGTCCTCTGGGAGGACACCCCCACCCAGAACGTGGCCGGCCGCTGGGCCTCCAGGGACACCCACCTCGGAGGCCGGCGCATCGCGGAGGGCGACATGCTCCTGCTGGGCCTCGCCGCCGCCAACTCCGACCCGCACGTGCGCACCGACGCGGGCGCCCTCACCGGCGGCAACAACGCCTTCTTCTCCTTCGGCCACGGGGAACACCGCTGCCCCTTCCCGGCCCAGGAGGTCGCCGAGGCCATCGCGCGGACCGGCATCGAGGTGCTCCTCGACCGGCTCCCCGACGTGGACCTCGCCGTGCCCGCGAACGATCTCGCCCGGCGTCCGTCGCCCTGGCTGCGCGGACTGTCCGCACTCCCCGTGACCTACACACCGACCCCCGCCCTTGGAGCCCTCCGATGACGTGCCCGATCGACCACGCCGGCCCCGCCGCCATCACGCTCGACCCCTTCGTCACCGACCTCGCCGCCGAGAGCGCCGCGCTGCGCGCCGCCGGCCCGCTCGTACGCGTCGTCCTGCCCGGCGGTGTCGGCGTATACGCGGTCACGCACCACGCCGAGGCCCGAAGACTCCTCACCGACACCAGAGTGGTCAAGGACATCAACGTGTGGGGGGCCTGGCAGCGCGGCGAGATCCCCCCGGACTGGCCGCTGATCGGCCTCGCCAACCCCGGCCGTTCCATGCTCACCGTCGACGGCGACGAGCACCGGCGGCTGCGCACGCTCGTCGCCCAGGCCCTCACGGTCCGCCGGGTGGAGAAGCTCCGCGCCGGCATAGAGGCCCTCACCACCGGCATGCTCGACCGGCTGGCGCAACTGCCCGCCGGGGAGAGCGTCGACCTGAAGGCGGAGTTCGCCTACCCGCTCCCGATGAACGTCATCAGCGAGCTGATGGGCGTCGAGGCCGCCGAACACCCGCGCCTCAAGGCGCTGTTCGAGAAGTTCTTCTCCACCCAGACGCTTCCCGAGGAAGTCCCCCGGATGATGGCGGACCTCGGCGCGCTCTTCTCCCGCATCGTCGAGTCCAAGCGGGAGAACCCCGGCGACGACCTCACCAGCGCCCTGATCGCGGCCTCGGAGGACGGCGACCACCTCAGTACCGAGGAGATCACCAACACCCTCCAGTTGATGGTCGCCGCCGGCCACGAGACGACGATCAGCCTGATCGTCAACGCGGTCGTCGCCCTGGAGACCCACCCCGAGCAGCGCGCCCTCGTCCTCAAGGGCGAGGTGCCGTGGGAGAACGTCATCGAGGAGACCCTGCGCTGGTCCACCCCCACCTCACACGTCCTGATCCGCTTCGCGAGCGAGGACATCGAGGTCGGCGACCGGGTCCTGCCGCAGGGCGAGGGCCTGATCGTCTCCTTCGGCGCCCTCGGCCGTGACGAGGCCCAACACGGTGAGACGGCAGGCGAGTTCGACATCACCCGCACCCCCAACAGGCACATCTCCTTCGGACACGGACCGCACGTCTGCCCCGGCGCGGCGCTCTCCCGGCTGGAGGCCCTGGTGGCCCTCCCCGCCCTGTACGCCCGCTTCCCCGACCTGAGCCTCGCCGTCGCGGCCGGGGAACTCCGGAACAAGCCGATCCTCACCCAGAACGACCTCTTCGACCTCCCGGTCCGCCTGGCCTGACCCACGCCCCGCGCCGATGCCCCGCCCCCGACCGCCCGGGGGCGGGGAAACACGCGTGCGCCCACGACGAGGCCGCTGTTAGGTTGACCACGTGCCGAAGCTGAATCAGATAATCGCCGTGGAAAAGGGCGTCAAGTCCAAGTCGCTCCAGGAACTGACGCAAGCCCACCAGGACGTCCAGAAGCCCGCCTTGATGGCCGGCATCTCGCGGACGTACCAGCCCAAGGACGAAGAGGGCGAGCAACTGCCCCCGGAATCCACCCGGGTCCAGCTCAAGGCCGAGGACGTGCTGCGCGCGACCGCCGGTACCCTCACGCGACTGTTCGACGTGACGGCGACCAAGGACTGGGCGAACCGCACCGCGGCGGCGGACGTCGTCGTCGACGGCCAGGTCCTGCTGCCCCAGGTCCCCGTCCCGTACCTGCTGTTCCTGGAGAAGCAACTCACGGACCTGCACACCTTCGTGCGCAAGCTCCCCGTGCTGGACGCGTCGGAGTCCTGGAACCTGGACCCCTCGACGGACTCCTGGAAGACGGACCCCGTGCGCACCATCCGCACGAAGAAGGTCCCGCGCAACCACGTGAAGGCCGAGGCCACGGAGAAGCACCCGGCGCAGGTCGAGGTGTACTACGAGGACGTGCCGGTCGGCTACTGGACCACCGTGAAGTTCTCCGGAGCCCTGCCCGCGCGGCGCGTGAACGAGCTCCTCGACCGGGTCGAGAAGATCCAGCAGGCGGTCAAGTTCGCCCGCGAGGAGGCCAACAGCGCCGACGTCACCGACCAGCGGGTCGGCGACGCGGTGTTCGGCTACCTCTTCAGGTAGCCTCCACAACGCCCCCCGTGCGAGCGAGGGGGTGCGCTGAAGAGCGCAAGCTGAAACTGAAGGTCGAAGCTGAACACGGGGTGTCAGACGGGGGTTCGAATCCCTCTCCCCGCACCACGTGCGGGGGTGGCCCAAGCCGGTAGAGGCGGCCCCATGAATCTCAGATTCTCGCTCCAGTCTCAGTATTCGCCGCCGAACACCGGATCGACCGGGCGCGGGCGATCATCGACGGATGGGGGTTCAAGTCCCCTCGGCGCCTCTGCCGCGGCGCTGTAGTTCAAAGGCAGAACACGTCGATCTCAAAATGATCCGCGGCCCTTAAAAGCCGCCGGTGTGCGCAAATGGGTGGCAAGCAGGAGCCCGGGAGCTGGATATGCTCCCGGGCTCCGTCACGTGTGCCCGGCCCCGACTACGCCTTCGCGGGCACGGGTACCGACACGTAGGCCTTGCCCGACTCGTTCTCGACCAGGATCTCCTTCACGTCCGCCGGATCGACGGCCGCCGAGCCGTCCAACGCGGCCCCCTTGCCCTCGCCGTGCTCCGCCGAGCCCACGACCCAACCGCCCGCGATGGTCCGCTTGCCGTTGCGGGAGACCACGATCAACCGGCACCGTTCACCCGCCGGGATGTCCGCCACGGCCGCGTGCACCCGTACCCACTGGGGAGCCGGCGTCACCCGTACGGTCATCCGCGCACCCGTGAGCCGATCCGTCGCGGAAGCCACCCGGGTCCCGGGCGGCGGCGGTGACGGCGCCGCCGTCACGGTCGGGGACGGCACCGGGGGCGCCGCCTCCACCTGGCCCGGGCCCGACTGGGTCCCGGCCCAGAACACGGCGGCCAGTGAGGCGGCCGCGGCCAGTCCGGCCAGTCCCACACGGCGCCGGGACGCCGAGGCCCGCTCGTTGCGCACCTGCCGCAGCGTGCGCTGCAGCAACAGATCACCGCCCTGGGGCGGTCCCTCCAGGAACGCCTCCTCGGGCACCTCGCCGAGCGCGGCTTCCATCTCGCGCAACGCGGTCACCTCCTCCCGGCACTGCACGCAGCCGCCGATGTGCTCCTCGACGCGTCGCACGTCCTGTTCGTCCAGGACTCCGAGAACATAGGGGCCGAGCAGTTCCTCCTCGTGCCGCTGCCGGTTCATGCCACCACCTCCCGCAATCCGCCGGGCTGCTGGGGCGGCCTGCCCGATCGTCTGTCCCTGTTGCCGTCCCTGGTGCCGTCCATGAAGGCTTCGCGCAACGCCTTGAGGGCGTAGTGCGCGCGTGATTTGACCGTTCCCGCCGGAATCCCGAGGCGATCGGCCGCCTCGGCGACGCTGAGCTGTCGGTAGTACAACTCCGTCAGCACGTCCCGGTGTTCCGGGGTCAGCTGGTCGAGGGCTCCCAATACGGTCATGGCGTTCACGACCGAGTCGGCGTGATCCGCCTCCACCGGGGGAGCGGCCGCCGAGCCGGAGACCTCCGGAGGCCGTGCCGCCTTGGCCCGGAACCGGTCGGTGACGATGTTGCGCGCCACCGTGAGCAGCCAGCCGCGCACCGAGCCCTTCCCGTTGACCAGGACCTCGGAGTGCCGCCAGGCCCGTATCAGGGTCTCCTGGACCACGTCCTCGGCGGCCGCCCGGTCCCCGGTCAGCCGGGTGGCGTACGCGAGCAGGGCGTGGCCGTGCTCCTCGTACACCGACTTGATCAGTGCCTCATCGGTCGAGCCCCGCCGAGTGCGGGGCCACAGTGGTCCGGCCATCTCACCCTCTCCGTCTTTCGTGCTTCACGTGGTGCGGTCGGAACACGCCGCCCGGCGCGATCGGGTTCATGTGACCTGCGTCACCAGGGGCCGCCCCGCTGGTCACATCCGGCACGTGCGCCCCGTGTTCAGGCAGTCGACGACCGCCCGCATCCGGCCCTCGGTCATCACGTTCACGAACATCGCGTGGTCCGTCTTCGGGCTGTGCCGTTGCTCCGGGAAGGAGTCCAACGCGATCGGCGCGCCGGCCGGCACCTCGTAGGCCAGCGAGACGCGCAACTGCGGCACCGCGAAGGCACCCTGCGGGCAGACCCCGTTGGCGGCCGGGAACACCAGATGCGAACGGTGCCCGGGGCTCTCGGTGTCCAGGCCGTTCCAACAGCTCGGGAAGACCAGCGTCCGGGTCAGCCGCTCGCCCGCCGGGCAGCGCGGATAGCGGGTCGTGGACCGGTCGGGCGAACCGGAGCAGCCCCACCGGGCCCGGACGTCGGCGTCGTCGGCGGCCGTGTACGCGACGGCGTCGCCGGTCACGCCGCGCAGGAACCGGGGCATCGGCACGACCTCGCTCACCGGGTTGCCGCGGAACTCCACGCCCACCGACGCCTCCGGCAGGATCTCACCGCTGTTCCCGTGCCCCGCGGAACTCTCGTGGCCGTCCGTGCCCGCACGGTCCGTGCGGCGCAGCACGGGCCAGTAGTACGTCGACCTGTCACCGCCCGTACAACTCGTGGGGGCCGCGGCCAGGGAGGCATCGGTGGACATGGCGTCCGTGGACAGGTTTCCCACGTACGCGTGCGTGTGGTGCGCGCCCGCGCGCAAGCCGGGCGAGACGACCAGGTTGTCCTCGTTGTAGTGGTGTTCCCGGTTGCGCCCGCAGTCGACCACCACCGATCCGGTGGAGGCCCCGGGGCCCGCAGCCGGCGGCGCCGGCGCGGGCGCCACGTCGCGCATGTCGACGAAGTCCTCCGCGGCGACGCCCGTGCCCGACGGTCCGGCGGCCCGTGAGGCCCCGAGCGCGGCAGCGGTCAGGCCGCCGCCCAACACCAGGCAGACCAGCAGCACGAGCAGGCGGTTTTCGTTCCCCATGGCGGTCACCGTTGCCGCTGTCCACCGCCCCCGTCAACCTGGCATCCGTACCGTGGTCCCCCCGGGTGTCCTTCGGGCCCGGCCGGATCGAACCCGGGGTCCTTGCCGGGCCGGACCGGGACCGCGCAGAGTACCCCTCATGACTCCCACGGAACTCCTCCGGGCCCTCGCCCGCACCCGCGCCTCCCTCGACGGCGAGGAGGTCACCTTCTGGTGGACCGGCGACGTCCACGCATGGGCGCCGGGGGAGCCGTACCGGCGACTCTTCGGCTTCGAGGGCGTCAACGTCGCCCGCCTCGTCGAGGAGGAGGGGGGCTACCGACTCCTCACCCGGGAAGCCGCCTTCTACCTCGACCCGCAGAGCCGCGAGATCCTGGACACCTGGCAGGGCAAACCGGTCGTCCACGTGTGGAACGATCCGGCCCATCAGAAGTGGCGCCCCTTCCCGGTCCCCATGACCGAGCTCGGCGACCAGGTCTGCTTCAGCCTGGAGATCCCGCTGGCCTACCCCTCGCCGCTGCCCGTCGTCCAGTACCCCGCCCAGTCGGCCGACGACACCTACCGCGCGCTGGAGCTGTTCCAGTTCTTCGCCCCCGCGTCCGTCCTCACCACCGACGCGCCCGGCGTCCCCGCCACCATGTCGTGGACCCGCATGTCCCCGTGGCTGCCCTGGATGGAACAGGGGCAGCGCCCCGGCGGCCTCACCTTCCACTGCCGCGGCCGCAAGCTCCCCTCCTACGCCGAGGTCCCCGAACGCACCCGCGCCCACATCGCCGCCCACCACCCGGAATACGCCCACGCCCCCAAGGAGTGGACCGAGCCGAACGAGACGAGCTGGACCTACTTCCGCAGGCTCAACCCGCCCGCGTAGCCCGTCCGCGCGACCCGCTCGCATCACCCGTCTCCGTCGGGCTCCCGCGGGGGCCCCTCGGCCCCCCGCAGGGGCCCGACAAGGGTTTTCCCCGTATCGCGTTCATCCCCGCGTTGCCTACTGTCTGCCCACCGGCGATCTTCCCCACCTCGAACAGTCCCCGCACCCACCCCACATGGTGCGAAGCCGTCCGCAGGCCGGGCCGATCGTCGGCGCACCGCCGTCGCCCTGCCCCGCCGTCGCGGCCGGGCGACGCGGCGCCGCGGTGTCCGGGACGGGTCTGACCAACCCGTCCCCGATCCGCGGCCGCCGGTTCACCTCCCACACAGTTCAGACCGGCCGCTCCGGCCTGCCCGGAAACGGCCCGCGAAAGGGAACACCGTGCACGCAACCAGACGTCGGCTCATATCCGTGGTGGCCATGTCCGTCACCCTCCTGGCGGGCTCCGCCACCGCCTCGGTGGCCCTGACCGACACCGCGGCCCCCGCCACCACCCTCCCGGCCGCCGCGGCCCCCGCAGGGGCCCCCGGCACGGCGCCGGTCGAGAACCTCATCGTCGGATACAAGTCGACTGCCAGCGAGGCCAGTTCGAACTCCGCCGCCGCCGACGACGCCGCCACCAAGGGGAAGAAGGCCGGCAAGAAGGCGACCTTCGACCGCCGCCTCGGCACCGGCGCCGCCCTCGTCAACCTCGGAGGCGCCACCGCGCCCACCGCGGCCGCCGACGTGATCGCCCAGTTCCGCGCCGACCCCGACGTCGCCTACGTCGAGACGGACTCCCGCGCCTACGCGCTGGCCACCCCGAACGACACCGAGTACGCCAAGCAGTGGGACCTCTTCGAGCCCACCGCGGGCATGAACGTGCCCGCCGCCTGGGACAAGACCACCGGCTCCGGCGTCACCGTCGCCGTGATCGACACCGGCTACGTGGCCCACTCCGACGTCGCCTCCAACATCGTCGCCGGCTACGACTTCATCAGCGACTCCTCCGCCGCCCGCGACGGCAACGGCCGCGACAGCAACCCCGCCGACCAGGGCGACTGGAGCGGGGCCGGCGAGTGCGGCACCGGTTCCAAGGCCAGTGACTCCTCCTGGCACGGCACCCACGTCGCGGGCACCATCGCCGCGGCCACCAACAACTCCAAGGGCGTCGCGGGCATCGCCTACAACGCCAAGATCCAGCCCGTCCGCGTGCTCGGCAAGTGCGGCGGCGCCACCTCGGACATCGTCGACGCCATCACCTGGGCCTCGGGCGGCTCCGTCCCCGGCGTCCCGGCGAACGCCACCCCCGCCAAGGTCATCAACATGAGCCTCGGCGGCTCGGGCACCTGCGGCACCAGCTACCAGAACGCCATCAACGCGGCCGTCTCCCGCGGCACCACCGTCGTGGTCGCCGCCGGCAACAGCAACGCGGACGCGGCCGGATTCAACCCGGCCAGCTGCAACAACGTGATCAACGTGGCCGCCAGCAACCGCACCGGCGACCGCTCGTTCTACTCCAACTTCGGCACGATCATCGACATCGCCGCCCCGGGCGGTGAGACCCGCCGCGCCACCGACACGCCCGGCACCGTCACCACCCCCGAGAACGGCATCCTCTCCACGCTCAACGGCGGCACCACCACCGCGGGCGCCGAGATCTACAAGCCGTACCAGGGCACCAGCATGGCCGCCCCGCACGTCGCGGGCCTCGCCGCGCTGCTGGCCGCCGCCAAGCCCTCGCTGACCCCGGCGCAGATCGAGGCGGCCATCAAGGCCAACGCCCGCCCGCTCGCCGGCACCTGCACCGGTGGCTGCGGCGCCGGTCTCGCCGACGCGGCCGCGACCGTGAACGCCGTCACCTCCACGCCCACCACCCCGACCTTCGAGAACACCACCGACGTCGCGATCCCGGACAACGGCGGCGCCGTCACCTCCTCGATCACCGTCACCGGCCGCACCGGCAACGCCCCGGCCGCGCTCAAGGTCTCGGTCGACATCCAGCACACCTACCGCGGTGACCTCGTCATCGACCTGGTCGCCCCGAACGGCACCGTCAAGCGGCTGAAGAACTCCTCGAACGACAGCACCGCCAACCTGGCCACCACCTACACCGTCGACGCCTCCGCCCTGCCCGCCAACGGCACCTGGAAGCTGAAGGTCCAGGACGTGGCCGCGTCCGACACCGGCTACATCAACTCCTGGAGCCTCGGCTTCTGAGCCCGCCCGGCGTCCGGTCCCCAAGCCGGACGCCATCCGGTCCCCGAACCGGCCGTCGAAGGGGCGCAGAGCCCCCCAACTCCCGCCTGACGGACCGATAGTACGGACCAACCCACCCAGCGGACCTGCCGATGCCACTCGTACCGGCAGGTCCGCCGGGCATTCCTGTCCACCCACTGAGATTTCTGCGTCACAAACGGGGTCCGCCCGGCGGCTGACCTCGTATTGTCGCGTCTCACAGGAAAGGCACAGGAGCAGGGGCGCGAAAGGCTGGTGGCTGTGCGTGGCGGCGACGGGGAACGCTGACACGACCGTCGGACACGGTGAACTCATCGAGGCGGTGGACCGCGCGCTGACCACGCACGGCCGCGCCATCCTCACCGGACCGGCGGGCGCGGGCAAGACGGAAGTGGTCCGGGCCGTCGTGGCCGCGGCGGAGGGCCGGCGGGAGAGCGTGCTCCACCTCGCCCCGGACGCCGCCGACCAATGGATACCCGAGGCCTCGGCCGCCGCCCTGCTCGCCTCCGTGCCCCACGGCGCACTGGACCGGCTCGCCGGACCCCAGCGCGCCGCCATCGCCCTGCTCCGGCGCGAGACCGACGAGCCCGGCGCCGGCCGCGACCACGTCGCGCTGCGCCTCGCCGTCGTCGAGATCCTGCGGACCCTGGCCGCTCCCGGACCCGTCCTGCTCGTCCTCGACAACGCCCAGTGGCTCGACGACGAGAGCACCGACCTCCTCCGCTTCGCCCTGCGCCTCACCCCACCCGGAGTCCGGGTCCTCGTGGCCGAATGCGTGCAGGGCGGGGCTCCCGTCGCCGTGCCCCTCTGCGGTCCCGACACCCCCGCGATCCGCGTTCCCCCGCTCGGGGCGGAGCAGGTCGCCGAACTCCTGTGCCGACACGGCCTGCCCGCCCGGCTGGCCGGCCGCATCCACCAGGCCAGCGGCGGCAACCCCCGCCTGGCCCTGGCCCTCGGCCACTCCCTCGCCGAAGCCGCCGGATCCCGCGACGGAGGCGCCCACCACGCCGACACCCTGCCCGTCTCCGGGCAGGCCCGCGAGGTCGCCCGCCGGCTGCTCGCCGAAGCCCCCGCCAGAGCCCGCCGCACCCTGCTGCTCGCCGCCCTCGCGACCCGCCCCACCACCGCCCTGCTCCGCCGGGCCGGCCGCCCCGACGCGGACGCGGAACTCGCCGAGGCCGAACGCGCCGCACTCGTCACCGTGGGCGAGGACGGCACGGTGCGGTTCACCGCCGGCGCCCTCCCGACCGCGCTCGCCGCCGACGCGGGCTGGCCCGAGCGGGCCGCCGGGCACGCCGCGCTCGCCACCGCCGTGGACGACCCCGTCCAGGCCGTACGACACCGCGCGCTGGCCGTGGACACCCCCGACGCCCGCCTCGCCACCGAGATCACCGAGGCCGCCGCGTCCTGCCGGCGCCGGGGACAACGCGACCTCGCCGCCGAACTCGGCCTGCTCGCCGCCGAACGCACCCCCGCCGACCTGCCCCGGGACGAACTGGCCCGGCTCGTCTGCGCCGCCGAGGACGCCGGATGGGCGGGCCGCGCCGACCTCGCCCGCCGCGCCACCCGCGCCGTGCTCGCCCGCGACGCCTCGCCCGCCGACCGGGTACGGGCCCGACTCGCCGTGATCGACGCCGCCGGACAGGCCCTCGCGGACCTCGACGAGACCTTCGCGTACGCCGTGGACGACGCCGCCGGCGACCCCTCACTGCGCGCCGCCGTCCAACTCCGCATCGCCTGGAAGCACAACCTCAGCGACGGGGACCCCGTCCGCTCCCGCGACGCCGCCGCCGAGGCGGGCACCCTCGCCGCCCTCGGCGGCGACCAGGTCGCCGAGGCCATGGCACTGACCGTGCGGGCCCGCATGGGCCGCATCCTCGGTGACCACGACGCCGAGGACATCCTGGCCGAGGCACTGGCCCTGCCCGCACCCGAGGTGCCGCTCGGCATGCGCAACGCGCCGCAGTACCTCGCCGTTCGGCACGCCCTCTTCGACGACCGGCTCGACGACGCCCGCGGTCGGCTCCTGGTCCTGCTGCCCGCCGTCCAACGCACCGGCTCCGCCGAGGACGTCTTCGAGGTGCTGCGCAGCCTCTCCGAGGTCGAGCTGCGCCGGGGGAACTGCGCCGCGGGCGCCGCGCACGCCCGCCGCGCCCTGGAACTCACCATCGAGGCCGGCCTGTCACCCGGCCCCGCCTGGTACGTCGCCGCGATGGCCGAGGCCACCGCCGGCAGCTTCGCCCGCGCCGCCGGCTACGCCCGCCGGGGAGTCCAGGCCTCCGAGGAGGAACAGGACCAGGTCTTCCTGTCCCGGGGCCTGTACGCCCTCGGGCTGGTCGAACTGGCCACCGGGGAAGCCGCGAAGGCGGTGGCCACCCTGCGCAGGGTGGCCGAGTTGGAGGAGGCCCAGCAGGTCGTGGACCCCTCCGTCCTGCGCTGGCACGGGGAACTCGCCGAGGCCCTGGTGGCCGCCGACGCCCTCGAGGAGGCCGCCGCCCTGCTGGAGTCGACCCGTACGGTCGCCGACGCCCTCGGTCGCACCGGTGTGCTCGCCGCCCTGGACCGGGCCCGGGGGCTGTGCCTGTCCGCTCAGGGCGAGGCGGAGCCGGCCGTGACCCTGCTGGAGTCCACGGCCCGCCGGTTCGGCGCCCTCGGACTTCCGCTGGAACGGGCCAGGACCCTGCTCGCGCTGGCCCGCGTGGAACGGCGCCGTCGGCGGCGCGCTCCCGCCCGCGCCGCCCTCGGGGAGGCGGCCGACATGTTCGACCGGGCCGGCGCGAAACCCTGGGTGGAGCTGGCCCGGGAGGCCGCCCCCGACCCGGCCGCCGGCGGGCAGCCGGGTCAGGCGGCCCTGACCGAGGCCGAGACCCGACTGGCCCTGCTCGTCGGTCAGGGCGCCAGCAACCAGGAGGCGGCCGCGAAACTGTTCCTCAGCGTCAAGACGGTGGAGGCCCGGCTGACCCGGATCTACCAGAAGCTCGACCTGCGCTCCCGTGCGCAACTGGCCACCGCCCTGAGGACGGGACGCCTCAGCAGCTGAGGTTGTTCCCCGGCGTCACACCGAGCAACTGGGTGAAGCTCTGGTACTTGCCCACCCGGCTCTGAACCTGGCCAGGGTTCCCGCCGTTGCACTCCAGGGCCCCGTTGATGGAGCGGATCGTCTCGCCGAAGCCCGCGCCGTTGACCATGGCGGCGTGCGCGGTCATCGTGCCCGGACCGTTCTGGGTGTTCCAGTACCAGAGGGCCGTCTTCATGGCCACCGCCGGATCCCGCTCCACGAGGTACGGGTTGGCGAGGAGGTTGATGCCCAGGGCGTCACCGGCCGCCTTGTAGTTGAAGTTCCAGCTGAGCTGGATGGGACCGCGCCCGTAGTACGCGGCCTGGCCCGCCGGACATCCGTAGGGCTGCGTGGCATCGCAGTAGTGCGGGTAGTTGGCCGTGTTCTGCTCGACGATGTGGACGAGCCCGCCCGTCTCGTGCGAGACGTTGGCGAGGAACGCGGCCGCCTCGCGCCGCTTGACCGTGTCGTCGCCGGTGTTGGCGAAGGCGGGGTACGCGGAGAGCGCCGCCACCAGCCCGTTGTAGGTGTAGAAGGGGTTCCGGTTCGGGAACATCTGGTTGAACTGGGCCTCGCTGACGACGAATCCGCTCCCGTTCCCCGGGTCGGGGTCCTGGCCCCCGCCACCACCGCAGGCGCCCTGGTCCGACCAGACCCCCCACTGCCCGGTGGTGCCGGGCGTCTCGCCCTGCGTCCACCACTTGGCCTGCCAGTTGTGTCCGTTGTACGAGGCGTTCATGCCGCCCGTGTACACCGCCGAGGCGGCCCAGGAGCCGGCGCAGGCGGGGGCGGCCGCGGCGGGGGAGGCGGGCAGGGCGACGGCGAGACCGAGGGTCACGGCGGCGGCCGCGGCCAGCGAGAGGGCACGACGACGAAGCGTGCGTATCACGTGACTGCTCCTAGGGTGGGGGGAATTGCCGGGTGGGGACGGCAACTGACGCCACTGAACCGAAGATGGTCTGGACCTGTCAAGGTCTAGACCAAACCTTTCGGTGAAACCCGGGATGGTCACGGGTGGAACGGCCGCGGGTGCAACGGTCGCGCCGGAAACGCCGAACCGGCGTGACGAGCGAGTCGTCACGCCGGTTGGGGTCGACCGGGTCAGCTGCCGGCGGAGAGGTTCCCGGAGAGGACCGGGATGTTGTCCACGATGTGCGACAGGGACTCGTCGCCCTTCGCCTGGGTGGAGTTCTCCGCGCACTGCTGGTTCTGCGGGTTCGACAGGACGTTGATGTCCTGGACGCCGACGTTGATCGCGGCGAGGATCGACTGGGCGTTGACCTTCGCGGGCAGGCCCACGCAGAGCTTGTTCAGCGAACCCTGGACGGCGCTGAGCTGCGGGCTCATGGCGCCTTCGGTCTCCTGGTTGCCGTAGATCTGCGAGGCGTTGTTGCCGTTGACCGTGTTCACGCCGTTGTCGTTGCCGATCGCCATGGCCGGGGTGGCCGCGACGGCGCCCGCGCCGATGACGGAGGCGGTGACTGCGGCGGTGGCCATGAACTTCTTGAGCATTGAGGATCCTTCTGTCGCATGAGCTGTCCCCGGCGGGACGCCCTGATCAACTGTCCTCACGGCATGTGGTTATCGCCCGTCACCCATGCGGCCCAATCATCCGTTCCAGGGGCCTGCGACGACCCGCCCCCGCGGTCGGCGCGGTCGCCGCCCACGCCGCCGGGTGGAGCCTCCCGGCGGGGCAGCGGTCGGTCCGTGGTCAGCCGGTCTTGCGACGGACCTTCTTGTTCTTGCCGCCGGGGCCGCTGCTGGAACCCTGCACCTTCGCCCGGCTCTGGTGTGACTGCTGGGACTGGGCATTCGCGGCGTTGCGCTCCAGGGCCTCCCGGAACTTGCGCTTGGCCTCGTCGGCCGGGGACTCGTTCTGCGGGGTGTCGGTTTCGTCTGCCATCTTGTCCTCCTGGGGTGATCGAGCCGTTTCAGTCTGTCAGGTGGCCGTCCCCCTGACCAGCGAGTTCGCTCTGAGAGGCATCCCAGGAGGCGGGGTGGGTCGACCGAGTGCCCCGGGGCGGGGCCATCGGACGCGCCGGGGCCGCGGGACTCGCCGCGACCTCGGGATCCCCGCCCAGGTCACCGCCCCGCGACCCGTCCCGAGATCCTCGGGACGACGCGACGGGCGACCGGGGGCTCAGCCGGACGGGACCTCGGCCCCGCCGCCGGCGCGGACGGCCGCGAGGGCCGCGCGGTGCAGGGCGTGCGGGTCTCCGTGCGGGAGGGGGCTGCCCGTGAGCGTGTACCACTCGTCGGCGTCCAGGTACTGGATGTCGAACCGGATCTTGCCATCGGCTCCCGCGACCGTGCGCAGGGTCAGCTCACCGGTGATCACGCCGACCTCGTCGGTCATGGCGCCGCCGGGGCCGGCGACGACCGTGTCCGTCCACTCTTGCGCCGCGTCGTGCCGATCCGCCCCGGTCATGAGCCCGCGCAGGTGTCGATCATGGTGGTGAGCATGGCTTTCTCCGGTTCGGTGACGGTCAGCTCGTAGTGGGACTTCACTGTGGTCCAGGCGCGTCCGTACTGGCACCAGCTCGCCTTGTCCGGCGGCTGCCACAGGTCCGGGCTCTGGTCGCCCTTGGACCGGTTCGACGCGGCCGAGACCGCCAGCAACTGGGGGCGGGTCAGATCGTTCGCGAACGCCTTGCGCCGGGCCGCGTCCCAGTCGGCGGCGCCCGAGCGCCAGCCCTCGGCGAGCGGGACCATGTGGTCGATGTCCAACTTCGACGCCTCGTTGAACTCCAGCCCGTCGTACAGGCTCTTCCACGCGCCGGACGAGGCGCGGCACTCGGAATCTTGCGCGACGTCCTTGCCGTCGCGCTTGAGGACGACCTCGCGGGTGTCGCACTTGTTGCCCTGCTCGGCCCAGTGCGTGAACCTGGCGCGGCTGTAGCCGGCCATCGTGCCGGGCTTGTCGATCTTCAACGCGGCCAGTTGCGTCCGGGCGACGGCCGCGCTGACCATGCCGGGCAGTACGTCGCCCGCGGTCGGCTTCGCGTCGTCCCCGGACGGCGCGGAGGGCGAGGCGGAGGTGCCGGGCGCCCGCGTGTCACCCTTCCCGTCGGTGCTCCCGCCGGCGCCGGTCCGGCTGCATCCGGTGACCCCGAGCAGCAGCGCGACGACCATCGCGAGGCCGCGCGCCCCTGTCTGACGTTCCATGAATCCACCCTGGTTCGAACTCCCGCACGCTGTCCCGGGGGAGCCTACCCATACCCGGACATTCGATCCGTGCGTGTCGCGCCGAGTGTCACGGGCCGTCAGGAGGCGCCCCCGGGGCCGTCCGTCGGGCCGGGCGCGGGCGACCGGGGCAACCGCGCACCCACCGGGTGTGGTTGTGCCGATTTCGGATTCTTTGGCACCCTTCGTGCTGCTCCATCCGCTGCCGTCGGGTGTGTCCGATCTCGCACGATCGGCGGGCCCCGGTGTCTCCCGCGCCGCTCGGAGCCCGCGCGGGAGACGACCGGCTCAGGACCAGGAAGCCGCCACCAACGAGCGTTCCGCCGCACCGAGGTGGGTGGCCGAGGCGAGCCAGGCCCAGGCGTAGCGGTCGGCCGAGGCGTCGGTGAGGCGGCCGAAGGCGTCCCGGGGGCGCCGGTCCGCCTCGACGGCCAGAGCGGTGGCCAGATCCGCCGCCGCCCCGAAACCCGAACGACGCAGCGGGCCGCGCAGACCGAGCGGCTCCGGCCCCCTGGCGGCCTCCGCCACGGCCCGGCGACCGCCCGCCACCCCGGTCTCCAGGAGCCTGCGCACCCGCCACAGCGGGGACTCGGCCAACGGGTCCGCGCCGGCCCCGATCGGACCGGCCAGGGGCCCGCCGTCACCCTCCGGGAGATCGGGCGTCCCGTCCGGGAGGTGGGAACCCTGGAGGCGGTCGTAACCGAGGTCGGCCCGGCCGAGCCACTCCTCGGGCAACCGCAGGGTGTACCGCGCGCCCGGCACCGGCCCGACGGCCAGCGCACCCAGGGTGGCCGCCCGGTCCGGATCCGGACGGCCCAGCACCCGGATCGCCAGGCCCGGACACCCCGCGAGCCGGCGCAGGTTGGCCGTGTGCGGCAACTCGGGATGCGGATGCGCCGGGCGCAGCCGGAGCACGGGCGCGTCCGCGCGCACGGTCCCGTCGGTCGACAGCTCCCGTACCAACAGGTGCTCGCCGGCCCCGCCGACGACCCGGACGTCGCAGCCCAGCAGCTCGGGCTCGCCCTCGGGGTCGGCGAGCAGGGCTGCCACCGCCTCCGCCGCCGGACGGGCGAACAGTGCGGCGGCGGGCTCGTCGGTCCAGGCGATCCCGCGCAGCGGAGTCGCCTGGACCCCGCGTCCCGCACCCAGACGCCCGTCCGCGGACACCGTCGCGCCGACGACGCGCAGACCCCCGCGCGCCAGCCCGGCGTGGTCGAGGACGGCGCCGCCCAGGGCCACGGACGCGGACCCGGCGCCCCGCGCCCGGGCGAGTCCGCCGGGGCGGACGTCCGACACGGAGTAGCGGGAGCCGTCCGCGCCCACCAGATGGGTGACCACACCGCCGTAGCCGGTGGCGGACAACACGGGCTCGCGGCACAGCCCGTGCACCCGCAGGCTGCCGCCCGCCTCGTAGGCGCGGCGGCCCGTGCCCGTGAGCGCGGGCCCGCCGGCTCCGGAGGCCGTCAGTCCCGCGACGTGCAGCAGTTCGCGGAAGGCCTCGGTGAGGGCGCCGAGTCGCTGGGCGGCACTGCGCTCCCGCGCCGCCCGCAACCCCCGCACCACGCGCAGGGCGGCGGCCTCGCCGCGCGGCAGCCCGGCGAGGCGTGCGCTGTGCGCGGCCCGCAGCAGCTCGGCCTGCACCACCGCACCGCCGGCCGCGACCCCGGCGGCCAGAGCGGCGGCAGCCGCCTCCCACAGCGCGGCCGAGGCCCGCAGTTGTGCAGCGGTCGGCGGCTCGGGTGCGGTAGGCGGCGGAGCCCCGGCGCCGGCCCCGGGTGTCGTGGTCCCGTGTACCGCAGGTGCTTGCGGACCGGCCCCCACCACACCGCTCTCGGGCGGCGCCCCCGCGCGGGCCGGATCCGGCACCGCGGCGTCGGCCGTCGGCTCCGCGGCGGCGAGCTGCTCGGGATCGGCGAGCGGGGCCGCCCCCAGCACGGCCGCCCGATGCAGGCAGCGCGGTGCCAGCAGGCAACCGCAGACGGCCTCGTCGGCCGCCGTGACCACCCCCGAAGGGCCCGGACGCAGGGTCACCACGGCATCCTCGCCGAAGCGGACGCTCACGCTCCCGTCCGGCCCGGCCACCGCCTCCGAGGCGCACGCCTCGATGGCCGCGTCCAACTTCTTGCGCAGCCGCGCGGTGAGGTTCTCCACCGCCTCCGCGAGGACCTCGGGGGCGACGGGCGGCAACAGATCGGTACTCAACGGACATCTCCACGGAGGCGTTCGCCCACCCAGCGGGCGAGAGCGAGGGGACTGAGGGCGGCGACCGGCATGCCGGCCGCGACGAGTTGCCGCGCGATCGCCACCGAGTACCGGGGCGCGCCCGCGTCGTCGAGCGCGGCGCAACCCAGCAGGTGCGCACCGGAAGCGGCCAGCGCACGCACCTCGCCGAGCAGTCCGCCGAGCGGCGCCCCCTCCTCGAAGTCGCTCACCACGACGACCAGGGTGCGGCTCGGAACGGTGATCAGCGACCGGGCGTGCGCAAGCCCGGCGGCGATGTGCGTACCGCCGCCGACCCGTACCTCCAGCAACAACGACAGCGGATCGTCGACGCGCTCCGTGAGGTCGACGACCTGGGTCGAGAACGCCAGGAAGTGGGTGGACAGGGTGGGAACCCCGCCCAACACGGCTGCCGTCAACGCCGACCAGACCACCGAGGCCTCCATCGAACCGGAGACGTCGACCACCAGGATCAGCCGCCAGTCGGCCTCCCGGCTCGCCCGCGTACTGAACACGGGCCGCTCCGGGACGACCACCACCCGCCCGTCAGCCGCCCGCCGCGTGTGCGCGAGGTTGGCGCGCAGGGTCCTGGCCAGGTCCAGCTTCCCGCCGGGGCGGCGGGTCGGGCGCGGCGTCGCCAGCCCCGACAGCGTCGGGCGCAGCCGGGTGGCCAGCTCCCGGGCCAGCTCGTCGACCAGGCGCCGCAGCCGCGCCAACTGCTGTTCGGGCATCCCGCCGGCCAGCGAGAGCACCGAGGTCAACAGCTCCATCGAGGGACGCACAGAGGCGGGGTCCAACTGGGCCAGCACATCGACCCGGCCCGCGTCCGCGGCGTCGGCCAACACCTCCTCCCGCACGTCGGCGCCGAACAGGGCCTCCAACTCCTCGGACCACTCCCGGGCCGTGGGGAACGAGGCTTCCAGACCCCCGCCCGAGCCGCGGCCGTCGTCCAGATCGGCGGAGCCCTCGCCGCGCCCGGCGCCGTACAGCTCGTCGAGCGCCCGCGCGTAGCCCCGCGCGCCGGACGGCAGCCGGTCGCGCTGCCGCCCGAGCAGCAGCCGCCACCGGTCGGCGGGGGACAGGCGCCGCGACCCGGGATCGACGGGCCGCGGGGCGGCCGTCCCCTCCGGGACGTCGGGCGCTTCGGTGTCCGCGCCGGGCAGTGGCAGGTCCTTGAGGGCGGCGAGGCCCGCCGCGTCCGCCGCCGCCCAGAGGGCGAGCAGTCCGGGCGGTGCGTCCAGCGAAAGGTCCAGGCGGTCCCCGAGCCGTTCGGTGACGGTGTCCAGCAGCCGGTCGCGGGCGGCCGGGGAGAGCGCGTCGAAGCCGCCGCGCAGCGCCGGCAGCCGGTCCAGGAACCGATCGTCCGCGAGGCCGTCCACCCGGTCCAGCAGGGGGGTGAGAGCGGTCGGGGAGGAGCCGAGCAGCGGGCCGGCGGCCGTGAGCAGACCGGTCAGTCGGCGGGTCAGGGCACGCCGGGCGTCCGGCGTGCCGGCGCCGTCGACCCAACCCGCCGCGCGCTCGCCGAGCCCGTGCGCCGGATCCAGGTCCAGCAGGACCCGTACGGCCAGGGCCGCGCCCTGCATCAACGGGGACGCGGAGGAGGCCAGTTCCGCCAGGGCGGAATCCAGCCGCAGTCCCAGGTGCCGGCCGGCGGCCCGGTCGGCGAGAGCCACCAGGGCGCCCGCGTCGGCGGGGTCCTCGCTGCCGGCGAGCCCGGGCAGGGACCGTACGGAGGCCTCCACCAACTCCTCCGAGAGCGCCTCGGCGCGCACCCGCGCCCCCTCCGTCGCCCCGGGGAGGTGACCCCGGCCCAGCCCCTCCAACAGGTCCAGCGATTCGAGGAGTTCCGGGAGTCCTGCGGTCTCCGGGAGGATCGCGGCGGCCTCCTCCAGCCGTACGTCGACCAGCGCGGGCAGATCACACCGCGCGGCCGCGCGCAGCCCCGTCAGGATCTGTGCCGGGGTCGGGCCCCCCTCCTCGGCCGCGCGGCGCGCGACGTCACGCAGCGTCCCGGCGGCCGCCTGGGCGGCGGTCACGCCGCGGACGCCGACCAGGTCCAGCCGGGCGGGCACGGACGGGGTCCAGGTCAGCCGCCACTTGCTCCCGAGCGCGGTGCCGTCGCCGGTGGCGGCCACGGCGACGGGCTCCCCGTACCCCGCGCCGCACACCAGCAGCCGTTGCAGCATGACCTCGCGGCGGCCGTCCAGCTCGGAACGCAACGGATCCAGACGGACCTCCCGGGGGGCCGGATCACGCGGCGACGGCAGCCGCAGCGCCGCCAACTCCTCCTCGACGGCGGGACCTAGCCCCGAACGGGGAGCGTGCGGGGTGATCCTGCCCCGCCCCGCCCCGATCAGCACGGCCTCCAGGGCGCGGGCCAACGCCCGCCCCCGACCCAGTGGTTCGCCCTGCCCGAGGACGGTCATGACCGCCTCCAGCAGTTCCCCGCGCCCGGGCGCGGGCAGCCCGCGCAGCGCCGCCAGGTCGCAGGCGAGCCGCAGCGTCTCCGCCGCCTCGCCGGTACCCGCGGTGTGCCCGGCCCGGCGCAGCTCCCGACAGACGCCGGTCACGGCGACCGAGGCCGCGTCCCGGACCCGCACCGGGTCCCCGCCGGCCTCGAACACGGCCTGTTGCCACAGCGGGTCCCGGATGCCGGCCGGATAGCCGGAGCGGGAGTCGAGCAGGTCGAAGGAGTACGGAACGAACGAGGCGACCACGGCGTCGTCTCCGGCCACCGCGGCGGCGTCGCGGGAGCGCGCGCCGGCGGGCTTCGTCCTCGACACGCCGGTGTCCTTGACGGCGGGCACCACGACGTCGGTCGCCGCGACATCGACCACCGCGACGCCGGCCGGGAGGAGGGCCGGGGCGTGGAAGGCGCCGATCAGCGCGGCCACCCGGCGCCCCCCGGCGCCGGCGCCGGCGATGACGGCCCGCATGTGCGCCTCGCGGGCCAGGTCCCGCGCGGGCACGTCGGCGTCCGCGCGCAGCGCCCAGCCCACGCCGAGCGCCGCCCGGCGCACGGCCTCGGGGGAGCAGCCCGGGGCCTGTACCTCGACCGCGCGGTCCCAGAGGTCGTCGCCCTCGCGTCCGGTGCCGGACGCGGAGAGCGTCTCGGCGAAGGAACGACGGCCCGCGGCCGGCGGCCCGTCGCCGACCGGGATCGCGGCGTCCGGAGCGGGCCCGTCGGGTATGCCCGGCTCCGTTTCCGGCCGGTCCGGGCCCACCGGTTGGACACCCGCCGGGGCGTCCGGAAGGGACCATCCGCCGTCGGCCAACGGCAGGTCACAGCAGACCACTTCGACACCGCGCTCCCGCGCCCAGCGGATCGCCGCCAGCTCGGGGGAGAAGTCGGCGAACGGGTAGAACGCCAGGCGCCCGTCCCGCCCCTGGCCCGCCAGCGCCACCGGGGCCACCGTCTCGGGGTCCGCGACGTACTCCCACCACGATTGGAACTCGGTGGGAAGCTCCACGCAGAGCACCTCCGCGCCCGCCGCGTCCAGCAGGGCCGGCACCATCGCCGCGAGGGCCGGGCTGTGGTGCCGGACCCCCAGCAGGTACGGCTCCCGGCACGCGGCGAGCGCCTCCACGGCGTCCCTCGGATCGACCATCGTCACCGCAGGCTCCCGCGCAGGTCCCACAGCCGGCGCCACATCGCCGAACCGTCCTCGGCACGGCGGCGGACCGGGCCGTCCCAGTACCCCAACAACCGGCCGTGGTCGGCCGGGTCGTCCTTGCGCACGACACCCAGCAGGTGCCCCGGCAGCAGATCGAGGACGTCGCCGCCCGGCAGGTAGGCGGCGGCCACCCCCAGCGAGGCCGCCACCTGCACGGCCTCGGCGGTGGACATGACCGTGCCGGGCCGCTCCACGTCCCAGCCCTCGGCGCTGCGCCCCGAGCGCAGGTCCCGGAAGACGGTGACGAGGGCGTCCAGCACCGCGTCGTCCACACCGAACGCGGCTCCGGCGCGCTGCACCGCGGCGACGGCCTGGCGCCGGATCAACGTGGCCTCGGCGTCGGCGTCCGCGATCGGCGCGACCGTCTCGAAGTTGAACCGCCGCTTCAGCGCGGCCGACATCTCCGAGACGCCGCGGTCGCGCAGGTTGGCGGTGGCGATGACGGTGAAGCCGGGGGTGGCGGACACCACCGCGTCCTCGGTCGAGGTCAGTTCGGGCACGCTCACCCGACGGTCGGACAGGATCGACACCAGGGCGTCCTGTACCTCCGGCAGGCAGCGGGTGATCTCCTCGACCCGCACCACCCGGCCCGTGCGCATCGCGGCGAGCACGGGGGAGTCGACCAGGGCCTGCGAGGTGGGTCCCTGGGCCAGCAGCAGGGCGTAGTTCCAGCCGTACCGGAAGGCGTCCTCGGTGGTGCCCGCCGTGCCCTGCACGGTGAGGGCGCTGGTGCCGGACACGGCGGCGGCGAGCAGCTCGGACAGCATCGACTTGGCGGTGCCGGGCTCGCCGGTGAGCAGCAGGCCCCGTTCGCCGGCGAGGGTGACCACGCACCGTTCGACGAGGGCGCGTTCGCCGACGAACTTCGGCGCGATCACCAGCTTGGTCGGCAGTCCGGCGCGCCGCTTGGGCAGGGTCAGTTCTGCGCCCTCGCTGCCGCAGACGAACGTGACGACGGCGCGCGGGGTCAGGGCCCAGCCGGGCGGGCGCGGCCCGGTGTCGTGCGCCGCCAGGAAGGCGAGTTCGGCGGCGTGGCGTTCCTCCGCGGGCATGACCTGCCGGGCGGGGGCGGACGGTTCGGTGACGGTCATCGGGGGTCCTCCGGGTGATACGGGAGAGAAGTGGGGAGCGGGGGTGCCTCACGACACCCCCGCACGGGTCGGGGCGGGGCCGGGTGGGCGGTTCCGCCGGCAAGCGGCCGGCGGCGGGCCGGTCCGGGCCGGGGCGAAGGGCCCCGGCCCGGACCGTTCAGGAGGGCGTCACCTCCGGCGTCGCGTCGTGCGCTTCACCTTCAGTTCCTCGAAGCGCGGCGTGTCGCCCTCGCGGACCCGTTCCCACGCGCGCCGGTACAGATCCGCGACCGGTTCGGTGGGCACGAGCACGCCCAGGACCGGGTTGCGTCCCGCGGCCGTTCCGTACATGGGCAGCTTCCACAGCTCCACCGGCAGCGTCGGGGAGGAGACGTCCGCCCACCCGCCCGGCAGGAACAGGGAGCGTCCGGCGCGGCTGCGGCTCGCCGTCACCACCAGGTCGGTGGCGCCCAGCTCCGCGCGGGCCGCCGTCAACCGGGCCGGCTTCCAGCCCGTCCAGCGCGCCGTGTTGCGGTCGGTGGGGTCCGGCATGGCGAGCAGCGCGAGGTAGAGGACGGCGGCGTCCGCACCCAGGCCGTACGTGTCGCTCACCTCCGCGACCAGGTCCGGCACCGAACGGCCCGCGTCCTGCGGCCACCAGGTCCCGTCCTTGTCCACCGATCCCGCGGCCGGCGCCCCCGGATCGGCGAGGAGCCGCGCGAAGCCCGGGTCCCGCGCGAGCCGCAGCGCCGTCTCCACGGCGAACGGCTGCTGCTCGGGGCCGCGCAGCGCCGGCAGGTACGGGTCGGAACCGGTGGAGTCCAGCAGCGCGGGCCGCAGCGCCGGATACGACCAGTGCGCGGCCGTGCCGGGCAGCACCACCGCGCCGTAGCGCTCGTAGCCCTCGCCCGTCTCGGTCGGCGTTCCCGCCGCCTTACGGAACTCGGCGGGGTTGTGGTAGACGTCGATGCCGAGCAGCAACTCGGGCGCGGACAGTCGGTGGCGCAACGCCGTGAGCACGGGAGGCAGCACGGCCCGGACGGGGTCGCCCGCCGGCAGCCGGTGCGCCAGCCACCCCGTGAGGGCGACCGCCCGGGTCAGCACCGCGGAGGTGAACGGGGCCGCCGCGGGCTCGCGGGGCACGATCTGGTTCTCCCGCACCTCCCACGCCACATCGGTGTTCAGTTCCGGCGCCACCGTCGGGTCGAGGAGCGCGGGCAGCGCCCTGTGCACCGACCACCGGTTGCCGTGGCTCGTCCCGGCGCCGACGGCGCGGGTCGCCTCCACGAGCAGCCAGTCCGGTACAGGCGTGCGTCGACCCACGCGCCGGTTCCACACCTCGGCGGCGGCCGTCACGTCCGGGCCCTCGCTCCACAGGCGCGCCGGCTCGGCGGGCAGCAGCGCCGCCACGAGTTCCCGTCGGACCTCGATGTCGAGGCCGCGCAGGTCGTCGCGGGCGTACGCCGAGTCCGTGGCCTTGACCCCGATGGCCGCACGGAGTTCGGCCGGCAGGAAGTTGCGGTCCCAGGTGTCGATGTCCGGGAGGCCGGCGAGCACCAGCCGGGCCGCGGGCCCGGAGACCCCGGTCAGGCGGGCGAACTCCTCGGCGGCCTCCGTGAACCACGGCGCCGCGCCGTGCTCGGCCGCCGCGCCGAGGAACGCGGCGAGCCAACCGGCCCCGCGCCCCCGGTCCCCGAGCGGGGCTTTCCCGCGCGCCGTGTACGGCTCCGGCACCGCGAGACGACCGCTGGGGTCGTGCAGCAGGGCCGTGAACTCGCGGCCCTCGTCGGTGGAGTCACCGTGCTCGCCGGTGATCGCGAGCAGGGCGCCGCCACCGTACGGCAACACGGTCGCATGCCACTTCCCGCGATCGCGGCCGTCCGGCTGCGTCGTGTGGGTGCGGCCGAGGTGGACCACGACGCGCAGCCACCGGCCGGCGGACGCCTCGGTCGAGTCCAGGCCCAGCGCCACCACCTGTTCGAGCATCGTGCACAGCCCGGCGCGCTGTGCGTCCGTGGCACCGGTGACCACCGCGCGGTAGGCGACGGCGGCGGCCCCGTCGAGGAACAGTTCCGTCCAGGGCAGCGTCGTCCGCGTCAGCCCCGGCACGTCGAAGTGCAGCCGTCCGGGCACCTCCCGCGCATCGGTGTCGGCGGTGGCGCAGGCCAGTTCCCGCAGGAGCCGGAACGCGGCGTCGGAGTCCCCGCCGTAGCGGGCGTGCCCGCCGGCCACGAGCCCCTCCAGCGCCTCGGCGATCAACTTGTCGGACGGTCCGCGCACGACCTGCGGCGCGGGCTCGCGTTCCGGGGTCGGGTTCAGGGCGGCGGCCACCTTGTCGAGCGCCGCCCGCTGCCGCAGGGCGTCCCGCAGCTTGTCGACCACGCCCCCGATCAGCTCGGGCGAGGTGATCCGGGGCAGGGCCGCGCTCACCAGCGCGGGCAGCTCGTCCCGGTCGGCGACCGCGCCGGCCGCCTTCATCAGCGCACCGCAGGTCTCCGCGTCGGCGGTCCGCAACGCGGCCGAGCCCTCGGTGTCCCTGGCCCGCAGGCAGTACCAGTAGGGGAGCGGCGGAAGGTCCACGGCGGCCGTGGAGTAGGCCGGGTTGTCGTGGTCGGAGCTGACCTGGCAGGTGACGACCCCGTCGTGGTCGCTGAGCGTCAGGGTGCGCCAGTCGCTGGACAGCACGCGCGGCCGGTCGTCACCGGGCAGGCTCAGCGCCCCCTGGGGCATGCGGCCGTCGGCCGCGGTCACCGAGCGACCGCCGGTGTCCGAGCCGTGCCAGCCCCGATCGGGGACGTGCACGACGCGCCAGCCGAGCAGGCCGTCCACGGGCGCGCCGAACACCGAGCCCTCCACGGTGGGCGTCGGTCGGAGCCAGTTGGCGCCCGCGTGCTGCGGCAGGGTGCTGCCGTCCGGGTGCCCGCGCAGGGCGTCGGCGAGGAAGGCGGGCTGCGAACGCCGTCCCAGGGCGCCGCTCGCGGGGTCGTACTCGTGCCATCCCGCCGCGTCGGGCTCGCTCCCCGATTCCCACACCCAGTACGAGGTCCCGTCGCACAGGACCGGGCGTTCGGTGGGGAGTTCCGTGTCGCCCGCGTGCAGGACGCCGTGGCCGGTGAACCGACCGCCGCCGGGCAGCGGCAGGGTGACCTGCTCGTTGCGGATCGACCAGTAGGACCCCGGGTGGTCGAGGGTGAGGACGTCGTTCGGGGCGCTCAGCCAGTAGCCCTCCACGGCGCCGCCGTACGAGACCCAGAACACCAGCAGGTCGCCGTCCACGTGGTGGAAGCCGAGGCGGTAGTGGTCGCCGCGCGGGACCCGCAGGTCGTGCGTGAGCACCGTCGAGTCGGCGTCGACGACGCGGACCTGCGTGGAGTTGGCCACGATCAGGTGGGGCCAGGCGTCCATGACGACGAGCCCGCGGTCGCGCCGGCCCCCGCGCCCCTTGGTGTGCGGGCGCAGTTCGGCCACCGCCGTCTCCCAGGCCGGCCAGGTCAGTTCCTCGAACAGTCCGCCGCGCAGCGTCCGCGCGAGGATCCCGCCCACGTCGAGCGCCGCCGCCTTCGCGACGTCCTCGGGGGCCAGGGCCAACGCCTCGGCCGGCAGCCAGGTCAGCCAGCGGATCGCCGCGGGCAGCGCCGGCAGCGCTGCCGCGGTGGAGGAGGCGGCCACCTCACGGACCCAGTCGGCGAGCAGCGCGCTGCTCCCGGGGGACAGGGCGAGTGCGCGGACGGCTCCGCGTCCGGTCGCCCGGCTCCCCAGCTCGTTCAGGGAACGGAACATCACCGGGCGGAAACGTTCGTCGGCGCACAGCGCGCGCAGTTCCCGCCGGGCGGTGTGGTCGCCCCAGGCCTGGAGTCCCAGGGTCCGGTTGTCCTTGGGGTCCGGGTCGGTGAGCGGCAGGTCCAGGGACAGTGCCAGATCGAGGAGGTCGACGTCCTCGAAGCCGAGGCGCAGCCCCGTCTCGCGCTCCGGCGCGGCGAGCTCCGCGCGCAGTTGGTCCGCGGACCGCTCGACGAGTTCGAGCAGGTTCGGCAGCGCGGGGGGAGTGCCCCAACCGCTGTACCGGGCGGTCTGGAAGCGCTCCAGCCAGCCGGACGCGCCGTCGGAGCAGCGCTCCTCGGCCGGCGCGTCGGTGGCGGACAGCCCGACGGTGGCGCCCGAGTCGACCAGCAGCTCCAGCCACATCGAGGCCATGGCGCCCGCGTCGCCGCCGCTGGGCGGGGTCAGTCCGAGCAGGGCGCCCCGTACGGAGGGCACGCGCCGGGCGAGCGCGAGCAACGCCGGGCGGTGGGCCTTCCACCAGCCGGCGGCGGCCCGCAGGGTGGCGGGCAGCGGCAACAGCTCGGCGAGATAGTCCTGCTCGGGTTCGGTGCCGTTGAGACCGGCGGCGCGGGCCAGTCGGCGCAGTTCGACGGCGACCTGCGCGGACGGCGGCAGGCCGCCCGCGGTGCGGCGCACACACAGCCGGCGGAACCGGTCGAAGGCCTCGGCGGGGGAGACCCGCAGCGCCAGCGCCTTGCCGTACCCGGTCAGCACCTTCACCGGCAGGGCGCCGGCCAGGGCGAATTCGAGGAAGACGGCGTCCAGCCGGTCCTCGTCCACGGGCAGGCCGAACTCGGCCTCGCTCGCGCGGGCCTTGCCGAACAACTGCGCGGCGTACGTGGTGTTCTCGACGGCGAGGAAGAGCCGTGCGGCCTGCTCGTGGAAGACCGGCAGGAAGTGCGGGACGGACACGGCGAGCCGGCCGGCCAGTTCCATACAGGCGTCGAGGGCGGCCTTCGGCTTGGTCTTCGCCTGACGGGCGGCCCGGTCCAACTCCGGTACGACGGCCAGCGCGTGGTGCCCGTCCTCGGGGTGGTGCACCAGGACCCACTCGGGGAACCCGAGGGCCTGTCGCCGGCCGAGACCCACCACGGCCGGTTCGCCGTCGGGTTCGAGTCCCAGGAACCCGGCGGCGAGGTCCTCCGCGGCGCCCAGTTCGGCGGCGGCGAGGCGGATCACGACCCGGTCGTCCCCGAGGGCCGGGTGCCGGTAGGCCCGCGCGGTCAGTTCGACGGCTTCGTCGCCCGCCCCGGTGGTGTCGGCGGGCAGCACGGCGCCCGCGTCGAGCAGCGCCCGGGCCCCGCCGGTGTCGGTGGTCTCGGTGTTCACGCGTTCCCGCCCTCCTCGATCTTGCGCCCGGCGTACAGCGCCGCGGCCATCCGCATCCCCTCGGACCAGGCCACCGGTCCGACCTCGTCGAGCCGCACGGCCCGGCCCTCCGCGTCGTGCCAGTTCAGCCCGCCGGTGCTCGACTCGTCCTCCCAGTACGGCTCGCCGATCCACACGGCCGCCTCCACGGCGCCGCCGGCGTCGCGCACCTTGCAGGTGGCGTAGCCGCCGGAGACCCGGTAGCCGAGGCCCGTGGCCCGTGCCGCGAGGCTGAACCGGGAGGGGAACACCCCACCCGCGTAGTCCCGGACCTCGGTCGCGTTGGCGGCGAGCCCGGCCGGCTTCTGCCAGGTCGCGCGGTGGATCTGCTCGACCTGCTGGGTGATGCCGAGTTCGGCGGCGAAGTCCCGTACGTCGTCCAGGTCGGGCAGCAGCACCGGGTGCGGCAGGGTCACGGTGCGCGGGGAGAGGCGTATGGTCTCGCCGTCGAGGTTGACCACCTTCAACTCGCCCGTCTCGGTGGCGTCGCGCAGGAAGCCCACCTCGTCGGGGTCGTCGTCGGCGACGATCGCCAGGTCGCGCAGGGCGCCCTGCCAGGCCTCGTCGGGCCAGACCCGGGCCAGCAGCGTGGTCGGCACCGGCAGCGAGGACACCATCCAGGCGTCCACCTGGGCGACACACGCGGCCACGTGTCGATCGAGCCATTCCGAGAGCCGGCGCAGCCGGTCCACCTCGGGGTGGTCGCGCAGTGCCTTGGGCAGTGTCTTCAACTGCCGTTTCGTCGATCCCCGGGCCACGACCCGCCCCTCCACGAGGGCGATCTCGTAGCCCTCACCCGCCGCCAGCCAAGCCATCAGCCGTGCCTGCCCCTCTGCCGTACCCGTCAGATTCCGCGCAGCCCGAAGGAAGGCGCCAACGCCCTGTGAGCTGCGGTATGTCGGGAGACTAGCGAGGCCCACTGACAACGCGGCGGTCAGGACTGGTGGGTGAGCGGGCCCTCCCGGATATTCGAGACAGTTGGCCTGAATTCGATGTTGTGGCGAGCCGGATGCCGGTCCGGGAGGACGGCCGTGTCCCCGGGCGCACGAAGAACCGCCCCCGGTCGCGAAGGACCGGAGGCGGTGGGGGTGGGGCGGGCGAGGGGTCAGACGGCGTCGGCCGTCTCCACCGCCTTCAGCAGGGGCGCCTCGCTCGACGCGACGGGCTCCTCCACCCGGGGGCCGTGGCCCGAGCGCAGGCCGAGCCAACTGATCAGCGCGACCAGGGCGAAGGCGACGGCCCCGATCCCGAAGGTGAGGGTGAATCCGGACTCGGCGGGCAGCGCGGGAACGCCGGCCGGGAGGTGCTCGATGGTCTTCGAGGCGAGGATGGTGGTGACGATGGCGCTGCCGATCGCACTCCCGGTGGAGCGGGAGATCGAGTTGATGCCGTTGGCGATGCCGCTCTGGTGGTGCGGGACGCTGGACATGATCACGGCCGGCATGGCCGCGTACCCGAAGCTGACCGCCGCGCCGACGACCAGACCGGCGCCGATCACCGAGAAGGTGTGCGCGTGGTCCAGTGCCAGCCAGCCGAAGCCGACGGCGCCGAGCACGGCGGCCAGGCCCAGTGCGACGCGGGGCCCGCGGTGGCGCACCAACTGTCCGCCGACGGGGGAGGCCAGCAGCGAGACGATCGCGCCGGGGAGCAGGAACTGGACGGAGGCCCGCAGGATGGACGCGTCGAAGCCGTACCCGGTGAGGGCCTTCGGCATCTGGACCAGGTAGGAGACGCCCAGGAAGTTCGCGAACATGCCGAAGCCCACCAGGATGCCCGCCAGGTTGGCCATCAGGACGGGGCGGTGGACGAACATCCTCATGTCCACCAGGGGTTCGCGCACCTTGCGCTCCACCAGGACCCACACGGCCGTCATGACGGCGGCGCCGGCGAAGCTGCCCAGTGTCCGAGCGGAGGCCCAACCCCACTCGTGTCCCTGCGAGATGGGCAGCAGGAGCAGCAGGAGGGCGATGCCCAGGGTCAGCGCGCCGAGGAAGTCGGTCCGGCCGCCGGTCTTGTGGCGGGTGGCCGGCACCAGGAAGACGACGGCCAGCAGGGCCAGGGTCGCGAAGCCGGTCGCCATCCAGAAGGCGTTGCGGTAGTCGGCGTCGGAGCCGGAGGTCAGCAGGCCGGTGGCGACGAGCGCGAGACCGCTGCCGAACGCGAGCGTCCCGCTGACCAGCGCCATGGCGCCCGGCAGCTTCTGGGGTCGGACCTCTTCGCGCAGGACGGACAGGGCCAGCGGGAAGATCGCGGTGGCCGCGCCCTGGAGGACCCGGCCGAGGATCAGCAGGGGAAGCGAGGTCGCGAGCGCGGCGATGACGGATCCCGCGACCATGACGCCGAGGACGGCCACCAGCGTGGGCTTCTTGCCGTGCTGGTCGCCGAAGCGGCCGAGCAGCGGGGTGAAGACGGCGGCGGACAGCAGGGTCGCGGTGGTGACCCAGCTGACGTTGGCGGTCGAGGTGCCGAGGTCGGTGCGGATCAGACCCAGGATCGGAACGGGCAGGGTCTGCATCATCGACACGACCATGGCGGCGAGGCTGAGGGCGAAGACGATGACCGTCTCGTTCCTGGGCCTGGCGGCGGCGGGGGCGGATGCGGCGGTGCTCATGGTTGGCGGGACCTTCTCAATGCTTCAGATCACAGATGTTTGATGTCCTCAAGTACTTGGATGAAGGTAGACGGCAATAGTTAAGGTGGTCAAGTAAAAGGTTGATAATATGAAGCTTCTGGGCGTACGCTCGCGCCATGAGCGCCACCGTCGCGGCCACCTCGCAGGGCCCCACCAAACTGCAACTGCTGGAACTGCTGGCTGCCATCGGCACCGCCCAATGGCGCGACTTCGCCACCGCCGCCGCCCGTCACGGGCTCACGTCCACGCAGGCCAAGGTCCTGGCCCAACTGGAGGGGCCGGTGCCGATGCGCGGGCTTGCCACCCTGCTGACCTGCGACGCGTCCAATGTCACGGGCATCGTGGATCGGCTGGAGGCTCGGGAGCTGGTGCGGCGCGAGCCGTCCCCGGCGGACCGCCGGGTGAAGAACGTGGTGGCGACCGACCTGGGTCGCGAGACCATCCGCCGCGTGCGCGAGGAGATGCAGGCCACGCACGGCGCGTTGGACACGCTGGACCAGGCGGAGAGCGCGACGCTCTACGCCCTGCTGGAGCGCCTGCGTCCCACGCTGGAGAAGGACGCCTGATCGAACGGGTCCGACCTGACGGCCGGGCCCGAGCCGACGCCCCGAGTGCTCACGCGCCCGGGGCGTCCGTGTTTCCGGTGTTGCCGGTGTTGCCGGTGGTCCCGGTGGTTCCGGCGTTCGCGGTGTCCGCGCCGTGCCCGGCGTCCGTCGCCCCGTCGACGATCGTGTCGCTCGCGGCCGCCGTGTCGAGGGCCTCGGTCAGTCGGCTCAGCCGCGCCTGGAGGTCACGGATCTCGCCGAGCTCGAACCCGGTGGCGGCGGCGATCCGGCGGGGCACCGCCACCGCCCGGGCGCGCAGTGCGGCGCCCTCGTCGGTGAGCACCGCGTGCACGGAGCGCTCGTCCTCGGTGCTGCGCTCGCGTCGGATCAGGCCGGCCGCCTCCAGCCGCTTGAGCAGCGGCGACAGGGTGCCGGAGTCGAGCCGCAGGCGTTCCCCGAGCTGCTTGACGGGCGTCGTGCCGTGTTCCCAGAGGACGAGCATCACGAGGTACTGCGGGTAGGTCAGGCCCAGGTCCTTCAGGACCACCCGGTACAGGCCGCCGAACGCGCGACTCGCGGCGTTGAGCGCGAAGCAGATCTGCCCGTCCAGGCGGAGGAAGTCCGGCTCGGTGAGGGTCTCTGGCTGCTGCTCGGTCATGTCGGCCAGTGTACCCGGGAACCCTTGCCAGCGATTCAGTTGTGCACAACCAAGTTGCGCGCAACTCAAGTGTGTGCTTTATTGATGGAGCGGTCGGACGACGGCCGCACCGATCCACCCCTCCGAGAGGACCCCCCGATGGACGCGCTGTACACCGCTGTCGCCACCGCCAACGGCCGCGAGGGCCGCGCCGTCAGCTCCGACGGCCAGATCGACCTCGCGCTGGCCATGCCCCCGGCGCTCGGTGGCAACGGCCAGGGCACCAACCCCGAGCAGCTCTTCGCCGCCGGCTACGCCGCCTGCTTCGCCAGCGCGCTCGGTCTCGTCGGCCGCCAGGCCAAGGTCGACACCAGCGAGGTGTCCGTGACCGCGGAGACCTCCATCGGCAAGGACACCGACGGCGGTTTCGGGCTTTCCGTCACCCTGCGCGTCGAACTCCCCGAGGCCCTCGCCGGCGCGACCGGCGCCGCGCTGGTCGAGCAGGCCCACCAGGTCTGCCCCTACTCCAAGGCCACCCGCGGCAACATCCCCGTCGAGCTCGTCGTCGAGTAGTCGGACCGGCGGCGCCACACGTGCCGCCCGACCGTTTGCGGCGCCCTTCCCCAGGGGCGCCGCAGGCGTATGCGCCCACGCCCCCACTCACGACACCCACGCGCGCGCGCCCCAGCACACGCCCCACTCACGACACCCACGCCCACACCCCCGCACACGCCCCACTCACGCCGGCCGCCGCATCGCCACGACCGCACAGACCGCGGCCAGTGGAAGTTCCGCCACCGCGGCGAGGGCCAGCGCCATTCCCTGGCCGCTCGTGCCGGCCGAGGTCGTGACGTCGAACCACGCGTCCATCACCAGCAGGGCGGCCGTCGCCCCCGCCACCGCCGACACCCGGGGGTCGCCCCTGCGCAGCAGTGCACCCGTACCGGCCAGGCCGGCCACCAGCATCGCGTCCAGTCCTATCCACGCGGTGGACCAGTACGACACCTCGGTCGTGTGCGGCACCGACTTCGCCAACACCACCATCCACGGGACCAGCGCCAGCCCGGCGCCCGAGAGCACCGTCGAAAGGCGCGGGACGCGGACGTCGACCCGGCCGAGCCGACCGGCCGCCGCCCGTCGGGTCGGGGGACGGTGCGCGACGCGCTGCGGGGAGACGAGAGCCATGGATACGGAACTCCTTCCGACCCGACGGTCCGTCCGCCGGGCACTCCACGACTCTCGTGCCCGGAGCGCGGAAGATCAGTAGCTCCACCGTCCGAACCGGGGGTGGTGCCAGGTACACCCCGGGGCGGGTATCAGGGTGGTCGAACACCCCCTGACATGCGATTAACGTACGACGCATGGCATTTCGCGGCGCGTTGAGGCGTACGTACACCTGGATCGTCGCGCACGCACCGTGGTCGGCGTGGGCCCGCGGCAACACCGCCTTCTGCGCCGCGGCGATCCCAGCCGCCCTGCCCGTCCTGCTCGGCGCGGTCTTCCTGTGGGCGTGGCCACGCAGCATCGTCCCGCTCCTTCTCGTCCTCGCCTGCGCTCCCCTCCTCACCCGGCTCCAACGCGGCCGCTTCCGGACGTTGGCGGACCAGGACGTGCCGGAGGTGGCCCGCGCACACCCCTGGCACACCGCGCGCGGCCTCGCCGAACGGCTGACCTCCGAGTCGACCTGGCGCCAGTACGGCTACCACCTGTTGGTGAGCCCGGCCGTGGCCCTCGGGGGAGCCGTGCTGGTCCTCCTCTGGATCGGCGGCTTCGCCTGCGCCTCCGTGTACGCCTGGTCCTGGATGCTGCCCACCGACGACCCGGAGTTCGGTCAGGGCGTGACGAGTTCGTACGACGCCCTCACGGTCGCGGGCGCCCTGATGCTGCTCGCCGCCCCGTGGTGGGCGGCGCTCCTCACCCGACTGGACACGCTCGCGGGCGCCGCCCTGCTCGGGCCCAGCCGCGCGGGGGAGTTGCTGCGCAGGGTCGAGGACCTGGCCGAGAGCCGGGCGGGTGTCCTGGACGCCGCCGACCTCGAACGTCGACGCATCGAAAGGGACTTGCACGACGGAGCCCAACAGCGCCTGGTGTCCCTCGCCATGAACCTCGGCATCGCCCGCGCCACCCTGACCGACCTGCCGCCCGAGGTCAAGGCCGTCATCGACGAGGCCCACCGCGAGGCGAAGGAAGCCATCGAGGAACTCAACAACCTGGTACGGGGCCTGCATCCGGCCGTACTGGAGGACCGCGGGCTCGACGCCGCGCTCTCCGGGATCGCGGCCCGTGCCCCGCTCCCCGTCGAACTGTCCGTGGACATCGCCGTGCGCCCCGGCTCGACCATCGAGGCCGTCGCCTACTTCGTGGTGTCGGAGGCGCTCGCCAATGTCGCCAAGCACGCCCGCGCCACCCACTGTTCCGTGCGGATCCTGCGGATCCCGGGGCGGCGGGGAGACCTGCTGCGCGTCGTCGTCACCGACGACGGGGTGGGCGGCGCCGACCCGGCGGGCGGGACGGGCCTGACCGGACTGCGCAAGCGCATAGGGTCCGTCGAGGGAACCATCATGATCGAAAGCCCTCCCGGGGGCCCGACCGTCGTCACCGTGGAGCTGCCGTGCGTGCTGTGATCGCGGAGGACTCCGTCCTCCTTCGCATAGGTCTCGTCAAGATCCTCGACATGGCCGGATTCGAGGTCGTGGCCGAGGTCGACGACGGCGAGGCCCTGCTCGCGGCCGTCGAGGAACACGAGCCGGCCCTCGCCCTGGTCGACGTGCGGATGCCGCCCGACTTCACCGACGAAGGCGTCCGGGCCGCCCTCGTGATCCGCCGCCGATACCCCGACACGGCCGTGCTGCTCCTCTCCCAGTACGTCGAGGAACGCTACGCGGCCGAACTGCTGACCACCCAGGGTGGCGCGGGCCTCGGCTACCTCCTCAAGCAACGCGTCGCCGACGTGGAGGAGTTCGTCGCCGCACTGCGCCGGGTCGCGGCGGGCGGCACGGCACTCGACCCTCAGGTCGTCGCCCAACTCCTGCTCCGCCGCGGCGGCGGCAAGGACCCGCTGGAGCGACTCACCCCCCGCGAACGGGAGGTCCTGGCCCTGATGGCGGAGGGGAAGTCCAACGCGGGGATCGCCGCCGAACTCGTGGTGAGCGAGAGCGCGGTGGCCAAACACATCAACAACATCTTCGCCAAGCTCGACCTGCCGCCGGCCGACGGCGCCCACCGCCGGGTCCTCGCCGTCCTGCGCTTCCTGGACGGCACGACGTGACCGGCGCCGCCGCGCCCGGGACGGCCCCGCCGCGAGCACGCCACCGCACGGCATGGCTCGCCGCCGCGTGGCTCGGGGCCGTGCTCGTGGTGATCCCGGCCGCTTGGCAGGCGTGGGTGTACGGCAACATGCGGCAGGGCAGCGTGACCGGGGTCGGCACGGGTCGGCCGGTGACCGCGCTGGAGATCGTGGCGGGCGGTTCCGACGTCACCGTCACCCCGCGCGCGGACCGGCAGGTCTCCTACCGGGCGGACCTCGGCTGGTCGTTCCGACGGCCCACCATCGAGGAGAGCCGACTCGGCGACACCCTGCGGCTCACCCCGCACTGTCCCGGCGGCGCCGGCGACTCGGGCCTTCCCGGCCTGCGCTGCTCCGTGCGTCTGTTCGTGACCGTGCCCGCCGACATCCCGATCAAGGTGACCGCGGGCTCCGGCCGGGTGGACATCGGCGGCCTGGGCGGCGCCGTCGACGCGGACGTCGACTCCGGCACCCTCCACCTCACGGGGCTGCGCGGCCCGGTGCGCGCCCGCGTCGGATCCGGGCGGCTGGACGCCACCGCCCTCACCTCCCCCCAGGCCGAGCTCCGGGTGGGCTCCGGCCGCGCCGAGGCCGCCTTCCTGACCCCGCCGGAGCAGGTGACCGCCCGCGCCGGCTCCGGCCGGCTGGACCTCGCCTTCCCGACCGCCACCCGCTTCCGGGTCGACTGCGAGGCGGGTGCGGGCCGCTGCGAAGTGGACGGGTCCCTGCACGATCCGGCCGCCCCCGGCACCCTGACGCTGTCGGCCGCGTCGGGCCGGGCCCAGGCCGGGTACGCCAACCCCTCGGCGCCTTCGACACCGGAGCACGCCTCGACTCCGGCCCGGTGACCAAGTGCGCCTCAGCGGTGCTCGGTTGTCGGCTTTCCGGCGGATCAGGCCGAGGCGCGGCGCACCAGCACCGTCGGGGTGATCACCGGGCGCGGGGGTTCGGGAGCCGTCTCGGCCCTGTGCAGGGTGTCCAGCAGCAGACGGGCCATCAGCCGGCCCATTCCCTCCACGTCCTGGCGCACCGTGGTGAGGGGCGGATCGGCCGCCTCCGCCACCAACTCGGTGTCGTCGAAGCCCACGAGTGCCACGTCCCCGGGCACCGACCGGCCGTGCTCGCGCAGCACGGCGAGCGCCCCCGTGGCCATCAGGTCGTTCGCCGCGAACACCGCGTCGAGCGCCGGACGGCGGTCCAGCAACTGCCGCATCGCACGGGCCCCGCCCGCCGAGGTGAAGTCCCCCTCGGCGGTCAGCGCGGGATCGGCGTCGCGCAGTACGTCCCGGTAGCCGTCGAGCCGGTCGGCCGCCGAGGTCTGGTCGAGGGGGCCCGCGATGTGCGCGATGTGACGCCGGCCCCGGGAGAGCAGGTGGCGTACGGCCTCCCGCGCGCCCCCGCGGTTGTCGGCGTCGACGTACACCACGCCGGGATCCCCCGATTCGGCCGTCCAACCCGGCCGACCACCGTAGACCGTGGGCATGCCGATGCGTCGGGTGATCTCGGGAAGCGGGTCGTCGGTGTGCAGCGAGAAGGCCAGGGCGCCGTCGACGTGCCCGCCGGCCAGGTACCGCTCGATCCGGTCGTAGTCCCCGCGGTCCTCGACCAGGAGCAGGACCAACTGCTGGTCCCGCTCGGTGAGTTCCTTGCTGATCCCGCGCACCTGGCGGGAGAAGAAGGGGTCGGAGAAGATCCGGACCTCGGGTTCGGCGATGATCACGGCCACCGCGCCGGTCCGGCGGGTGACCAGGGTGCGCGCCGCCGGGTTGGGGACGTAGCCCAGTTCCAGGACGGCCTTGCGGACCCGGTCCACCAGGTGTGAGCGGACGCCGTCCCCGCCGTTGACGACGCGTGACGCGGTGGCTCTGGACACCCCCGCTCGCGCGGCCACGACCTCCAGGGTCGGTCGGTTGACGGGAACGCGATGCTGTTCGGGCACGTACGCTCCCTCATGCGTGACCGCGGGCGGTTGCCTCGCCGATCAGCAGGCTAACCCGTACCGCCGGGAGCGCGAGGGCGCTCCCGGCGAATTCAGGTCGTACGGGGCCGATGCCGCGGCGGCGCCGCAGGAGGGGTGGTGCCGGCTGTTCGGGACGAGGGCCCCGGGTCGGCGGGGAGGGCGCGAGGGCCGCTGACGCCCCCGGACTCCACTACGTGCGCACTGTCGCCGTCACTTGCAGAACTTCGAATTCAGCGCGGCCGTCACGCCCGCGTTGAAGCCCTTCTCGAAGTTCGGGTCGACAGCCTGGAGGTTCTTGTTCGCGTTCGGCTTCTTGCACAGGTCCTTCGTGGCACTGAAGCCCTCGGTGAAGCCCTTCTTGAACTGGTCCTGGGTTTCCTTCTGTTCGGCCTGCTTGACGGTGCCGCACGGGGTCCTGCCCTTGTTCCCTTCCTTCACGGAGAACGAGCTGCCGCCCTTCTGGCCGATCAGCTTGAACGTGCCGTCCGCGTTGGTCCGGATCTGCTGGTTGCCGCTCTTGGACAACACGAGGACGTCGACGGCCGGTTTGAACCCGCTTCCCTTGACGTCCACCCGGTTGTCGGCGACGGTGTTGGCCGTCACGGTACAGGTGGCGGAAGGCACCGCCGCCTGCGCCGGGGCGGCCACGAGCGCCGCCGACCCCAACGCCAGCATGGACACTCCCACCGGGGCGACCACGGCCATTCGCATACGCCGATTCATCGTTTCTCCTCCCGTCGAGGAGACCACGGGCGGCCCGGCGGTCGAAAGTCGCCGAACCCGGCGAGGCGGGCCCGCCGAGCGGACCTCTTCGAGCGGGATCCTGGCCCCGACCCGCACCCTCGCACGGCCGACACCTCACCGGTGCCGACCCGGGTGATCTCACGAGATGTCTCCATCGTCCCGCCGTCGGCCCGTCGTGTCGACCGGGGCGACCGCCGGCGGGAGGAACCGGCCGGCCGGCCGGGCGGCGCCCCCGGGCGCCGGTCGCCAGGGCCTCGCCGCGCCCGCCGCATCCGTTCAGGCGCGGTAGAGCGCCCGCGCCCGGTCCAGGTCGACCGCCCCGTCCCCGGACAGCGCGAGGAAGTGCTCCAGTTGCCAGGCCCGGGTGCGTTCGGCCTGTCGGCTGGTCGGCGACGCCCACGGCGGGTAGACGCGAAATCCCCGCTTCCCGCCGACCCCGTCCCGGGAGACGACGTCCCGGGCGCGGAGCACGGCACACGGGAAGACGAACTGCCCGTGCTCCGCCCCGTCCCGGCTGTCGATGACGAACAGGTCGACCCCGTCGCCCGTGTCGAAGGGCCGGATCGGGCCCTCCTCGGACCGCTGCCACACCGTGACGAACTGGCCCACCTTGGTCGGTGTCGTCCTGGCGGCCCGGAACCTGACCGAGCGCCCGTCCACGGAGAGCGCGTACGCCTCGTAGTCCGCGCTCTCCTCCTCGGCGACGGGCACCGGGCAGTCGAACCCGCAAGGGTCGTAGACCAGGGACTTCGCCGCGACGAGTCCCTCGGGTACCGGGCCGGCGGTCGGGTCGTCCCAGGGGCGTGCGGGTGTCGCGTGGTGAGCGGTCATGCCCCGATCCTCCCACCCGTCGGTGACACGGGCACGGGCCCCGCCCCGCACCACGTCCGACGGCCCTCCCACGGGCCCGCCCTCAGGTCCCGAGGATCCCCTCAAGGTGGCCGGCGGTCGCCGTCCCGGCCGGCAGGGCGATGCGGGCCCCCAGGTAGCCGTCCGGTCGCACCACGAACAGCGTCGACTCGCGGGCCCCGTAGAGCCGGGCGAACTGACCCCGGTCGTCGTGGTAGACCGGCACGGGGGCGCCCTCGGCCGGGACGCCGTTCGCGAGCACGGCGCAGACCCCCGACCGACCCGCCGGGAAGACCCCGGGCAGGGCGGCGAGTTCGGTCATCGCGTCGGTGTCCGGGCCCGTCAGGTACAGCACGAGCACGTGGTCCCGGTCCCTCAGCAGGTCGTACAGCCGCAGCGGGTAGGCCGCGACGGCCGAGGTGAGGCCGCCGCAGTCCGGTGCCCGGTCGCCCGGCCGCGGGCCGGTCGTCCCGTCGGGCCCCGTTCCTCCCACGATGGGGCTGCCTCGGTAGCCGACCAGCAACTGGGCCTGGCGCATCATCACCGTCGCCGGGTCGCCCGGATCGGCCTGCACACCCTCGGCGGCGTGCCGCACGGTACGGCCGACGACCTCCGTGCCCACCGGCCGCCGCTCCGCGTCGTAACTGTCCAACAGCATCGGACCGGCGGCGCCCCCGACGGCCAGGGCGAGCTTCCACGCCAGGTTCCACGCGTCCTGGATCCCCGTGTTCATGCCCTGCGCGCCGGTCGGCGGATGGATGTGCGCGGCGTCGCCGGCGACGAGGACCCGCCCGTCGGAGTACCGGTCGACGATCCGGTGGCTGATGCGGAACACCGAGGACCAGCGCATGGTCGACGCGACGGTCGGCTGCGGAGACATGCGGTCCAACACCGCCTGGATGTGCGAGAGTTCCGGTGCCCGACCGCCCTCCAGCCCGTGCGCGATCCCGTCGCCGGTCCGCTCGGCCGCGGACGACAGCTCGGCCGGCACCGACATCGACACGCGGTAGCGGCGAACCCCGGGAAGCGGGATGCACACCAGTACGTCGTCCACGGCGCCCCCGTCGCCGCGGTGCATGGCCCGCACCCCGTAGCCGTGGGGAAGGTCCCAGTCGACCTCGACGTCGGCCAACATGTACTCCTCGGGGAACGCGCCTCCCGCGAAGTCGAGCCCGAGTCCCTTGCGGACGACGCTGTGCGCTCCGTCGCAGCCCACCAGGAAACGGGAGCGGACCTCCTCCTCGGCGCCGGTCGCGACGTCCACCAGTCGACTGGTGACCCCGTCGGCGTCCTGGGCGAACGACACCAGTTCCTTGTTCCGCTCGATGCCGGTCCCGAACCGGTTCAGGAACTCCTCGAGGATCCGCTCGGTCTCGTTCTGGGGGAGCGCGGCGAACCCGTACGGCACCTCGGGCGGCAGCTTCAGGTCGAGGCGGGGCTGCTCGACGCCGTTGACGTACGTGAGCTGCCCGCGCAACGGGACGGCGGCGTCGAGCACGGCGCGGACGAGGCCCGCCCGGTCCCAGAGTTCCAGGGTGCGGGGCTGGATCCCGACTGCCTTCGCGTACGGCAGCCTCGCCGGGAGCCGGTCCACGAGGCGGCACTCCACACCGCGCCGCCGCAACTCCGCGGCCGCGGTCAGACCCACCGGGCCCGCGCCCACGACCAGTACGTCCGTGTGTCCGTCGGTGCGCGTCACTGGTCACTCCCCGGCCGAGTCCCCCCAAACGCAAGCAGGTCCCCTCCATGGTGGCCCGACGGCCGGACCCCGGCCACCGCTCCCCGGCCGGGGCGGTGCCCCGCCCCGGACCCTTGCGGCACCGGACCCGTCAGTCGGTGTGCGTACCGGCTGCCGCCTGACGCTGGCGCTTGCTCAGGGGGGCCTGCGTCATGTCCTGGGCGTGGGTCCTGAGGTGTTTGAAGGCGTATCCGTGCTCGGTCAGCCAGGCCTCGGCGGCCAGCTCGGCGCGCGCTGTCGCGTCCAGGACGTCCTCTTCGGCCTCGCCCGACTCCAGGAAGCGGAACGTATAGGAGTCCCGAGCCGTGATCTCGTACGTGAGGTGACCGTCGGGGGTGAAGCCCGCGCGCAGCAGGTCGTGCTCCGGGGCGGCGGCCAGCAGTGCCGCGCGCTGCTCGTCGGTGAGCCGGACGAAGGAGCCGCGGACGGTGATGCGGAAGGTTCGGGTGGTCATCGCGTCAGCCTAGGCGGGGGGCGCGGCGGGCGCACCGGGGTTTCGGATCCGGGGGCGGCCGTACGGGGCCGGGGCGCCCCCGGGCGCCCGGGGTCGGGGGCCGCGCGGAGGGGCCACTGAACCGTTCGAGTGGCCGACATCTCACGATTCAACGATTCTGCGGGGCGCCGCGCCGTGCAACCGGGTGAGGCCGCGTGCCCTTCCGGGCCCCCGGTCGTCCGGAGCGCTATCCATGGCAACGTGATCAAGTCACTGCGCACCACACTCACCGCAGCCGTCGTGACCGGAACCCTCGTCACGCTCGCCCCGGGCGCCGGAGCCACCCCCGCGGCGCCGACCGACCGAGTCACCGTGGACGTCGCCTCGGTCAACGGATCGGGCTGCAAGCCCGGTACCGCGTCCGTCGCCGTGGCCTCGGACAACTCGGCGTTCACCGTCGCCTACAGCGAGTACCTGGCCCAGGCGGGCGGGGGAGTCCCCGTCACGGAAGGCCGCAAGAACTGTCAGCTCGCACTGAACGTGCACGTTCCCCAGGGCTTCACCTACGCGGTGTCCAAGGTGGACTACCGCGGCTACGGCAACCTGGAACAGGGGGCCACGGGCACGCAGAAGGCCAGTTACTACTTCCAGGGCATGAGCCAGACCGCCTACCGCACCCACACGTTCAACGGGAGGCTGAACAACAACTGGCAGGTGACGGACACCACGGAGATCGAGGCGCTCGTCTTCGCGCCCTGCGGCGCGCTGCGCAACTTCAACATCAACACCGAACTGCGCGCCACCGCCGGGACCGACACCTCGAAGACGAGCTACATGGCGGTCGACTCCACGGACGGCACCATCAACAGCGTCTACCACTTCTCCTGGAAGCGGTGCCCGGACCGCTGACCCGCCCCGCCCACCGGCCCGCTCCGCGCCGTCCGGTCACGGAGAACGGGACAATCGGCGAATCGGCTTCCGTTCGCTTCGGCGGAAGCCGATTCGGCCGGCGCCACCCGTCCCGGGAGGCCCCGGCCGATCGATCCGGGGCCGTCCTGCGAGGTCGGCCCCGGATCCGCCGGAACGAACGAGCCGGCCGCGCCGCGGTCGGCGGATCGTCGCCGGGCGCCCGGAACTTGCCGGCGGCACCTGCGCCCCCTCGACCACCCCACATGACGCCTTGTTGAGTCATGTCGCGCTCCAGGACGATTCGCGAACTGAACGCGCTCTCAATGTGGTTGAGGAGAATCCATGCGCATGATCCGAACGGCTCTCGCACTCGGCGCCACCGCACTCGTGGTGACGGCCGCCGGCGTGAACCCGGCCGTCGCGGCGGAACGGGCGCCCGCCCCGAAGGCCCCCACGTACTGCACCCTCGTCGTCGACACGGGTGAGGGCGGCTGTTTCGCGACCAAGGCCGAGGCCGCCGAACTGGGCGGCCAGGCCGAGTACAAGGACCTCGGCAAGATATGGAGCGACGCCAACTCGGGCGGCAGTGAGTTCACCTTCCGGGGCAGTGTCGGTTGCAACTGGCGCTATCCGGAGTTCAACGACCTCGGCAAGTGGGGTTGGAACGACACCGTCAGCTCGGCCCAGGGCATCACCTGCCCGATCACCCTGTGGGAGCACCGGGACTTCCGGGGCGCCAGTCAGACGTACCACGGCTACAACGCGTACGTCGGTGACGGCATGAACGACAAGGCCACGTCGGTCAGTTTCGACCTGCGCTGATCCGGCGGGGCCCGGCGACCCGCACCGCCGCCGGGCCCCGTTCGCGCGATGCCCGCGCCGTGTTCCCTCCCTGCAGTGCCGTTTCAGCAGTGAACTCCGCCACTCGAACAGGTGAGTTCGGGTGTGGCGCCGTGTCGTTGGGGGGTGTCGGGGGACTAGACCCATGGGTGATCACCTTTCCTCGCGGGCACCCGGGGCGCGTCCCGGTGTTCCCGTGCTTTCCCTTGCCTCCGACCATGAGAAGGCCCTTCGTGAACACCACCCCGCGCCGCATCGCCGCCACGTTCGCCGTGACCGCCGCCCTCGCTCTCCTGACCGCCGCACCCTCCGACGCCGCCGCCGCACGACGGGTGGATTCGCAGTGCGGCACCTACATCTGTGTCCACACCGCCCACCACAACCGGTTCGTCCAGGACATCACCGTGCAGACCAAGGACGGGGTGTCCGGCACCCTGCGCGCCTACTGGGGCAACTACCACAGCTCCCGGGTGAACGCCGCCTCCCGGCGTTGGGAGGTCGGCTACGAGCAGGCCGGCGCGAGCCTCGTGTGCGGCGGCCTCGAACGCGACGGGCGCAGCATCGAGGACGGCATCTGCGTGACCATCTGACCGACGCGCGACCGAACCGGCTCCGGGCACGATCCCGCCGTACCGTCCTGGCGGCGGGATCGCACTCGCACTCGCACCCGGCCCCGCCGTCACGCCGGCGCCGCGGCGTGCTCCCGGTAGCGGCCCGGAGTCGTGCCGAACTCCCGGTTGAAGGCGTGCGAGAAGGCGTACGGAGTCCCGTACCCCACCCGGCGCGCGATGGCCGCCAACGAGTCCGGGGTGTCGCGGAGCAGGGCGGCGGCGGAGGTCAGCCGCCACCAGGTCAGGTAGGCCATCGGGGGTCGCCCCACCAGGGCGGTGAACCTGCGGGCCAGCGTGGGGCGCGAGACCCCGGCCTCGGCGGCCAGGCTCTCGTTGGTCCACGGGGCGGCCGGGTCCGCGTGCAGGGCCCGCAGCGCATTGGCCGTCACCGGGTCGCCGAGCGCCGCCGACCACACCCCCGTACCGTCCTCGACCATCCACGAGCGGATCATGTAGACGAGCAGCAGGTCGAGCAGGCTGGGTACGGCGATCCCCGCGCCCGGCCGTCGGCCGCCCAACTCGCCCCCCAACAAGTCGATGGCGGAGCGGAGTTCGGGATGACGGCCCACCCGGTTCGGCAGGTGCACCACGGTCGGCAGCTCCCGCATGAGGGGGTGGACCCGGCTGCGGTCCAACCGGTACTTGCCGCACAGCAACTCCACCGCCCCGGCCTCGGAGGACGGGTGGGGTGCCGGGGTGTCATCCGTTCGCCACTCCTCGAAGGGCACCGCCCGCTCCAGGCTCGCCGCGTCGGCCCGGACGTCGGCGATGAGGTGCCCCGTGCCGTGCGGCAGCAGTACCGCGTCACCCGTTCCCAGCGCCACGCGTTCCCCGCCCTCCGGGAACAGGAGGCACGCGCCCTCCAGGACGACGTGGAAGCCGGCGCCGTCGTAGGGAGCCAGGCGGGTCGCCCAACCACCGTTCACTCGAACCCGGTTGGAGGAGGGCCGCCCCGTGCGGACGGTCGAGATCGCGTCGCTCACCACATCCATGACACCAGCGTAGTCCGCGCGTCACCGGTGAGAGCCCCGCGTATTCACATGAGCGAGAAGAGCATTGAGCGGCTCACCGAGCTCTCCTAGGATCGTGATCATGAAGAGTGAGAGCGAGAGCGAGCAGGGCATCGTACTGGGTGACGTCGAGGTCATCCGGGTCGTCGAATGGCGAGGGGCGTTCGCGTCCGCCCTCGACGTCGTCCCGGACTCCGGGACCGAGGTGTGGAAGGAGAACGCGCACTGGCTGTCCCCGGACCACTGGGACCCGCGGACCGACCGGGTCACGGTCGCGCTCCAGACCTGGGTCCTGCGCAGCGCCGGACGGACCATCCTGGTCGACACCGGCGTGGGCAGCATGCGCGAGCGACCCGGCGCGCCCGCGTTCCACCACCGGCAGGACGACTTCCTCGGCGCACTGGCCCGGGCCGGTGTCCGGCCGCAGGACGTGGACCTCGTCGTCAACACCCACGTGCACGCCGACCACGTGGGCGGCAACACCGTCGACGCCGCGGGGGAGTGGGCCCCGGCCTTCCCCAACGCGCGGTACCTCGTCCCGGCGGCCGACGACTTCCACTTCGGCCCCGACAACGGGTACGCCCGGGGCCGGCGGGCGGACGACCGGCTGATCTACGAGGACAGCATCGCGCCCCTCCACCGGTCGGGCCAGGCCGTCCTCTGGGAAGGCTCCCACCGCATCGACGAGAACCTCGTGCTGGAGCCCGCCCCCGGTCACACCCCCGGCTCCTCCGTCCTGCGGCTGGACTCGGGAGGGGACAGGGCGGTCTTCGTCGGGGACCTGCTGCACAGCCCCGTGCAGATCCTGGAACCCTCCTGGAACAGCTGCTTCTGCATGGACGCCGAGCAGGCCGCCGCCAGCCGCCGCCGGATCCTCGAACGAGCCGCGGACCGCAACGAGTTGGTCGTGCCCGCCCACTTCGGCGGTGGTGGCGCCGTGGAGGTGCGACGTCAGGGAGCCGGGTTCACCCTGGGCGCGTGGGCGGATTTCGAGTGAGGCCGCCGGCGGGTGCCCGCCGGTGTTGTCGGTCCCCGGACCTGGTGCCGTGGCCGGCCCGTCGCCTGCGCACGGCCCTGGCCGCGCCCGCCGCGTAGGCGGCCCTCGTACGAGGGCGCTGGGGGACTCCCTCGACTGATGGGGCATATGAAGCTATCTTCATTGGCACCATGTTGCTGAGGCTGAACATCTCCGACAGTCGCCCCCTGCACGAACAGGTGGCGGGCGCGATCCGGCGGGCCGTCGCCGAGGGCGAGTGCGCCCCGGGCGATCGGCTCCCGCCGGCGCGCGAGCTCGCGCAAGCCCTCGGGGTCAACGCGAACACCGTCCTGCGCGGCCTGCGGTCCCTGCGCGACGAAGGGGTGCTGGAGTTCCGGCGCGGTCGCGGGGTGACCGTGGCCGCCGGCGCGGACCACCGCTCCGCGCTGGTGGAGCGGGTCCGTGAGCTCGTTCTGGAGGCGGCCCGGTTGGGGTACGGCAAGACCGAACTCACCGAGATGATCAGGGAGGTCCCGTGAAAGACCACAAGGACCACGAAGACCACAAGGACCACGAAGACCACAAGGACCACGAAGACCGCAGGGGCCACGAAGACGACAAGGGCCGCGAGGACCACGCGGCGGGCGCCACCCGTCCCGGCCGAGGCAAGGCCACCTCCTGGGGCGTGGCCGCCTGGGCCTCGGGCGTCGCGATCCTGCTGGTGGCCATGCCGCAGGTCGCCCGGGGGCGGCTGCCGGACCGGCTCGCCACGCACTGGGGCGCCGACGCGACGCCCGACGGTTCGCTGCCGCTGTGGGCGGCGGCCTCGTTACCGGCGGTGGCCTGGGCGTTGCTCGTGTCGGCCGTGGCGCTCGCCTCCCGCCGGGGAGCGGGGGTACGGGGATGGGTCGGCGCGACGCTGCTCTCGGTGGGGGTGGGCCTGATCGGCGCCCAGGCGGTGATCGTACGGGCGAACCTGGACCGGTCGGACTGGCATCAGGCGCGGTCCGAGACCCTCTGGTTCGTCGTCGTGATCGCGGGAGCCGTGACGGCGGCCCTAGTCGGGGTGCTGCTCGACCGTCGTGCGACAGCCTCGGCGCCGCCCGTGCCCGTGATACCCGGCGACCCCGCTCTGGAGATCCCCGAGGGCGAACGTTGCGTCTGGCTCTCGCGGGTGACGAACCCCTGGTTCCAACTCATCGCCGCCGCCGGTGGCCTGGTGGCCGTCGCGGGCGCGTTCGCCGGGGCGGCGGGTCTGGTCGGCAACCCGTGGCCGCTGATCGCGCCGTTCGCCTTCGTCTCGGTCGGGATGACGGCCTTCTCCACCGTGCGGGCCCGGGTCACCGAAAGGGGGCTGGAGGTCGGCTTCGGTCCGCTGGGGTGGCCGACGAGACGCTGGTCCGCCGGCGACATCGAATCCGCCCGCGTCGAACGACGCACCCCCGCCCAGGTGGGCGGATGGGGGTACCGGCTCAGTGGGCTGGGCACGACGGTGATGCTGCGCGGCGGCGATTGCCTCGTCATCCGGGCCCGCGGCAAGGACTTCGCGGTCAGCGTCGACGACGCCGGCCGGGCCGCCGCCCTCCTGAACTCATCGCGCGTACGCACCTGACCGGCCCGACCGCCCCTACCGCGCGTCGGTTGCGGGGCGCTCCTCGGGGAGGTGCGGGCCCCGCTCCCCGGTGTCCGTCAGGGCGTGGGAGGCGAGCCGGCACACGGCCCGTTGCTCGTCGGGGGCCACCCCGAGACGGTTGAAGAGCAGATGCAGGTGCGAGGCCCAGAGCGAGACGCGTGCGGCGGTCCACACCGAGGCGCGGCCCGCCGCCCACACGGTCGAACCGTCCGCGCCGTCGTCCTCCGCCGCACGCCCGGCCGCCTCCTCCAGGCGGGCGTCGGCCTCCCGCAGCCCCGCCGCCCAACGGGCCACCGGCCCGACACCGACGCCGTTCGCCACCCCGTGCCGCACGGCGTCGGCGCGCCGCATCAGTTCCTCGCGACCGGGTCCGCCGCCGCCCGGGGCGACGCGAGGGGAGGGCACGGGGGCCGGGGCGTGCAGGACGTTCTCGGACCAACGCCACCCCGTCGTCTGCCAGCGCAGCCAGCGTGCGGCCTCGTAGCGGTCCATCCCGAGCGCCGCCGCCGTGGCCTGCGCGAGGTCTCCCGCCAGGGCGAGGCGCTCGCCGCCGCGCACGGTGCGCGCGAGCCCGTCCAGGGCGACCCGGGTGGACAGTGCGAAGACGTCCTCGGTCACGGGCTGGGCGGCCGGACCGCCGAAGCGCTCGGGCTCGGGGACGTACGGCGCCTCGTGGACCTCCGCTCCCTCGCCGAGACGTTCCTTCACGAGGAGCGTCGTCTCGGCATACAGCGCCGCCACCCCGGCCGGGGTGAGGTCGCGTACCCGGACGCGCAGGTGGGGCCCGTCCAGGTCGATGTGACGGACGTAGAACCACGAGGTCGCCCTGCGGTCGGAGACCAGCCCGTCCAGGAGTGGGGCGAGATCCTCGACCAGGAAGGCGTCGGTGTCCTCACCGGTCGCGAAGCGGGGGAAGAGGTGCAGGCTGAACCAGCGTCCGCCGGTCGCGTCGATTGCCTCGGTCACTTCGGCTCCTCTGGGGAAGAAGGGGCGGGGGCGGGGCGGGAGTTCGTCATGGAGGCGGGGGCACGGGTGGGGGACGATCCGGTGGGGGTCGGATCGCGGCGCCGGGTGCGGGCGAACGGCGTGATCACCACCGTAACCGCATGCCGGGACACGGCCGAGAGGGTGGTGTCCGGAAGTCGGTCACACTCCGGCGCGGATCGAGGGAGCCGGTGGGGCCGGTGCGGTCGAAGGGCCCCGCGCGCGCGTGATGCGGCCCCGCGCCCGCCCGGCCTCGCGCAGACGGGGAGGGGCGAGCCTGCGGGGTGTGCGTGCCGTGTGGCGGGTCGGTGCCGGCGCAGGACATCGGCGCCGGTGTCGAGGGCTTCGACCCCGCCCCGTGTCGGCCGCGCGCACGGGCCCACGCGACCGGACCGGTACACGAAGTGGTGCCCGCGCCGGCGCGTACGTGCCGGGCCCGCTCGGCGTCGGGTGCGGCGGGGTCCGTCAGGCGATCAACCAGCCCGAGTCGACGCACGATTGGCGCGGTCCCGGCTCGCCCCCACGGCCGTGATCACGTGAGGTCGCCGCCGGAGTGCGGTCCGCCGCGGCGCCCCCGGCTCTCGCCACCACTCACCCGCGTTCGGGCGCGGGCTCGCGGGCGCGCCCGTACGGGCGGCGCCTGGCCGACCCTCACCCGGGTCCGAGGGCGCCCTGAGCCGTCCCGATCCGCCGGGGCGCGCCCGGCGGCTGCTATCGCCTGCGCGATCCCGCGCCGCCGCTCACGACGAGGGCGTCGGTGATGAGGCGGACCCCGCGGGCGAGGCGGCCCAACTGTTCGAGCTCGACGGCGTACATCCGGATCGTGTTCTCGATGACGGACTCCGCCACACCCATCGCGGGCAGTTCGGCGCGACTCGTCTCGAGCGCCACCCGTACCGCGCGCATCTCGTGCTGGAGCTGGAGCTGGGCGTGCCGGGTGAGGAGTACCGGATGGCGGGTCAGCGTCGAGTAGCCCGCGTACCGGGCCGGGAGCAGGTCGCGCAGCCAGCGCGTCGCGGTGCGTTCCCAGTCGTGGCTCCCGGGGGCCTTGACCTGACAGGGCCAGTCCGGGCTGAGGGCGGTGGAGGCCAGTTGAGGCATTCTCGTCGCTTCCGAGTGGTGTCGAACTCTGATCGAGAGGTTGCTGGGCGGCCTCGACCCAGGGGTTGATCGAGGCCGCCACGGCGGTCTTCGGGATCCGAAAGCCCGGATCGAACACTCGGAAGCGGACTGAGGAGGCAGCGCGCGCGGCTGAGTGTTCGTTCTGGGACGGCGTGGGGACGCCCTCCTTGGCATCTGGTGGATCCCGGCCGCGCCTCAGTAAACATATATACCGTTGAGTAAGCAAGCGTATGAAAAATTACATGCGCCCCGAGGGTATGTGGACGCCCGACGCCCCGTCCTTCCAGGGCGGGGCTAGAGGAAGAATCCGTGCAGGTCGGCGACCTGCTCATACCCTTCGAGGCGGGCCTGCGTCCGCTCGGGGTCGGCGTCCGCCATGGCCTGCAACAGGGCCGCGGACAGGACGTTCGGCGCCGCGTACGAGTCGAACACGAGCCGTGACCCGGTGGCGACGGTCAGCGCCACGTCGGCCTCGTCCACCAGGGGCCCCAGCGTCGGATCGGTGATCAACGCGATGCGCAACCCGGCACTGCGGGCCGCTCGCATCGCGGCGAGGGTCTCCTTGGCGTGTCGGGGCATGGCGAAGGCCAGCACCCACGTCCCACCGGCGGCCCGGGACTGGAGCAGCGCGTCGTAGGCGACGCTGCCGCCGCCGGTCACCAGCCGGACATCGGGGTGGATGCGGCGGGCCGCGTACGCGAAGTACTCCGCCAGCGACACCGAGATCCGCAGGCCGAGGACCGTCAGGGGGACCGAGAGGGCCAGATCGCGGCCGATGGTCAGCACCTGATCGGTGTCGGCGAGCAGGCGCCGCACGTTCTCCAGGTTCTCGATCTCCGCGTCCACGGCGGCCTGCAGCTCGTTCTGCCGTATCTGCTCCCGGCTCTCGGGGAAACCGGCGACGGCGCTCAGCGCGATCGGCTGGAGGATGTCCCGCAGTGCCGGATAACCGCTGTACCCCAGAGAGGTCGCGAAACGGGTCACGGACGGTTGGCTGACGCCGACGCGTTCCGCCAGTTCGGTGATCGACAGGAACGCGGCCTCGGTCAGGTGGTCGATCAGGTACTGGGCGATGCGCCGCTGGCCGGGGGAGAGCCGGCGCCCGTCGAAGAGCGCGCGCACCCGCTCGCCCGGCACGCGCTCATGGTCCGAGGGCTGTCCGCTCGGCGTGATCGCGGCCGCCTGTGCGCGTGCCTGCTGCCCCGATGACACCGGCGGGCCTCCTTCTCATGTCACTCTTGATCAAACATAGCTCACTCATGGTGGTGGACCGGTCGGTGGTCCGCCGACGGATGGGCCCCGCGGTTCCATGGTGGCGCGCCGACGTCCCGTCGTGGACCGTACCCGGCGGTCACTTCCCGTGGTCACTTCGCCAGGGGGTGCGAGGGGGCGAGGGCGGCCGCGATCCGCTCGGCGACGGTCTGGGCCGTGTTCCCCTCGGGTGCGTTCGGGCCGATGGTCGTGGCGACCGCGATGGCCGGCCGTTCCGCGGGGAGGTAGGCCTGGATCGCCGCGTAGCCGGCGAACGAGGGGGTCTGCGTCACCCAGTCGTTCTGCACGACCACCCCGAGCCCGAAGTGCCGGTCCGGCCTCTGGGCGAAGCACACCGAGGCGGGACAGGAACGCGTGGCCGTACCGAGTCCCACCGTCCCGGGGTTCAGCTGGGTCCGCAGGCTGCTCGGCGAGATCAGCTCTCCCGCCCCGATGGCGCGTGCGGAGCGCGCCAGGTCGCACACGTCCGTGGTGAGCACGGCGCCGCGCGCCGTCGTCCAGGACGGATTCCAGAACGTGGACTCCTCGTACTTCCCGCGCTCCGCGTCGAAGGAGTGCAGGACGGGGTCGGGGATGGCGGCCGTGAAGGCGTTGGTGGTGTTCCGCATCCCGAGCGGACCCATGACGCGCTCCCGGAGGAGCCGGTCGAGCGGAGTCCCGGTGATCTTCTCCAGGGCGGCCCCGAGGATCACGAAGTTGGCATGGGAGTAACTCCAGTTGGTCCCCGGCGCGTACAGCAGCGGCCGGTCGGTGGACAGGGCGATCAGCTCGCGCGGGGTCCACTGTCGGAACGGGTTCGCGTACAGCTCGGCGACGAACCTCGGATCGGGTACGTAGTCGCGCAGGCCGGTGGTGGAGCCGCCCAGCATGCGCAAGGTGGTCTGCTCGGCGTGCGGGAGGTCCGGCAGCCAGCGCGAGACGGGGTCGTCGAGGCCGACCTTCCCCTCGTCGACGAGTTGGAGCAGCACGGTCCCGAGGTAGGCGATGGCGACCGCGCCGGACCGGAAGCGCATGTCCGCGGTGGCGGGCACTCCGGTCATGGACTCGCCCAGGGCGCCGGTGACCACCTCCCGCCCGTCGCGTTCGACCCGTACGACGACGGCGTTGAGGTGCAGCTCCCGCACGGCCTGACGTGCGATGTCGAGGATCCGGCGGGGCTGTCCCGCATCGGGTTGCGCGGAGGCGACACAGGGCCGACCGGCGGGTTCCGGGGCGGCGGCCCTGCCCGCGGCCGTGGGCAGGGCCGCGGCGATCAGGGCGGCGACGCACGGCAGGACGGTACGGGCGCGGGCCCGCGGGCTCCCGCCCGTCCGTGTGCCGCGCGCGGACCGGGGTCGTCCGCGTCGGCCGGGTACGTCGGTGCGTGCGGGGCTCACCCCTCGATGGAACCCCCCGTCCGGCGAACCGGCCATTCGGCGGCGTGACACGGCGTTCCGGGGCGCGTCGAGGGGTGGCCTTCGGCCGGACCGGCGTGGATCATGAGGGGGCGCCGGCCCGCCGGGTCCGCGCCCGCCTCGACTCCAGGGGGAATGTGTGTCCGTCGTGCCGAGCCACGCGTCCGGGTCCATCGAAGTGCCCTTGCTGGACGACACGATCAGGGAGAACCTGGACCGCGCCGTGCGGTCCTTCCCCGAGCGTGACGCCCTCGTCGACGTGGCCGCCGGGCGCAGATGGACGTACGCCGAACTGGCCGCCGACGTCGACGCCCTCGCGCTGGGCCTCCTCGACCAGGGCATCGTCAAGGGCGACCGGGTCGGGATCTGGGCCCCGAACCGGGCCGAGTGGACCCTGGTGCAGTACGCCACGGCCACGATCGGGGCGGTCCTCGTCACCGTCAACCCGGCCTACCGCGCGCACGAGCTGGAGTACGTGCTCGGGCAGTCCGGGATCCGCATGCTGGTCGCGGCCGAGCGCTTCAAGGCCTCCGACTACGCGGGGATGATCGAGGAAGTCCGGCCGCGCTGCCCCGACCTGGAGTTCGTGGTCCTGTTGGACGGCCCGCGGTGGACCTCCCTGCTGGAGCGCGGAAGGCAAGCCGATCCCGCGGAACTCGTCCGCGCACAGGCCGAGTTGAGCGCCGACGACCCGGTCAACATCCAGTACACCTCGGGAACCACCGGTTTCCCCAAGGGGGCGACGCTCTCCCACCGCAACATCCTCAACAACGGCTTCTTCGTCGGCGAGACCTGTGGCTACACGGAGTTGGACCGAGTCTGCATCCCGGTGCCCTTCTACCACTGCTTCGGGATGGTGATGGGAAACCTGGCCTGCACCAGCCACGGAGCCGCGATGATCATCCCCGCCCCGTCCTTCGAACCCGGCGCGACCCTCGCCGCGGTCGAGGCGGAGGCGTGCACCTCCCTGTACGGCGTCCCCACCATGTTCATCGCCGAACTGGCCCACCCCGACTTCGACTCCCACGACCTCTCCAGCCTGCGGACCGGGATCATGGCGGGTTCGCCCTGCCCGGTCGAGGTGATGAAGGAGGTCATCGACCGGATGGGCATGACCGAGGTGTCGATCTGCTACGGGATGACCGAGACCTCCCCGGTCTCCACCCAGACCCGCGTGGACGACTCCATCGAACACCGGGTGTCCACCGTGGGCCGGGTCGGCCCGCACCTGGAGGTCAAGGTGGTCGACCCCGACAGCGGCCGGACCGTGCCGCGCGGGGAGCAGGGGGAGCTGTGCACCCGCGGCTACTCGGTGATGCTCGGCTACTGGGCACAGCCGGAGCGCACCGCCGAGGTCGTCGACGAGGCGGGCTGGATGCACACGGGCGACCTCGCGGTCATGGACGACGACGGCTACCTGGCCATCACGGGTCGGATCAAGGACATGGTGATCCGGGGCGGGGAGAACCTCTACCCCCGGGAGATCGAGGAGTTCCTCCACGCCCACCCCGACATCCTGGACGTCCAGGTCATCGGCGTGCCCGACCCGAAGTACGGCGAGGAGTTGATGGCGTTGGTGCGGATGCGCGAGGGCGCCGAGCCGCTCACCGCCGACGCCGTCCGCGCGTACTGTGACGGCCGGCTGGCCCGGTTCAAGGTCCCGCGCTACGTCCACGTGGTGGAGGAGTTCCCCATGACCGTCACCGGGAAGATCCGGAAGGTCGAGATGCGGGAGATGGCCGTGCGTCTGCTGGCCCCGCCGCCGGACGCGCAGCCGTAGCGGTCCGGTCGACGGGGTGGGGCCGTGGGACACCCGTGCGGGAGCGTCAGTGGCGTTCCGGCGCCCGACCGCCCGCGAGGTCGTCCGCCCGACCGTCCGCGAGGTCGTTCGTGTGGTCGTTCGCGTGGTCGGCGAACACGGGCGTGAGCTCCGGGCGTTTCGCGGTGCGGCCGTCGCCCGACGAGCGGCCGCGCAGCCGGCGGGCCGTCCAGGGCCCGAGGAAGGACGCGGCCCAGCGCAGCTCCCCCGTCGGCTGCCGCCATCCGACCGGCCCGGCCGGTCGGGGGTCGGCCAGGGGGTGCGTCCAGGAGTCGTCCGCTCCCGGCACGGCGAGCGCGTGGGCGACGGCCGCGGCGATCCGGGCGTGACCCAGCGGGCTCGCGTGCAGCCGGTCCGGGCTCCACATCCGCGGGTCGCCGACCACCGGGTGCGAGGCGGTCTCCGCGACGACCACCCCGTGCCGTCGCGCCGCCGATCGGATCCGGTCGTTGAGGGCGGTGACACGGGCGCCCACGGGGCGGGCGATCGGGATCAGCGCGGCCACGTCCGGGAAGGTGACCGTGGCGACGCGTGCCCCCTGCGCGGTGAGCGCGGCGAACATCGACTCCAGGCGGCCGGCGACCTCGTCGGCGTCGAAGCGGGGGCGCAGCAGGTCGTTGACCCCGGCCACGACGGTGGCCAGATCGGGTCGCAGCGCGAGGGCGGGAGCCAGTTGCTCGTCGCGGACCTGCCCGGCGAGGCGGCCCCGGACGGCCAGGTTGGCGTACAGCAGACCCGGATGGTGCGGGGCCAGGGTCTCGGCGAGCCGGTCGGCCCACCCGCGCAGTCCGGTGAGGTCGTCGCCGTCGCCCACGCCCTCCGTCTGGCTGTCGCCCAGCGCCACGTACCGCAGGTACTCATCGTTCGGCACGGTCGGCCCGCCTCTCCCGCACGATGGTGATCGTCCGCTGGTACCAGTCGAGGTTGGCCCGTTCGAAGGCCAGGCCGCGCAGGCAGGTCAGGTAGGGGCCGATCCGCGCGCCGCTGCGGAGGAACTCCTCCTCGTCCGAGGCGCCCCGCATCTTGGCCAACAGCGCCTCGAACAGCTCGATCCTGGTCCGTGCCCAGGTGGAACGCTCGGAGAGTCGCTCGATCAACACCTCGGCGTCGAGGTGATCGGCGGCCTGCACCTTGACGAGCAGGTCGTCCCGGATGAAGGACGGTTTGCCGGGGGTCTGCGCGAACCGCTCCAGTTCGGCCGCGCCGGCGTCGGTGACCCGGAAGAGCCGCTTGTTCGGACGGGTGTCCTGGAGCACCTCCCGGCCCTCGACCAGACCCGCCTCCTCCAACCTGGTCAGCTCGGCGTAGAGCTGTTGGGGCAGCGCGTGCCAGAAGTTCGCCACTCCCATGTCGAACGCCTTGGCCAGTTGGTACCCGCTCAACTCCTCGTCGAGCAGTGCCGCCAGTACGGCGTGCCGCAGAGCCACCCGATCCCCCCTCCTCGCCCGGCCACCTCTGTTCAGCGGCCAGACATCCATGATAGTCAAGAATATGACTAATCGCTTTCATGAGTAGCAAGGGGGAGACATGAGCACTGCGGACCGATTCCGCGCCGCCGTCGACAACCGTGACCTCGGCGCGATCGACGACCTGCTCACCGAGGACGTCCGGCTCTACAGTCCGGTGAAGTTCGGCCCGTTCGAGGGCAAGGCGATGGTGATGGGCCTCTTCGGCGTCCTGCTGCGCACGTTCGAGGACATCCGCTACATCGGGCGGCTCGACGGCGCGGCGGAGACCGGCGTGGACGGCGAGCCGGCCCCGGCGGTGATGCTGCCCTTCCGGGCCACCGTCAACGGGAGGCAGATCCACGGCATGGACCTGCTGCACCTGGACGGGGAGGAGCGGATCAGGGAGATCACGGTGATGGTGCGCCCGCAGACCGCGGTGCAGGCGTTGGGCGAGGCGGTGCTGGTGGGACTCGTCGCCGACGGCCTCGTCGAAGGCTGAGCGCGTCGAAGGTCGGGAACGTCGGGGCCGGGAACGTCGGGGCCGGGAGACGTCGCCGGCCGCAGGCGTCGGCGGTACGGGCGGCCCGGGCCCGGGCGTCACCGGCAGCGGGCGGGGCGGGGCGTGGCGTGGGCCCGACGCCGCCCCGCCCGCCCCCCCCGTCGTGCCCCGGGCGCCGTCGTCGGGGCTACTCGAAGCGGGCCGTGTCGCCCGCCCCGTGGCGCACGATCTCGGCCTCGCCGCCCGAGAAGTCGATGACGGTGGTCGGCCTGGTCCCGCAGTCACCGGAGTCGACCACGATGTCCAGCACGTGGTCGAGGCGCTCCTTGATCTCCCAGCCCTGGGTCATCGGCTCGGGCTCGTCCGGCAGGAGCAGGGTGCTGGACAGCAGCGGCTCGCCGAGGTCGGCGAGCAGCGCCTGGGTGACCGCGTGGTCGGGGATGCGGACGCCGACCGTCTTCTTCTTGGGGTGGAGCAGTTGGCGCGGCACCTCCTTCGTCGCCGGCAGGATGAAGGTGTAGCTGCCGGGGGTGGAGGCCTTGATCGCGCGGAAGACGTCGTTGTCGATGTGGACGAACTGCCCCAACTGCGCGAAGTTCTGGCAGACGAGGGTGAAGTGGTGCCGGTCGTCCAGACGGCGGATCGACCGGATCCGGTCGAGGCCGTCGCGGTTGCCGAGCTGACATCCCAGCGCGTAGCAGGAGTCGGTCGGATACGCGATGAGCGACCCGGAGCGGATCATGTCGGCGATGTTGCCGATGGAGCGTTGCTGCGGATTTTCGGGGTGCACGTCGAAGTACTTCGCCATTCACCGAGACTACGCGACCCGGACGCTCCGCTCCGGTTCGGGACCCGCGTCCGTACGGGCCTGGGCCGTCTCTTTCGGATCTTGCCTGACCCGCGCCGCCCGGCACCGCACCTCGCCGCGTTGTCGAGGCACCCGAGGACGTCCAGTACGCGGGAGCCTCTCCGCCTTGCGATGCACGGCACCGGACGACGCGGGCTTGACCGGCAAGATCCGACAGAGACGGCCCAGGTCGCCCGGCGGGGCGACCGGGGGCGCGTGTCAGCCGACCGGCTCGCCCGTCCGGCCCGGGGACGTCGAGGGCCACCCTGCCCGTTGACCGCCGCGGCGGTCTTCCCGCGCCTGATCACGAGCCGAGGCTGACGGCCGGCCCCCGACCCCTGGTCGTCGGCACCGAAGTCCACCGAGGCCGGTCAGGCGCGCGGGTCCACGGTGGTCTCGATGTGGTCCGCCACCGCGACGAGCAGGACGCGGGTGCCCTCCTCCAGCGCCCGCCAGCGGTGCCGCACCCCGCCCGTGAGGTAGAGGGTGTCGCCCCTGCCCAGGTGGTGGGTGCGGCCCTCGGCCTCGACCTCGACGGTTCCGTCGGCGACGTACATCAACTCGTCGTTGCGGTGCCGGAACGCGCGGTCCGCGTCGTGGTCCCCGGTGAACTCCAGCGCGTGCATCTGCTGTTGGCCGCGGACGAGCGGACGCACCCGCGCCGTCGGATCGAGCCCGGCGTCGGCGTCGGCGCGCACGATGTCCACGCGCCGGGGGGTCTCGGCCGCCGTCAGCAGTTGTACGGCCGTGGTCTCCAGCGCGTCGGCGATGAGTTGCAGCGAACGCATGCTGGGACGGGCCCGGTCGTTCTCGATCTGGCTGAGGAACGGTGACGACAGCCCGCTGCGGCGCGCCACCTCGGCGAGGGTGAGGTCCAGCGCCCTGCGTCGTCTGCGGATGCCCGCCCCGATCAGGGGCGCGGGCGGTTCGTCCGTCACGTGGCTCCTCGATTCCTCCGCTGTGTGGATCATCCTCTCGCAATCGGTCGCGGGCTTCGCACTGCCTTCACAGTGCCGCAACACTCCACCGCTAGTTTCTAAGTCGATTGACCTCATCAAAGAAAGTTTCACAGGAGGACCGCATGTCCCCGATCGACCAGAACCTGCGCCGCCGCCGCGGCACCGGCCTGATCGCCCTCGACCCTTCCGCCTCGGAAGGGGGCTACACGCTCTTCGCCCCGCTCACCGGGACGGGCGAGGTGTATCTGATCGACCCGCACGGCGAGGTCGCCCACGAGTGGAAGCTCCCCTACCGGCCCGGTCGCCACGCCCGCGTCCTCGCGAACGGGAACCTGGCCTACAGCGGCGTACTGCCCGACCAGAGCGCCCTCTTCCCCATGTGGCACAAGTACCGGGGCGGCGTCATGCTCGAAGCCGCCCCCGACGGCGCGATCCTGCGCGAGCACCGCGACCCGCTCCAACACCACGACGCCCATCACCTCGGCGAGGGCCGCGTCCTCTACACGGCCCTCGAACCCCTGCGCGGCACCGACGCAGCCGCCGTGCGCGGCGGCGTACCGGGCTCCGAGCCGGACGGCACGGTCTGGGCCGACACGATCAAGGAGGTCGACGCGGACGGCTCCGTCCGCTGGTCCTGGCGCGCGGCCGAACACCTCGACCGCGAGGAGTACGCGCTGCACCCCGACTACTCGCGCGAACACTGGCCCCTGATCAACAGCGTGGTCCCGCTCGCCGACGGCAACGTCCTGGCGAGCCTGCGCAGCGTCTCGGCGGTCGTCGTCATCAGCCGGGAGACCGGCGAGATCCTCTGGCGCACCGAACCGGGAACGGTCTCGCAGCAGCACGCCCCCACCGAACTCGACAACGGCAACATCCTCGTCTTCGACAACGGCGTCTTCCGGCCCGGATCGGACGTCCCCTACTCCCGCGTCATCGAGATCGACCGCTCCTCCGGAAAGATCGTCTGGGAGTACCACGATCCCGCCCGCGAGTCGTTCTTCGCCCCGTTCATGGGCAGCGCCCAGCGCCTCGCCGGCGGCAACACCCTCGTGACGGACTCGCCCGCCGGTCGGCTCTTCGAGGTGACCCCCGAGGGCTACCTGTGCTGGGAGTACGTCAACCCGTACTTCGGCGGCTACCGGGAATCCGAGGTGCGCGGTCTCTTCCCGGCCGAACACAACGCGGTCTTCCGCGCGTACCGGTACACCGCGCGGGAACTGCCCTGGCTGATCAGAGAGGCCGGCTCGTGACCACCGCCGACACCACGTCCGACCCGGTGCGGCCGGTCGACGAGCGGCTGCCCCTGGCCCGGCTCGCCCCGCTCTCCGCGCAGCACGTGCTGGCCATGGTCGCAGCGCCCGTGTCCACGACGTTCCTCACCGGGCAGGCCCTCGGGCTCGACGCCGGCAGCACCGCGTCCCTGCTCAGCGCCACCCTCGTGCTGTGCGGCGTCGGCGCGCTGCTCCAGTCCCTCGGTGTCCGGGGCATCGGCGCCCGGCTGCCGTTCGTGATGCTGCCCGGCGGCGCGGCCACCGCGCTCTTCATCCAGATCGCCAAGGACCACGGCCCCGCCACGGCGACCGGATCCGTCCTCCTCGCGGCGGCGCTGCTGTTCGCGGTCCTGCCGTTCTACGCCAGGATCGTGCGCTTCTTCCCGCCGCTGGTCATGGGTACCGCCGTGTTGCTGATCGGCATCGCCATGATCCGGGTCGCCGCCCAACTGATCACCGGGCCGCGCACCGCCGCCGGGTACGCGGCGCCGTCGGCGGTCCTGCTGGCCGCCGTCACCATCGGTGTGACGGTGCTGCTGCTGTTCCTGCTGCGCGGAGTCTGGAGGCAGACGGCGGTCCTGCTCGGCATGGGCGCCGGCACCCTGATCGCCGTCACGACCGGGTTGGGCGCCTTCGCGCCCGCCGCCGGCAGCGGACTGGCGCTCCCGCACCTCCTCCCGTACGGAGCGCCGCAGTTCAACGTGCTCGCCGCGCTGCCACTGCTGATCTTCAGCCTCACCACGCTGGCGGAGATCACCGGACAGACCGTCCTGAACAGCGAGACGGTGGGCAACGACTCCGACCCCGGACGCGACGTCCCGCGCGTGGCCAGGGCCGACGCGCTGGTCTCCGTACTCGGCGGGCTCTTCGGCACCTCGCTCATGGTGACCAGCGCCGAGAACATCGGGATCGGCCGGATCACCGGGGTGCGCAGCCGCTACGTCACGGCCGGGGCCGGTGTGCTGCTCGTGGTCGTGGGACTGCTCGCGCCCCTCACCCGACTGCTGGCCGGCATACCGGCCCCGGTCGTCGGAGGGTCCGCGCTCGTGATCTACGGGATCATCGCCGTGATGGGCGTCGACATGCTGACGCGCGCCGACCCGGGGGAGAAGACCCACTCCACGGTGATCGCGCTCGCCCTCACCGTCGGACTGCTCCCGGTCGTCGCTCCCGACGTCTACCAGGGATTCCCCGGCTGGGCCCGCACGATCCTCGGCAGTGCGGTGGTGGCGGGCACCCTCACCGCCGTACTGCTCCACGCGCTGTTCCGGCGTCGCGTCCGCGAGGCGGACACGACGCCGGAACGGTCGACCGAGGTCCGGTCCGACTAGTGCTGTGGCCGGGAAGGTTTGCCGGGTCGCGGTGTCCGGTGCGGTGCATCGCAAGGCGGAGGACTGCCGCTTGTACTGGACGTACTCGGGCGGTCCGACAACGCGGCGAGGCGCCGTGCCGGGCGCCGTGACACGGTGAGCCTTTCCGGTCACCGCACTAGAAGGTGTCGGCCCAGTTCGACGCGTCCAGCAGCGACATGGCGGACGCGGCGCCGGCGGCGGCCGGCGGGGCGGTGCCGTCGTTGGAGCCGACGGTGTTGTCGCGGCCCGCGTTGAAGTTGTCGTCCTGCGCGTACTGCACGTTGGTGCTGCCGATGATGTAGACGTTGTGGACGTCGCCGTCGCCGGTCGCGGCCAGGGCCGGGGAGGCCACGGCGGACAGCGCGCCGGCGGCGGCCAGCACGGTCAGGGCGGCAAGGGCACGGCTGCGCATCGTTCGCTTCACAACATCGCCTTTCACAAGGGGGACTGGGGTCAGGTGAGAACGTAAACGCAGACGAATGCGGGCAATTGGCGACACACGGGACTCCTCGGACGATGGCACCGTTCGGCGGCGGATGAGGAGCGCGTGGTCGCAAGAACGGTTCAACCGATCGTCATACCGGGAAATCGGTGGGGGAGGCCGGGGAGGGCGCCGATTCCGGGCGACGGGCACGGCAGAAGAAGTGCTCCTCCGGCTCGACACGCGCTCCGGCGCCGTCGCGGGGATCGCCGGACCCGGCATCGGGTGTGAACACCGCCGTGTGGTGGCCGAGCACCTCCAACCCGGCGCTCTCCACCCGGCTCAGGTACTCGGTCGCGGACAGGCTGCTGACCGTGACCTCGTGCCCCATCCAGACGATGTCGAGATCACGGATGTCCCCCGGCACGGTCGCCATGACGAAGTACCCGCCGGGCGCCACCCACGACAGCATCCGCTCCAACGACGCCACCACCTCCCGCCGCTCCATCACCAGCAGCGGGAAGAAGGCGCACACCGCGTCGAAGCCCCCCTCGGGGGCCGTGTACGTCCGCACGTCGGCCTGCTCGAACCGGGCCGACGGCACCCGGGCCCGCGCCAGCCCGACCATTTCCGCCGACACGTCGATGCCGGTCACCGCGCAGCCCGCCCGCGCCAGCGCCTCGGCGGTCGGGCGACCGGTGCCGCTCCCCACGTCCAACACCCGTGAGCCCGGCTCCAGTCGGGCGGCGAGCCACTCCAGCGCCGCGAGCTGGCCGGGCACCCGCCCGAACACCTGCTCGTAGCGCGCGCCCACCTCGTCGAACACCTCCGCCGCCGTCTTGCGCTCACTCATCGAAGCCCCTCACTCCCGGGTCGACCGGATCCGTGTGGTGTGGGCGTCCCCGGTCGACCCGGGACGCCGTGGGGTTCGTGCCCCGGGCCGGAGCGGGAAAACCGCCGGTTGACATCGGGGGAGTCCCCGTTCAGAGTCATGATCGACAACAGCTCGGAGGGAGCGCGCGATGGGCACGGCGAGTAGGGGCGTACTGGTCACCGGCGCCTCCCGGGGCATCGGCCGCGCGATCGCGACGGCGTTCGCCGAGCGTGGGGACCGCGTCGCGGTGCACTGCTCGACCAGGGAGTCCGAGGCGCGTGAGGTCCTCGGGGCGCTGCCCGGAGACGGCCACGTACTGGTGTCCGGCGATCTCACCGATCCCGTACGTGTCGAGGGAATCGTCGCGGAGGCCGTCGAAGCGCTCGGCGCGGTGGACGTCCTGGTGAACAACGCCGCCGTGATGATCCCCCACCCCCTGGCCACCACCCCGTACGCGCAGTGGCAGGACGCCTGGCGGCGGACCGCCGCCGTCAACCTGTTCGGCGCCGCCGACATCAGCTACTGCGTCGCCCGCCGGATGATCGACGAGGGGCGCGGGGGCCGCATCGTGAACGTCGGCTCGCGCGGCGCCTTCCGGGGCGAACCCGAGCACCCCGCCTACGCGGCGACCAAAGCGGCCCTGCACGCCCTCGGGCAGTCCCTGGCCGTCTCCCTCGCACCCCACGGCATCGCCGTCGCCTCCGTGGCGCCCGGCTTCGTCGCCACCGAACGGGTCGCCGACCGGCTGAACTCCCCGGAAGGCGAACGGATCGCCGCGCAGAGCCCGTTCGGTCGCGTCGCCGAACCCGGCGAGATCGCCTCGGCCGTCCTCTACCTCGCCTCGCCCGAGGCGACCTGGTCCTCCGGCACGATCCTGGACGTCAACGGGGCCTCTTACCTCCGTACGTGACGCGCGGCGTCAGGCGTCCGGCGTCAGACGTCCGGCGTCCTGCCCGCGGTCGAGGACGGGTCTTCGGGTGGGGCATGATCGGGGGATGTCTGATCGCATCATTGCCGCCTGCGACGGGGCGGCCAAGGGGAATCCCGGGCCCGCCGCATGGGCCTGGGTCATCGCCGACGCCGAGGGGCGCCCCGAGCGCTGGGAGTCCGGTCCACTGGGACGGGCCACGAACAACGTGGGCGAACTCACCGCCCTTCAGCGCCTGTTGGAGGCCGTCGCCCCCGGCGTGGTGCTCGAGGTGCGGATGGACTCGCAGTACGCGATGAAGGCCGTGACCCAATGGCTCCCCGCGTGGAAGCGCAACGGCTGGAAGACCGCGGCGGGCAAGCCGGTGGCCAACAGGGAACTCGTCGAGAGCATCGACGCGCTGTTGGCGGACCGGGACGTGGAGTTCCGCTACGTGCCCGCCCACCGTGAGGACGGCGACCACCTGAACGCCATCGCCGACCAGGCGGCCAGTGACGCGGCCGTCAGTCAGCAGGCCGCGGGCACCGCCCTGGGCGACGTGTCCATGCCGGTTCCCGCGCCCGTGCGCAGCGCGCCGGCCCGGAGCTCCGCCGCGCGCGGCTCCGCGAGCCGCGCCTCCGCCACCCGGGGCGCGGCCGGCGGCAAGGCGTCGCCCTCCCGCGGTGGCCGGTCCATCAAGGCCAAGTTCCCGGGCACCTGCCCCTGCGGCAAGCAGTACGCGGCCGGCGAGATGATCGCGAAGCTCGGGACGCGCTGGGGGCACCCGGACTGCCCGAGCCCCGTGCCGGAGCCCGCCGCCACCTCGTGACCGCGCGGCCGTGTGCATGAGTACGCGTACTCATGCACACGCCGACCCGCGTGGCGAGAGTGGGGGCATGACGACATCGACGGAATCCGCCCCCGACCGCACGGACGTGGGGCGGCCGGGGTCCGGGTGCGCGGCCTTCGGCCTCGTTCTCCTGGAACTCCTGGCCATGTGCGGGGTGGCGCTCGTCTGGCTCGGGGAGTCCTTCCGGCTGGACACGTCGCGGGACGAGCCGGACGTACGGCTCGACGGATACCTCGGCGCCCTCGCCGTGGTGCTCCTCGTCGCCCTGGTCGTCGCGCTCGTGGCGGGATGGCGCGGGGCGCGGGCGGTGGTGTGGAGCCAACTCGTCATGATGGCCCTCCTGCTCGCCGTGATCGTCGCGGGAGGCGCGGCCCAGCGGCACGAGGACGAGCGTGATCACCCGGCGCCCGGGTTCACCGGAATGGTCGGCTGCCGCAGCGGCGGGGACGACAGCGAGTGCGCGCACACCGGCCGGTGACGCTCGCGGAGTCGGGGGAGACCGCCTACCCGGGTCCGGCTCCGGCGGCGGTGAGCACGGCCGGCGTCGGTCCGTCCGGGCGCACCGTGACGCTGTACGCGGCCTTCGTCGGAGCGGAGCGGAAGGTCACGGTGTGGCCGGGCAGCAGGTGTTCGAGCAGGACCGTGGACTCCAGGAGGGCGAACTGCAGCCCCAGGCAGGCCCGCGGCCCGAGCCCGAACGGCAGGTAGGAGCCCGGATGGGTGGGACGCCCGCCCGGGTCCGTGAACCGGCGCGGGTCGAAACGCTCGGGGTCCGGCCACAGGGCGGCGTCGCGGTGCGCGAGGTAGGGGCAGACCAGCACGTCGGTCCCCGCTTCGATGGCGTACCCGGCCAGCGTGTCGTGCGCCGTGCTGCGGCGGGGCAGGATCCAGGCGGACGGGTAGAGCCGGAGGGTCTCGCTGACCAGCGCCCTGATGGCCTCGCGCCGCTCGGGCGACCCTTCGTCGCCCGAGGCCAGGACCCGCTCGCGGGCCTCGGGGTGGCGGTCGAGGAGCAGGTGGAGCCAGGTCAGCGTGGTCGCGGTGGTCTCGTGGCCGGCGACCAGCAGCGTCACCAGTTCGTCGTGGACGAGCCGGTCGGTGTGCCCCGGGTGTTCGGCCGACGCCGTGGACGCGTCGAGCAGGACGTGGAGCAGACCCGGGCCGGTCGGGCCGGCCACTCGTCCGCGGGTCGCCTCGACGGCGTGCCGGACGACGAGGTCGATCCTGGCGAGGTCCGCCGCGACCGCCGCCCGCGCGTCGAGCGCCTCGGCGGGCAGGGTAGGCAGGGCGGCCACGACCGATCCCACGCGGGCCAGTTCGCGCTCGGTGTCCTCGTCGAGGGGGTGGCCGGTGAGGGAACGCCAGATGGTGTCCAGCGCGAACCGGCGCATCTCCTCGCCGACGTCGAGCGTGTGCCCGCTGTGGCCGTACTCGGCCCAGCGCCGGGCGGCCGTCCGGGCGGCCTCGACGATCCGCTGTTCGTGGCGGCGCATCCCCGCGCCGGTGAACTGGGACTGGAGCAGCCGCCGTTGACGCTTCCACGCCTCACCGGTGGCCGAGAGCGCGCCGTCGCCGATCAACAGCCGGGCGCGGTGCGAACGCTTGACGTACCGGTCCGCGTGCTGGGCGAGCACGTGCTGGACCGCCCGCGCCTCCGAGACCAGGATCGTGGGCCTCGACCCCAGACGGACGGCCACCACGCCGCCGAGCAGCTCGCGCGCCACGGCCAACAGTTCGATCAGCTCGCCCCCCTCGCGGCGCCACCGGTCCACATGGGCGGGGTCCAGCTCGGGAGGTGGCCGGCGGGTCCGGGGGACACGCGGCGGGCGGGCGGCGGGGTGGGTTCCGGTGGCCACTGGTTTCTCCTGTTCGACCGCTGGAATCGGTCCTCTGGGAAGCGCCGGCGTCACGGACCGTCGCCTGTCCGCGAGTGCGGTGACCTGGACCCGGTGTGTCGGGGCCTGGAGGCCCCGTGCGACGCTCCGAGCGGCCGGCCGTGCCGTGCCCGCTCGCCGGGAAACCTGCCGGTCGACTCCTCATCGTGATCGCCCGAGTGCGTTCCGTGGGATTCCGGCGTCACCGTCCGGATTCCGCGATGGGACGAAATGTACCCCTCTTCGATCGCGGGCAGAATTGGAGGAACGGCCCGTGATCGATTCGCGGGCGCCGGCCAGCCACCCGTGAGGGGATCTGCCGATGCCGACGGACCCGCCTGGGGGAGATGGGGGCGAGCATGATCCCGAGCAGCTCCGGTCCGAGCCGGGATCGCTCCTGGAGCACGTGTCGGTCGCGGTCTTCGGCATCGACGACGAGGGCCTGATCCGGTACTGGGGCCCCGGCGCCCGGAAACTGTTCGGCCACGAGGCCGCGGACGTGCTCTCCGGGCCCGCGGCCGTCCTCTTCCCGGCCTCGGAGCCGGGCGCGGCCGCGCGCCTCGTCGAGCGGGCCCGGACCCTCGGATACTGGCGCGTACGGCTGCCCGTCCGACACCGGGACGGCACCGTCTTCGACTGTGGCTTCCGGGTCTTCCCCGTGACCGGCGCCGAGGACGACTCCGTGATCATGGGTCTGGCGAGCGGGAGCGACGAACTCGACCGGGTGAAGACCAACCTGTCCTTCCTCGACGCGCTCTTCGAGACCTGCCCGATCGGCCTGGTCATGCTCGACGAGGAGCTGCGCTACGTCCACCTCAACCAGGCGCTGGCCGACATGGACGGCATCCCCGTCGGCGAGCACCTCGGACGGCACATGGCCGACGTCATGATCACGTCGGACGACGGCGAGTACCGGCGGATGCTGGGCGGGGTCGCCCGGGACGGCCGCCCGGTGGTCGGCACGCTGGTGGGCCTGCGGACCAGCGGACACCCCGACCGCGACCAGGTGCGGTCGGTGAGCTTCTTCCCGCTGAGCGGCGCCGGGGACACCCGGCGCGGGGTGGGAGGGCTGCTGATCGACGTCACCGACCGGGAGCGGGCCATCCTGGAGGCGACGTCGGCCCGCCGCCGGCTGGCGCTGTTGGACCGGGCGGCGGGACACATCGGCACCACCCTGGACGTGGAGGTCACCGCGCGGGAGCTGGTCGAGGTCGTGGTGCCGGACTTCTGCGACGGATCCGTCGTGGAGCTCGTGGAGTGGATGGACGAGAACGAGGATTTCGATCCGGAGCTGCCGCTGTTCACCCGCAGGATCGCCTCGGGCACCATCCTGGACGCGCCCGCCGTCGAGCTGGTGGGCGGCCTGCGCGAGGTGACCTACCCGCCGGGCTCCGGCATCCACCAGATGCTGAGCTCGGGCCGCCCGATCTGCGTCCGGGTGGACGAGGACTTCGTCACCCGGACCGTCGTGCACCGACAGCGGGCCCGGCTGCTCATGGAAAGCGGCCTGGTCCGCATCCTCATCGCCCCGCTCATCGCACGCGGCACGGTGCAGGGCCTCGCCATGTTCGGGCGCTCGGCGGCCCGCCCCGACTTCGCCGAACAGGATCTCGGGCTCGCGGGGGAACTGGCCTCGCGCGCCGCCCTCTGCCTGGACAACGCCCGCCTGTACAGCCGGGTCCAGGACATCGCCCTCACCCTCCAACGCTCGCTGCTGCCCACCGCCCCCGCTGCCGGCCCCCACGTCGACATCGCCCACCGCTACCTGCCCGGCGGCCGGGGCACCGAGGTCGGCGGCGACTGGTACGACGCCGGAACCCTGCCCGACGACCGGGTGACCCTCGTCGTCGGCGACGTGATGGGCCACGGGGTGCCCGCCGCGGCGGCCATGGGTCGGTTGCGGATCACCGCGAAGGCACTCTCCCGGCACACCCGCGACCCCCGGGCGTTGCTGGAGGAACTCGACGCCTGCGCCCAGGACGTCGGCATCGAATGGGCGACCTGCGCGTACCTCCTGTACGACGCCCGCACGGGGCGCGCCGTGATCGCCAACGCGGGCCATCCGCCGCCCCTGGTACGCCACCCCGACGGGTCGATCGAGACCCTCGCGGAGGGCCTGGGGGTGCCGCTCGGGGTGGGCGGCGTACCGTTCGAGTCGATCGAGGTCGAACTCCCCGAGGGCGCCACGGTGGCCCTCTACACCGACGGGCTGATCGAGGCCCGCGGCCGGGACATCGACACGGGCCTCGACGCGCTCCGCGAGGAACTGCGCGGCCCCATGGGGTCGTTGGAGGAGGCCGCCGACCGGATCCTGGCGAACCTGCTGCCCGACACCGCGACCGACGACACGGTCCTCGTACTGGCCCGGGTACGCCGCGCCCGGTGACGTGCCGGGCGGCGCGCCCGGCCAGTGCCCGGTGCCTGTTCCCGTGTCGGGTCCGGCGCCGCCGCCCGTCAGCGCCGCGCGGGGCGGACCCGTACGACCTCCAGGTGTCGCTCGAAGGGCACGACCTCCTCGTCCCCGTCGGGCGCGGGGGAGGCCGGCCCGCCGTGCGCGGTCGATCGGAGCGGCCTCCGCTTGCGGTTCCGCTTGCCGCCGCCCTTCCGGCCGGTCAGGCCCGCGCCGGAAGGGCGGGCGGTCATTCCGGGCGCGGGCCCCGCGCCGACAGGCCGGTGATCAGCAGGTCCAGGCCGAACTCGAAGCGGGCGGTGAAGTCGGTGCTGGTGACCACCGGCAGCGCGCGCGCCAGGTACGGGTAGGCCTCGGCCGTCGCCGCCTCGCGCAGGCGCGCCGGATCGGCCGGACCGTCCGGGTCGAGGGCGGCCTGTTCCTCCAGCGTGTGGCCCAGGGTGAAGTCGGTCATGGCCCACAGGGCCCGCGCCGCGTCCGCCTCGGCGAAACCGGCCCCGATCAGCACCGAGACCACCGACTCCGCGAACCCGAGCGTGTTCGGGCCGGTCGGGTGCGTGCCGGCGTGGACCCGCGCCCCGTCCCGCCGTGCCAGCAGCGCCGCGCGCAGCGCGCGGGCGCGGCCGGCCAGCGCCGTCTGCCATGTGTCGTCCTCGGGTGCGGTGGCGGCCGTCGCCGGGGCCATCATCCGCTCGGCCATCTCCGTGAGCAGGTCGTCCTTCGTGGCGAAGTGCCGGTACAGCGCGCCGGCCTGGGCGCCGACGGCGTCGGCGAGGCGCCGCATGGTCAGCGCCTCCAGGCCGTGCTCGTCCAGCAGGTGCAAGGCCGTCTCGACGGTGCGCGTCCGGTCGAGGCGGGCGGGGCGACCTCGCCCGGGGGCGGAGGTTGACAGGGAGCTCATGCGCCTCACTATAGTGAACAGCGTTCACGTGAACGCTGTTCACTTATTAAGGAGTGCCCCTCATGGACACCGATGTGATCATCGTGGGCGCCGGTCCCACCGGACTGATGCTGGCCTGCGAACTCGCCCTGGCCGGCGTGCGGACCCGGATCATCGAGCGCCGCACCGCCCCCCACCCGCACTCCCGCGCCCTGACCCTTCACCCGCGCAGCGTGGAGATCCTCGACCTGCGCGGCCTCGCCCCCCGTTTCCTCGCCCACGGCAGACCCGTCCCCGGCTGGCACTACGCGGCCCTGCCCACCCCGCTCGACTTCGCCGCCCTCGACACCCGCCACGGCTACACCCTGGCCATCCCACAGACCCGCACCGAAGCCCTCCTGGAGGAACGCGCCCGGGAACTCGGCGTCCGGATCAGCCGCGGCCTGCGACTCACAGCGCTGACCCAGGACGCCGACGGTGTCACCTGTACCGTCCGAACCGTCGACGGGCGTTGCGTTGAAGAGGCTCGCGGTGACGACGACGGCGGCGGTCAGGCGGACCGGGCGGCCCTCCGGGCCCGGTACCTCGTGGGCTGCGACGGTGGCCGTAGTCCCGTCCGGGAGGCGGCCGGCATCGCCTTCCCCGGCAGCGACGAGACCCTGACCGGCGTGCTCGGCGACTTCGCCGGCCTCGAAGCCGACCCGGACGCCCTGCGCCGGCTGCGCGCCGCCGGAGGCCTGGCCGTACCGCTGGAGGGCGGACTCACCCGCATCGTCCTGATCGACCCCGAACGCATGCGCACATCCTCCGCGGAGCCCGTCACGACGGACGAGTTCCGCGCCTGCCTGAACCGGCTCTGCGGATCCGACCTCGGCATCGGCGAGCCGCTCTGGTCGTCCCGCTTCGGCAACGCGACCCGACTCGCCGAGCGTTACCGCGCCGGCCGGGTCCTGATCGCGGGCGACGCCGCGCACATCCACTTCCCGGCCGGTGGCCAAGGCCTCAACACCGGCCTCCAGGACGCGTTCAACCTCGGCTGGAAACTCGCCGCCGACCTCGGGGGCTGGGCACCGCCCGGTCTCCTCGACAGCTACGACGCCGAGCGCCGCCCCGTCGGCCGCGCCGTCACCGACAACACCGCCGTACAGACCCTGCTGGCCGAACTGACCCTGGTACCGCCGTACGCCGCCCCGGCCGTCGCCCTGCGCGCGCTCCTCGACGAACTCCTCGGCCTGCCGGAGGTGAACCGCCTGCTCGCCGGACGGGTATCGGCCCTCGCCACCCGCTATCCCCTCGACGGCGACGCGCCCGCGGGGCGGCGCCTGCCCGACATCGCCCTCACCGTCGCCGGCTCGTCCGCGCGGCGGGCCCACGAACTCTTCCACCAGGGCCACTTCGTCCTGCTCGACCTCACCGGCCGCCCGTCAGGGGGCGGCCCCGACGCGCCCGCGCACCCCCGCCTCACCCGCGCGACCGTCACCGCGCACGACCCGCACGAGGACCTCGACGGGGTGACCGAGCTCCTCGTCCGGCCCGACGGCCACATCGCCTGGGCCACGCGTACCGCGGACCCGCGCCCGCGCGCCGCCGAACGGGCCGCCGCCCTCGCGGCGGCGATCGACACCGGCCGCGGGTGAGCCGTGGGTCGCGCGTACCCCGGAGGCCGATGTCGACGCCGTGTGTTCGGCCGGTTACCGCCTTATTCCTCGGGGAGCGCGGTCTCTAGCATCCAGAGCGTTCCGGTACTCGTTCCGCGACGCGGCCGGACGGTCGAGGTTTCCACACGCCGCGGCCCCACCCGACGATTCCCGCTGTCCGGATCGCCGGAGCCGGGCCGCGCGCTCGACCGGACCCCCCACCTCAGGCAAGGCCACCGACAACCGATCGGAGCATCATGCCCGGTGTCTTACTCGCCGGCGGCGCGACCGCCGTGTTCCTCGCCGGCACGTTCCTCGCCCCGCAGGCCCCGGCCGGCATCACCGTGCCGCCCGACAAGATCGTCATCGAGCTCGCGACCGTCAACGGGTCCGGATGTCCGCTGGGCACGGCGGCCGTCGCCGTGTCCGCGGACAACACGGCCTTCACCGTCACCTACAGCCAGTACCTGGCGCAGGTCGGCCTCGGCTCCCAGCCGACGGACTTCCGCAAGAACTGCCAGCTCAACCTGATCGTGCACGTGCCGCAGGGCTTCACCTACGCCGTCGCGAGCGCCGACTACCGCGGTTACGCCCACCTGGAGAGAGGGGCCAACGCGACCCAGAAGGCCTCGTACTACTTCCAGGGCTCGCCCGAGACGGCCACCGGGACCCACCGCTTCAACGGCCCGCTCGACAACAACTGGCAGGCCACCGACACCACCGACTGGGCCCAGCTGGTCTGGGCGCCCTGCGGCGCACAGCGCAACTTCAACATCAACACCGAACTGCGCGTCAACGCCGGCACCTCCGACCCGAGGAACACGAACAGCTTCATCGCCATGGACTCCACCGACGGTGCCATCCAGACCGTCTACCACCTCGCCTGGAAGACCTGCCCCGGACGCTGACCCCCGACGCCGACCCCGGTCGGCGTTCCCGGGTGCGGGCGCGGCCCCCTTCGCCGTGCCCGCACCACCGGCCCGACAGGCCCGCCGCCGTCCGGCGGGGCGGCCTGCCGGACACCGGTGCGGTGACGGCGCCGGCCGACCGGCGGACAGGCGGCGCAGGACGTCTGCACAATCGGGGGGTGATCGAAGAAGACCCGTACATGTGGCTGGAAGACGTGAGCGGCCCCCGCGCCCTGGCCTGGGCGGCCGAGCGGACCGCCGAGACGGCGGACCTGCTGGCCCGCGGCCCCGAGTTCGAGGCCCTGGCGGCCGAACTGCGCGAGGTCCTGGACGACGAACGGAGGATCCCCCACGTCCGTCGCCGCGGCCGGTACCTCTACAACTTCTGGCAGGACGCCGCACACGTCCGGGGCGTCTGGCGGCGCACCACGCCGGAGGAGTACGCCAAGGACCTCCCGGACTGAGAGACGGTGCTGGACGTCGACGCCCTCGCCGCCGAGGAGGCCGAGGACTGGACGTGGTCGGGCGCCGAGGTGCTGTACCCCGGCCACCGGCACGCGCTGGTGCTCCTCTCCCGGGCGGGCACCGACGCCGTGGTGGTGCGCGAGTTCGACCTGGAGACCCTGGCGTTCGTCACCGGCGGGTTCGAGGTGCCCGAGGGCAAGACCAGGATCGACTGGATCACCGTGGACGAGGTCTACGTAGGCGCCGACCTCGGCCCGGGCTCGCTCACCGCGTCCGGCTATCCCGCCACCGTGCGCAGATGGCGCCGCGGCACGCCCCTGGAACAGGCCCCCCTCGTCTTCGAGGTGGCGAACGAGGATCTGGCCGCGGCCGGCTGGTTCGATCCGACCGAGGGCTTCGAGCGCCACTTCCTGTCCCGGCAGAAGGACTTCTGGAACCAGAGCCTGTTCCTTCTCGACGAGAACGGTCTACGGGTCGAGATCGACGTACCGGGCGACGCCACCGCGTACGCCCACCGATCCTGGCTGGTGGTCGCCCCGAAGTCCCCCTGGCTCGGCCGGCCGGCGGGCTCCCTGCTGGCCTTCGACTTCGACGCGTTCCTCGCCGGGAACCGCGAGGCGGCCGTGCTGTTCGAACCGGACGAGCGCACCGCCCTCGCCGGCCACTCCTGGACCCGCAACCACCTGATCCTGCAGACGCTCGGCGACGTCTCCACCCGCATGGAGGTCCTGACGCCCACGCCCGAGGGCTGGCTCCGGGAACCGCTCGCGGACGTACCGCCGCTCGCCGCGGCCTCGATCACGGGAACCGACCCGCACGAGAGCGACGAGTACTTCCTCCACGTGGCGGGACACCTGCGACCCGCCACCCTCCACCGGGGCGAGATCGGTGGCGACAGCACGGTCGTCAAACGGGCGCCCGCCCTCTTCGACACCACCGGGCTGACGGTCCGGCAGTACTTCGCGACGTCCGAGGACGGCACCCGCGTGCCCTACTTCGTCGTCGGACCCGATACCGGTCCCGGGCCCACCCTGCTCTACGGCTACGGCGGATTCGAGGTGTCCCTGACCCCGGGGTACGACGCCGTCACCGGGCGCGCCTGGCTGGCCCGCGGCGGTACCCACGTCATCGCGGGCATCCGGGGCGGCGGCGAGTACGGGCCCCGGTGGCACCGGGCCGCGCTCAAGGCCGAGCGGCCGAGGGCGTTCGAGGACTTCGCCGCCGTCGCCGGGGACCTCGTCGCCCGCGGGATCACCACCCCCGACCGGTTGGGCATCGAGGGGCGCAGCAACGGCGGCCTGCTCATGGGCGCCATGACGGTCCGCTACCCCGAGCTGTTCGGCGCCGTCGTCATCGGCTTCCCGATCCTCGACCTCCTGCGCTTCCACCGGCTCCTCGCGGGCGCGTCCTGGACCGCCGAGTACGGGGACCCCGACCGGGCCGAGGACCGCCCCCACCTGGAGGCCCTCTCCCCGTACCACGCCTTCCGGTCGGACCGGCCCTACCCGCCGATCCTGCTCCTCACCGCGACCAGCGACGACCGGGTCCACCCCGGGCACGCGCGCAAGGCGGCCGCCCGGCTGCGGGAGCTGGGCCATGTCGTCCACTTCCACGAGACGGCCGGCGGCGGGCACGCGGGCGCCACCGACAACGCCCAGGCCGCCGTGAACGAGGCGCTCACCCACACCTTCCTCTGGAACCGCCTGGGGTGAGCGCGCCGAGCGGGCCCCCGGAGCCTTCACGGCCCCGGGGGCCCGCTCACCTCCGCAGGCGTACGGGAAGGGTCCGGTGGCCGTTGCTGATCAGGGAGGCGACGGGCCGCAACCCGGCCGCGGGGACGGCGAGTTCCATGGCGGGGAAACGGTCGAAGAGCTGCCGCAGGGCGACCTCCACCTCCAGCCGGGCCAGCGGCGCGCCCAGACAGAAGTGGACGCCGTGCCCGAAGGCCAGGTGGTCCTTGGTGAGCCGGGTGACGTCGAAGGTGTCGGCGTCCGTGCCGTGCCAGTCGGGGTGGCGGTTGGCGGCGGCGTACGAGGCGAGGATCGGTTCGCCCTTGGCGATGACCTGCCCGTCGGGCAGCGGGATGTCGACGACGGCGAAACGCATCGGCAGGTGCTTGACGGCCGGTTCGTGACGCAGGGTCTCCTCGACGACGTCGCCCCAACCGGCGCGCCCGGCGCGCAGGTGCTCCAACTGGTCGGGCCGCGTCAGAAGGGCGGTGACGGCCTGGTCGATGACGTTGACCGTCGTCTCGTAGCCGGCGCTGATCATCAGGAGAAGGGTGTCGCGCAGTTCGACGTCGGACAGCGCCGACCCGTCGCCCTCCTCGTCGCGGGAAGAGATCAGCAGGGAGGTCATGTCGTCTCCGGGCGCCGCCCGCCTGGTGGCGATCAGCCGGTCCAGGACCTCGTAGACCCGCATCGTGTTGATCGAGGCCTCCTCCGGGGTGAGCGTGGTGTCGAAGACACCGTCGACGACCGCACGGAACCCCTCGCGTTGGTCGACGGGCACCCCCATGAGGTGGCCGATCACCGCGATGGGCAGCGGGTACGCGAGCCGTTCCCGCAGATCGGTGACCTCGCCGGGCGGGACGGCCGCGAGCGGGTCGAGGAGGCCGGCGACGATGACCTCGACCGTCTCCCGGAGCGCGGCCACGCGGCGCGCACTGAACGCGGGGGCCACCATCCGCCGAAGCCGCCGGTGGTCGGCTCCGTAGGCGGTGAACATGTTGCTCGCCGCCACCCAGAGCGCGAGGGGCCAGGTCTCCACGGCCAGGTCGAAACCAGGCCAGTGGGCCCGGGCGTCCTTGGACACGTCGGGGCCGGTGAGTAACCGCTTGAGCAGGGCGGGTTCGGAGACGGCCCACGCGGTGACGCCGAGGATGTCGACGCGGGCCGCCGCCCCCCGGGCGCGCAGCAGCCGGTGTTCGGCGTGCCGGTCCGATCCGGAGGGGTCGAGGACGAGCGGGGCTTCGGGGTGGGGGACGGGGCCAGGTGCGGGTTGAGGCACGGGGCTGGGCGCGGGCCGGTTCACTCATGACTCCCTGGGATGGCGGTCGGATCGACGTCGATCGGGACGAATCCGTCGCGCCCGCCGAGCCGCCGGCCACCAGGGGTACGGTGCCCGCGCCGGCCCGCGGCGCGATCTTCCCGGGTTTCGCCCCCCACTGCCTTCCCCGGTCCCCTGCGGGGCAACCCCGTCGTGAGCCTCCGGCGCGCGGGACCCGGGATCAGCGTGCGGGCGGCATGTCGTAGGTGACCCACATGGTCCGGGTCGCCACCTGGTCGTACTTGGAGCGCGCCCGGTGGTTGTCGTCGGCGGTGATCCAGCGGACCACGCTCCAGCCGCGCTCCGCGGCGATCTCGGACAGTCGGGCCAGCAGCAGGTCGGCGGCGCCGCCGCCGCGGTGTTCGGGGGCGACGAACAGGTCGTCGAGGAAGCAGCCGACCGACGCCGAGAGGGGACGCGCGTACGGGCGGTAGTGCGCGAGGCCGACGAGCCGGCCCTCGCCGTCCTCGGCCACCAGGGCCTCCACCTCGTGCGCGGGGTCGTGCACCCACGACCACACCAGCGCGGCGGCCTCCTCGGTCTGCTCCACCCGGTAGAAGTCCGCGTAGCCGCGGTAGAGGACACGCCACCGCGCGAAGTCCGCCGGCCGTGCGGCACGGACGTGGACGGTGCTCGAACCGCGGTTCGCGTCGGCTGCCATGGGGTGTCTCCTCTGCTCGAACGGGTACTGCGCCGGGGTGCGGCGGCTGTCGCGGCACCGCCGCCCTCGCCCTCGCCGATCGATCATCGTCGACATCGGGGCCCGGCGAACGCGCCGGGGTGTCCAACAACGGCCCCGCGGTGCGCCGCCACGGCCGGATGACGGGAGGGCGCGGGCCGGGCCGGGCGGGGCCGCATGGAGGAAGAGGGTTCGGGTATCCGCGTGTTCGGAGCGGCCGACCCGGCGCACCGACGCCCGGATGATCGGGCGCTCCGGCACCGACCTGTATGGAAGGGGTACTCATGGCGCACGTCGAGGAGTACGTGGAGGTCAACGTCCCTGTTCGGACGGCCTACAACCAGTGGACACAGTTCGAGAGCTTCCCCGCCTTCATGGAGGGCGTCGACCGGGTGGAGCAGCGCGGCGACACCCTCACCCACTGGGTCACGAAGGTCAACGGCGTGGAGCGCGAGTTCGACGCGCGCATCACCGAGCAGGTTCCGGACCGCCGCGTGGCCTGGACGACCGTGGACGGCGACACCCGCCAGGCCGGACTGGTCACCTTCGAGGCGGTCGACGCGACCACCACCCAGGTGTCCCTGCACATGAACTGGATTCCCGAGGGCCTCGCCGAGAACGCCGCCGACAAGCTCGGCCTCGTCAAGCACCGGGTGAGCGGCGACCTGAAGCGGTTCAAGGTGTTCATCGAGTCTCGCGGTGCCGAGACCGGCGCCTGGCGCGGTGAGGTGTGAGTACCGCCAGAGCGGGCGTGGTGGGGGAGGGCGTCCGTTCCGCCTCGCGCGGCGGCACGGCCCGGTCCGTCACGGCCCGGTGCGGGTTGGCGGCGCGCGGCGCGCTGTACATCCTCATAGGACTGATCGCCGTCCGCGTCGGCTTCGGCAAGGGCGGCGGGGAGGCGGACCGGCAGGGAGCGCTCCAGGAACTGGCGGGCAAGCCGTTCGGGAGCGTCCTCGTCTGGGCCGTCGGCATCGGCCTGATCGGGATGGTGCTGTGGCGTCTGTCCGAGGCGGCCTTCGGCGCGGCCGGCCCGAAGGGCGACAAGGCCACGAAGCGTCTCACGGCGGCGGGACGCGCCGTCTTCTACGCCACGGCCGCCTTCTCGGTGCTGTCCTTCGCGACGGGCTCCGGAGGGGGCGGCTCCGGCGGCGACGAACAGTCGCGTGACCTGACGGCGTCCGCGATGGAACTCCCCGCCGGACGGTGGCTGGTGGGCGCCGTCGGGCTCGGGATCGCCGTCGCGGGCGTGGTCATCGCGGTACGGGCGGCCCGCCGCACCTTCCGCAAGCACCTGGACATGGCCGGAGTCGCCGACCACTGGCGCAAGGCCGTGGACTTCCTCGGGGTCACCGGCGGCGTGGCCCGCGGCGCGGTCTTCACGGCGGCCGGCGGTTTCGTCCTGTACGCCGCGTGGCGCTACGACCCGAGCCAGGCCAAGGGCATGGACGACACCCTGAAGACCTTCACCCAGACCCCGGCCGGCCCCTGGCTGCTCATCGCCGTGGCCATCGGGCTGGTGCTGTTCGGTGTGTTCTCGTGGGCCATGGCACGGTGGCGCAAGGTCTGAGCGCGACACCCCGGGCTCGTCCGGGGGCGGCGACACGGGCCGGGCGACCGGTGCGATCGAGGCCACTGACCCCCGACGGGGGTCAGTGGCCTCGGGTGTCAGGCCGGGCCGCCCACACCCTTCTTGACCATCTCGGTCACGTCCGCCGTGTCGCCGGCCGGCGGGGCGGTGATCGCCCGCGCGACGCCGAAGGACAGGAAGTCCATGTTGACGGTGGTCGTCCCGAAGGTCTGCTTCATCCGGGCGGGCATGCCCTTGTCGTCGACCCAGACGTCCGCCACGAGTTCATCGCCCGTGCCCAGCGCGTTGTACATGGCCGCCGCGTCGCCGAGCTTGTCCGCCGGAACCGAGGCGTGGTAGTGGACCGCCTTCTTGCCGTTGACGTTCTCCGTTCCGACCTTGGTGACGCCCCGGGCGAACTTGAGCGACTTCAGGCCGGCGGTCGGGTCGGCCTCCCCCCGACTCATGCCGGCCGCGCCCGCCTCGCCCAGAACGGCGGACGCCTCGAGCTTCAACCAGGTCTTGCCCTTGAGCGGGCCCGTCTCCGCCGGGTCGACCCCGTAGTAGTACGCCCCGTCCACGAGGCGCATCGTGATGGTGTCGTCCGCGACCAGCTCCTCCATCTGGAGGTCCTTGGCCGGCATCTCGGTCTCCAACGCGAGGCCGTTGCCCCAGGAGTAGACACCCTTCATGGACACCGGCCTCCCGCCCGTGTCCGGCGACGTCACGGTCATGTCTATGTTCGCCGAACCGGCCTTCGACGCCTCGTCGGAAGCCTGCGACAGCGCCGCGACCAGGACCTCCGCCGACTCCGCGGCCTGCTTGGCGACCGGGCTCGCCGTACAGCCCACCGCACCCACCGTCACGAACAGCGCCGCGGTGACACCCGCGGCAGCCTTGCCTGCCTTCATCCCCACCCCTATTGCCGACCATCCGTCGTTCATCTTTATGAGGAGCCTACATTCGCGCGGCGGTCCGGTCCGCCGGCCCCGCGGGGAACCGGGGCGCGCGGCTCCGCGCCGTGGTTCGCTGAAGGTCTGCGGAGCCTCCGCACCCGGCACCGACGACAGCATCGCCCGGGGCGACTCAGGGGGGCCGCTGGTCGCCGGCGGAAAGGCGATCGGCATCGTCTCCACTCCACCGGCAACAACTACTGCGACGACCAGGACCCGGTCTCCGTGCTCACCCGGGTCGGCGAGGACGCCGCCGGGCTCGGCCTCCCCCTCGGACAGCGCGTCACGACACGGCGGGGGAGGGGGAGCCGGGACCGCGCGTCACGACACGGCGGGGGCCGCCGCCGGCTTGCGGGCCACGACGTAGGCCTGCGGCACCTTCTCCACGCCCTCCTCGGGTTCCCGCAGCAGCCGCGCGCGGACCGCGAACCCGGCCCGGTCGAGGGCCTCGGCGATCCACCGCGGCCGTTGCCGACGGAAGTCGAGCGCCACCTCGTGGCCGAACGGCCGTTCCACGCGCAAGGGAGCGTCGCCCACCTGGAAGGACAGCATCAGGTGACCGCCGGGGGCCAGCACCCGATGGAACTCGGCGAACACCCCGGGCAGCAGCTCCCGCGGGACGTGGATGATCGAGTACGAGGCGAGGACGCCGCCGAGGGAACCGTCCGCCAGGTCCAGGGCGGTCATGGAACCCTCCTCGAACCGCAGGTGCGGATACGTGCTCCGGGCCAACGCGACCATGGCCGGCGACAGGTCGAGCCCGAACGCGGACAGCCCCAGCCCGTCCAGGTACGCCGTCAGGTGTCCGTGGCCACAGCCGATGTCGGCGACCGGCCCGCCGGCGCCCGCGCTCACGAGTTCGGCGAACCCGGCCACCATCGCCCGGTCGAGCGGTCTGTCGACCAGCCAGTCGCCGAAGTGCTCGGTGTAGTCGAGGGCCACGGTGTCGTAGAACACCCGGGCCGTGTCGAGGAAGTCTGATCCGGTCATGGCCGCACACCTTATACGCCTGCCCCGAAGGCGTCCCGGGCACGCCCTCTGCGGACACCGCCCGCGCGGACGACCCGAGGGGGAGGCCCGACGCGGGAAGACCCGAACGCGGGAAGGCTCGACGGGAGGGCCCGACGCGGGAAGGCCCCCGACCGCCGGGGCGGTCGGGGGCCACGCGTCAGTCGGACGCGCCCCGGGCGTACACCGTCGCGGGCACGGGGGCGTACCCCACGGGCCGGGAGGTGAACGTGCCCCGGCCCTGGCTGCGGCTGCGCAACCGGGAGGCGTAACCGAAGAGTTCCGCCAACGGAACGGCCGCCGTGATCGAGGTGCTCCCGGTCCGCGTGGTCGATCCCGCGACCCGTCCGCGTCGCGCCGCGAGGTCACCGAGCACACCGCCGACGGCCTCGTCGGGGACGGTCACCACGACCTCGACCACCGGCTCCAGCAGCTCCATGGTCGCGGCGCGCAACGCCTCGCGCAGCGCGAACCGCCCCGCCGCCCGGAACGCCATCTCCGAGGAGTCCTTGGAGTGGGTGGCGCCATCGGTCAGCGTGACCCGCAGCCCCGTCACCGGATGACCGCCGAGGGGACCCTCGGCGAGCGCGTCCCGGCAACCCGCCTCCACCGCGCGGACGAACTCCTGCGGCACCCGGCCACCGACGACCACGGACCGGAACACGAAGCCGCCCGTCCCGCCCGAACCACCGGTACCGGTACCGGAGTCGTCGCGTGCGGCGCAGGCGTCACCGTCGTCGCCGTCCAAGGGGGCGACGTCGATGACCACGTGGGCGAACTGGCCCGCGCCGCCGTCCTGCTTCACGTGCCGGTAGACGAGACCGGACACTCCGCGAGCCACCGTCTCCCGGTAGGCCACCCGGGGGCGACCCACCTCGACGCGCAGCCCGTGGCTGAGCCGGATCTTCTCCACCGCTACCTCCAGATGCAGTTCGCCCATTCCCGACAGCACCGTCTGCCCCGTCTCGGGATCCGTCCGCACGGCCAGGGAGGGGTCCTCCTCGACCAACCGGGCCAACGCCGACGACAGGCGACCGATGTCGGCCCGGGCGCCCGCCTCGACCGCCACGGACACCACCGGCACGGCCACCGTGGGCGGTTCGAGGACCAGCGGCGCGTCCGGAGCGCACAGCGTCGTCCCGGCGCGGGTGGACTTGAGTCCGACCACGGCGACGATGTCCCCGGCCACCGCCTGCTCCACCTCGGCGTGGCGGTCGGCCTGGACGCGCAGGATGCGGCCGATCCGTTCGGTCCGGCCCGCCGTCGCGTCCAGTACGGTCTCCCCCTTTCGCATCGTTCCCGAGTAGACGCGCAGACACGTCAGCCGCCCGGTCGCCGTCGCGTTCACCTTGAAGGCCAACGCGGCGAACGGGGCCGCCGGATCGGCGACGCGCTCCTCCTCCCCTTCCGCGCGGGCCCCGTGGAGCGCGGTTCCGCGCACCGGCGGCATGTCCGCCGGGGAGGGGAGGTAGTCCACGACGGCGTCGAGCAGCGGTTCCACCGCACGGTTGCGGTACGCGGAGCCGCACAGCACCACCACGCCCTCACCCCCACGCGTCAGTTCACGCAGCGCGGCCATCAACGTGGAGGTGGAGAGCGACGACGTGGCGCAGTACTCCTCCAGGGCGGCGGGGTGCAGCTCCGCCACCCGCTCGTCGAGCAGCCGGCGGCGCCGCGACGCCTCCTCCCGCAGGGCGTCCGGCACCGCGCCCACCTCGAACGTCCCTGACCCGGAACCGGATCCGCCGGCCGCCGCGCTCCAGACCAGTGCCCGCATGCGGACGAGGTCCACGACCCCGGTGAAGCCGTCCTCCCGCCCGATGGGCAGGTGGACCACCAGGGGAACGACGTGGAGCCGGTCGCGCAGCGAGGCGACGGCGGCGTCGAGATCCGCCCCGACCCGGTCCATCTTGTTGACGAACGCGATGCGGGGCACCCCGTGCCGGTCGGCTTGGCGCCACACCGACTCGCTCTGCGGTTCGACGCCCGCGACGGCGTCGAAGACGGCCACGGCGCCGTCGAGGACGCGCAGCGACCGTTCCACCTCGTCGGCGAAGTCGACGTGTCCCGGGGTGTCGATCAGGTTGATCCGATGCTCGTTCCAGGTGCAACTCACCGCCGCCGCGAAGATGGTGATGCCGCGGTCGCGTTCCTGGGGGTCGTAGTCGGTGACGGTCGTCCCGTCGTGGACCTCACCGCGCTTGTGGGTGGTTCCGGTCGCGTACAGGACCCGTTCGGTGAGTGTGGTCTTGCCGGCGTCGACGTGGGCGAGGATGCCGAGGTTGCGGACGGTGGTCAGAGGTGTGGTGCGCATGGCCCGAGGCCTTTCCGAGGGCATGGGAATGAGGGCGGCGCGATGGGTGGAGGAAGCGACGGAAGGCGGACCGAATCCGCTTGCCCGGCATACCGGCATACCGGCATACCGGCGTACGGCGTACCGGCATGCCGGCGTACTCGTACCGGCGTACTCGTACCGGCGGCATGCCGGTTTCCGGGTACGTGGAGGCGCCGCGAAGGCGGGCCGCGCACACCGCGCGACCGGCTCGTTCGCCGGGGGAGTCAGGTCTTCTTCGTCACTTCGTCTCGGACATCCGGTGACGGCCGCGCAGCCGTTACCGGGAAACCGGAGACACCAGGATCACGTCGTACCGGGACCGGGGAGCGTGGACGGCGATGCGGTGACACATGGCCGGGCTCCCCTCGTGGACTGGTTCGACGAAACACGCGCCGCGCTCTTCGTGGCACACACCGGTGAGTCTATGGACGCGCGTCGGACGGTGCATCACCTTTTCCGCTTCGGCATGGCGGGACCCCGCGAGGGGCATCACGTCCTGGTGAAGTCCGGGAAGTACAGGGGCGGTCGGTACGGGGACTCGCTCCGGCCCTGGTTACGGGCACTGGTCGCCTTCGGCGCGGTTCTCGCCGTCCTCTTCTGCGCGCGGGCCCTCGACCGGGGCCACGACGCGACCGTCACGTACGGCCGCGCGGCCGTGTGCGGCGGCGAGGAGTGCCTCCACGAGGAGACGGGTGAGGTTCGTGACCGCAGGACCGGGCAGACCTGTACGTCGAACGGCACCAGCGGCGGCACGACGGCGGGCGGGGTGCCGGTCACCATCGGCGGCGCCGCCGCCGGCGCGGGCGGGGTGGGCGGCGCACCCGTGACGATCGGGGGCGGGGGTGGCAACGCCGGCACCAGTTGCACCCGGTACCACGACGTGAAGGTGGTCTGGAGCGGCGGCTCCGACTGGTTGGGGGTCGCCGCGGAGACCTACGAGGAGGTACGGGCCGGCGATCGCGCACGGTTGCGGACCTGGCAGGGGCAGGTGGTCCGGCTGGAGATCGGCGGACTCGTCCGGACCTATCCGCCCGCGTCGGAATCGGGCTTGTGGTCACGGGTGTTGCTGCTCTGGCTCGGTCTCGGGGCCGGCGCGTGGGCACTGGTGAGCGGTCGGCGGTCGGACCTCTACGGCCTGGCCGTTCCCTGGTGCATCGTGGCCTTCCCGACCACGCTGTTCGGGCCGGCCCTGTTGATGTGGTCGCCCCCGGCGTTCTGCGGCGCACTGGCCCTGCTGACCGTGGGCCTGGCGTTCGGGGCGCGGGCGGCTCACCGGTTCTGAGCCGCCCCGCCGATCACCTCCCTGATCAGCCGTGCCGCGTCGGCGGGTCGGTCGGCCGTGAAGTGGTTGCGAGGCCCCCGTTGGCGCTGAGCGCCCGCCGGGGGCGCCGCGGTGGTGGTCAGGTCCCGGGCTTGTTCCCGTAGACGTAGACGTCGTCGCCGTTCTTCAGCATGTTCCAGTACGCCTTGGCGTCCGCGATCCGCATGTTGACGCACCCACCGGACCCGGGCGGGTTCCACATGCTCTTGTCCACGGAGTGGAAGGCGATGCCGCCGTCGAAGAACTGGGAGTAGGGCATGGCGACGTTGTAGATCGTCGACCAGTGGTTGATGTTGCGGTAGTAGATCTTCTTCAGGCCGGTCCGGGTCTCGGTGCCGTCCTTGCCGGTGCGCACCGGCACCGGACCGTAGGCCAGCTTCGCGCCGTCCTGGACCCAACTGAGCTGTCGCGTCAGGTCAACGCAGGCGATTCGCCCCAGATTGGTCGGACACTTGCCCGCCTTGTTGGGGGTGGTGCCCGCCGCCCGCTGGTCCAACATCGTGCTCATCGTGCGCCAGGTGAGCGCTCCCGCGTAGCCCACGGTCGGCGTGATGCCGTGGGTCGCCTGGAACGATCTGATGGCGGTGCAGTCGGCGGCCGACTGGACCCCGTCGACCGGTCGCCCCAGGAACTGTTCGACCTGCCGCTGGTACGGCCCGGTGGTCACGTTGCAGGTGGCGGCTTGCGCCGCCCCGCCACCGGCCACCACCAGCGGCGCTGCCAGCGCCACGGCCCCGCCGACCACAACCGCGGTCCTTCGTCTCGTACGTATGCGCGTGAATTTCACATCGGCCTCCCCATGGGGTTGTTCCCACCTGTGAGGCGGAACGTACAGGCGATCGTCGCCGGTTGGGATCCCGGTGCCGTAAATCGCCTCGTACGCATGCCGTAGGGGTGTGGACATGACCGGAAGGATCCGTTCCGTCCCTCGATGTGATCGGCTCGGGGGTCGTCTTCGGGGGTCGCCTTCTGGAGGCGGTCGCGGGCGTCGGTCGCGCCGCCCGGCCCCAGGCCTCGGACGGCAGGCGGCAGCCCCGGGGCAGACCCCGCGTTTCAGACCCCGTGTGCCAGACCCCAGGCGTCAGACCTCGGGCGCGGCCGTGGCGCGGCGTACGGACTCGACCACCGCCGCGCGATGTCGCGAGAGGTGCTCGGCCGGCCAGTCGACGCCCTGGCCGCCGGCCGCGGGGCCGCCCACCGCGCCGAACCAGGCCTGGGACAGTCCCATCACCAGCGTCAGCACGTCGGCGGGATCCAGGGACGGATCGACACGGCCGGCGCGCTGGGCCCGCTCCACCTCCGCGATCTTGTCGCGGTAGGACTCCGCCTCGACGTCCGTGCTGCCGGGGCGTTCCAGTTGCTTCCACAGCACGAGCCGCATCAGGGACGGGCGCTCGACGAGATGGTCGAAGACGGCGCCGGCGTAGCCCGCCAGGTCGTCGGCGTCGAACGGGACCGACTCCGCGCCCGACTCCAGCGCCCTCAGCAGGACCGCGTCGAAGAGCTCCTCCTTGTTGCCGAAGTACACGTAGATGAGCCGCTTGTTCGCCTGCGCCGTCTCGGCGATGCGGTCCACCCGCGCACCGGCGATGCCGTACGTCGCGAACTCGGAGAAGGCCGCGTCGAGCAGGCGTGCCTTGGTAGCGCTGGAATTCCGTGCCATGCGTGCAGCCTAACAAGTAACTATCTGGTTATTGACATTCTCCCGGGGTCGGATGCATGGTTGACCTATCCAGTTAGTTACTTAATGGTTTCTGCTTGTAAAGGGGCATGTCATGGAGATCCGCGCACTGGGCGGTCAGGGACTCGAGGTCGGCGTCGAGGGCCTCGGGCTGATGGGAATGAGCGCCCACTACGGCGCCACCGACGAGACCGAGTCGCTGGCCACCATCGACCGGGCGCTGGAGCTGGGGGTGACGCTGCTCGACACGGCCGAGGGCTACGGCCCCTTCGTCAACGAACAGCTCCTCGGCAAGGCCCTCGCCGGCCGCCGTGAAGCCGCCGTGGTCGCCACCAAGACGGGTGTCGAGTTCACGGACGAGGGGGCCTTCCGAGGCCTCAACGGCACTCCGGAGTACATCCATCGGGCGGCCGAGCGGTCCCTGCGTCACCTCGGCACCGACCGCATCGACCTGTACTACCTGCACCGCGTCGACCCGAACGTGCCCGTCGAGGAGAGCGTCGGCGCGATGGCCGAGCTCGTCACGGCCGGCAAGGTCCGCCACATCGGCCTGTGCGAGGTCGCGCCCACCACCATCCGGCGGGCCCACGCCGTCCACCCGCTCGCCGCCGTACAGACGGAGTACAGCCTCTTCGAGCGGGGCATCGAGCACGACGGCGTCCTGGACGTCCTGCGCGAACTCGGCATCGGGCTCGTCGCCTACTCGCCGCTCGGCCGAGGTTTCCTGTCCGGCGCCGTCACCAGCCCGGACGACTTCGCGGCGGACGACTTCCGGCGTACGGACCCCCGCTTCCAGGGCGCGAACTTCGACCGGAACCTCGCCGTCGTCGAGCAGGTCCGCCGCCTCGCCGCCGAGAAGGGCGTCACCCCGTCCCAGCTCGCCCTGGCCTGGACGCTGCGCCGGGGCGCGGTACCCATCCCCGGCACCAAGCGCCGCCGCTACCTGGAGGAGAACGTCGCCGCGACCGCGGTGACGATCACGGATGCCGATCTGGCCGCCATCGACGCCGTGGCCCCGCACGGAGTGGTCTCGGGCGACCGGTACGCCCCGGAGCTGATGGCCGCACTCAACGGCTGACCGTTCCCCGGGCGCCCGCGTCCGGCCCGCGGGACACGGACGCGGCGGTCCGGGGCTACTGCTTGTTCTTGGTCAGGTCCTCCTGGAAGGCCTTCGCGCAGGTGGGTCCGTTGTCCACGGCGATGAAGGAGATGATCAGCAGGCTGCCGGCCTTGCCCTGGTGGCTCGCCTTCACCGTCCAGCCGCTCTTGTCCAGCGACTTGATGACGGACATCGGCTGGTCGGAGGTCCGCGTCTCCTTCCAGCCTCCCTTCACGAGGGCGGCGACGGTGCCGTCGAAGGACTGCTTCGAATCGGCGGCCTTCTTGCCGTCCGGGTTCCAGGACACCATGCAGGACCGGAGGCTCGCCGGGACGTCGTCCCCCGACTTCTCCGTGAAGCCGGCGGCCGTGGCGGCGCCCGCGATCTCCTGCTTCACCGCGGCGGCGTCCAAGGCGCCCGCACCCTGCTCCGCCGGTGCCGCCGCCCCGGACGCGGGTGCCTCGCCGCCCTTGCCCTTGTCGGCGCCGCCGTCGTTCCCACAACCCGCGACCAGCAACGCCACACCGGCGGCCGCGGCCACCCACTTCGCCTTGCGCACAACTCTCCCGATTCCGCCCGTACGGAGGCCCCTCGCCCCCGTGATCAAGGACGGAGTCTGTCAGGGCGCGATGACGGCCGAAGGGAGCGGCAGGGCCGAGGGCGACGTGAGACCGGTCACTCCGGGAACCGTACGGCCACCCTCGCCACAGCCCCGCCCGCCTGTTCGCGGGGGCACCGCCCGCACCCGCTCTGACGTCGGAGTATGACCGAACGGTCACAGGATGGGGGAGGGGGAACGGCCCGGGCCCGTCGCGCATCTAGAGGTCCGGCGGGTTCCGTGGGACCCGCCGGTGAACGGTATCGGCGAGAGCCGGCGGACCACCGTCATCGCGTGGGCGATGGAGCGGCCGCCGGAGGCGAATGTCAAGGCGGGGCTGGGATGAAGGCGGTAACGGTGGCGGACGGTTCCTCGGACCCTGCGGAGGCCCCGAAGGCTTCGGGCACTACGGACACCGCGGCGCACCTGGGGACATCGGAAACGGATGCGGGGCGGACGACCACCGCGGAGCCCGTGCGGGTGGACGGCGGCGACACGGACGACACGAGAGGAGCCGGGCCCGCGGAAGCCGGCCCGGGCGAGGGCGATCCCGAGGTGGCCGACGGCGAGGGCGCGCCCGAGCCCTCGGGGCGGGCCGCGACGTCCGGCGACGGCCGGGAGGATTCCGAGGTGACGCCGGAGCCCGAGACGACGGCAGGGCCTGAAGGGTCGCGGGAGTCCAGGGAGGCGGCGGAGCCCGAGGAGGCAGGGGAGCCCCAGCGGTCGGCCGGCGCCGAGGCCCCGGCCGACCCCGAGCAGGCGGACGATTCGGAGGCCTCGGTCGACCCCGAGCAGGCGGACGATTCCGAGGACGCGGCCGTGCCCGACCCGGCCCCGGAGGTCGAGGGGACTCCGGAGCCCGGGCGGACGGCCGACTCCGGGGAGTCGACCCCTGACCAGGAAGAGCTCGCCGGGCCCGAGCGGGCGTCGAAGGCCGATCCGGCGGCTCCGCGGACCGAGGCGGCTCCGGAAGCCGTGGAACCCCCGAAGGCCCCGAAGGCCGGCGAGGGCTCCGCCGAGGAGGGGACCACCGGGGGAGCCGCATCGGGTCCGGACGCACGGCCGAAGGCGGGGCCCGAGAAGGGATCGAGAGGCGGATCGTCGGCGCCCGCGCCCATACGCGTGCCGTCGTGGGCGCGAGAGACCCCGGACGACGCCGAGCGGACCAGCGAGTTCGTCGCCCTGAAGGCACTGGAAGCCCCCACCCGAACCCCTGCCCGGACCCCTGCCCCGACCCCCGCCCCCGCCCCCGCCCCGACCCCGGCCCCCGTGCCCGCTTCCGCCCCGAAGGCCCCCGCCCCGGCCGCCCTCGCTCCGGAGCGCACCCGCGAGGTCCCGAGGCCCCCGCAGCCCCCGCTGGACATGTTGGCCCAGCTCACCAACACACCGCCGCCGGTGGAGACCCCCCGCCGGACCGCGCTGCGTCGCGTCAAGATCTGGACGCCGATCGTGCTGGCCCTCGCCGGTTGCTTCGCCGGGGCCCAGCTCATGCGCCCCCTGCCCCAACCGAAGCTCGTCGCCGCGGATGCCTTCCACACCGTCGACGGACAGCTCACCCTTCCCTGGCCGGCCAAGGGCCAGGGCGCCATCCGCGTGCCCGGTTCCGGTGACATCGCGGTGTTCGGTGAGCAGAAACCGGTCCCTACCGCGAGCGTCGCCAAGGTCATGACGGCCTACGTGATCCTCAAGGACCATCCGTTGGCCAAACCCACCGACAAGGGTCCCGACATCACGGTCGACGCGGCGGCGGTGGCGGACGGGACCTCCGAGGACGAGTCCCGGATCGAGGGACTCACGGCGGGAGCCAAGTACAGCCAGCAGGACATGCTCAAGATGCTGATGATCCCCTCGGGCAACAACGTCGCCCGTCTGCTGGCGCGTTGGGACTCCGGCACGGACTCGCAGGACGCCTTCGTCGCGAAGATGAACGCCGCCGCCGCGGAACTCGGCATGAAGGACACCGTCTACACCGATCCCAGTGGCCTGGACAAGGCCACCGTCAGCACCGCCGTCGACCAACTGAAGCTCGCCGAGGCGGTGATGAAGAACGACTCCTTCCGCGCGATCGTCAAACTGCCCAACGCGACCATCCCGGGGCTGCCGAAGCCGATCTACAACAACAACGACAGCCTGCTCACGGCGGCGGACCTCAGCGTCAAGGGCATCAAGACCGGGTCGAGTTCGGCGGCCGGCGGCACACTGCTGTGGGCCTCGTTCAAGTCGGTGGGCGAGGAGACGCCCCTGATCCTCGGCACGATGATGGACCAGCACGCGGACGGCCCCGACCTGAACGGCGGCGACAGCCTGAAGCTGGTGAAGGAGAACAGCAGGAAGGTGATCGACGCGGTCCGCAAGGCCCTCGCCTCGACTCCGGTCATCCACAAGGGACAGGTCGTCGGTCATGTGGACGACGGACTCGGCGGGCGTACCCCGCTCGTCGCCACGAAGGACCTGAACGCGATCGGTGTTCCGGGCCAGCGACTGCGCCTCACCCTCGGCGACGGCGCCTCCGCGCTGCCCCACACCGCGAAGGCCGGCGCCGAAGTGGGAGTGTTGACGGTCGGTGACGGCGCCGGCGCCAAGACCGTACCGGTGGCGGTGGGCGTCGACCTGGCCGAGCCCTCGTTCGGGAACAGGCTCACCCGCCTCGGCTGACGGGTCCGCGGGGTCACCGCCCGGGCTGTCCCGGGCGGTGACCCCGTGCGCCGGATCGGCGCGTCAGGACTGCGGCTTCGCGCGTACGTGCATGCGTTCGCCCTGCCGTCCGAAGAGGCTGAGGACCTCGACGGGCCGTCCGTCCGCGCTGCTGAACCAGTGGGGCACCCGGGTGTCGAACTCCGCCACCTCGCCCGCGCCGAGGACCAGGTCGTGTTCGCCGAGGACCAGGCGCAACCGGCCGTTCAGCACGTACAGCCACTCGTAACCCTCGTGGGTCCGCGGGGAGGGGTCGGCCCCCCGATCGGTGATGATCATCTTGTACGCCTGGATGGGGCCCGGGGTGCGGGACAGGGGTACGTACACCCCGCCGTTCGGCAGGGCGTGGGACGTCAACCGCACCCGGGGGTCGCCCACTTCGGGCGCTCCCACCAGGTCGTCCAGGGGTACGTGGTACGTGCCCGCGAGCGGCAGCAGCAGTTCCAGACTGGGTCGGCGCTGCCCGGACTCCAGCCGGGACAGGGTGCTCTTGGAGATGCCGGTCGCCTCGGAGACAGCCGCCAGGGTGAGTCCGCGCGCGGCGCGCACGCGCCTGAGTCGGGGGCCGACCTCGTCGAGGACCGCTCGGTAGGGCTGTGGTCTGTCCATGGGGGCATTCCATACCGTTGTCCCGGAACCGGCAACAAAGATTGTCGTCTCGCGAGGGCCGGTGCACGCTCCCCGGCAGCGCACCGAGGCCGAACACCGGCCCGGGCCGCCCGCCACGCCGCCTCCCGCCCCATCCGTCGCCACGCGGCGGCCGGGTCGGCGGAGGCCGTGAGAGAACGGAGTTCGTGTTGAGACCGATCGACGAGGGACGCGGGAAAGCCGGCGCCGCCGGCGCGGGGAACACCGGCGCGAGGAACACCGGGGGAACGACCTCGCCGCGAGGGGCGCTCGCCACACTCTCGCTGGCGATGGTGCTCTCCTCGCTCGGCGCCGGCAGTGCCAACGTCGCCCTGCCCACGCTGGCGCACGTGTTCACGGCCTCCTTCCAGCAGGTCCAATGGGTGGTGCTCGCCTACCTCCTGGCCGTCACCGCCCTGATCGTCGGTGCCGGACGGCTCGGCGACCTTCTGGGCCGTCGTCGGCTGCTGCTCGCCGGGATCGCGGTGTTCACGGCGGCCTCGGTCCTGTGCGCCGGCGCGCCCCAGCTCTGGCTGCTGATCGCCGCCCGGGCGGCGCAGGGCCTCGGGGCGGCCGTCATGATGGCCCTCACCATGGCGTTCGTGGCCGAGACGGTTCCCAAGGCGCGGATCGGCAGCGCCATGGGAACGCTCGGAACCATGTCCGCGATCGGCACCGCCCTGGGTCCTTCGCTCGGTGGCCTGCTGATCTCCGGTCTCGGATGGCGGGCGCTCTTCCTCGTCAACGCACCGCTGGGCATCCTGACCCTGCTCCTCGCCCGCCGGCACCTCCCGGTCGACCGGCAGACGCGGGAGCCCGGCGAAGCACGGCCCGGCTTCGACCGCGCGGGCATGGCGCTGCTGGCCCTGACGCTCGGGGCCTACGCCCTCGCCATGACCCTGGGGCACGGCGGGTTCGGTGCGCCGAACGCGGCCCTGTTGACGGCCGCCGTGCTCGGCGCCGTCCTCTTCGTGCGGGTCGAGGGGCGCGTCGCGTCCCCGCTGATCCGGTTGGCCGCGTTCCGCGATCCGGTCCTGAGCGCGGGCCTCGCCGCCGGCACGCTCGTCTCCACCGTGATCATGGCGACGCTCGTGGTCGGACCGTTCCACCTCTCGCGCGGGCTCGGACTCGAAGACGCCCTCGTCGGACTGGTCCTGGCCGTGGGGCCGGTGGTGGCCGCGCTGACCGGTGTACCGGCCGGCCGGCTGGTGGACCGCTTCGGAGCGCGCCGCACGATCTGTGCGGGGCTCCTCGCGATGGCCGCCGGCGCCGTCGCCCTGTCGATGACACGGGTGTCGTCGGGGGTCGTGGGCTATCTGGTCCCGCTCGTGGTCGTCACCGCCGGCTACGCGCTGTTCCAGACGGCCAACAACACCGCCGTCATGGCGGAGGTCGCCCCGGAGCGTCGGGGCGTCACCTCCGCCCTGGTGAACCTCTCGCGCAATCTCGGGCTCGTCACCGGTGCCTCCGTGATGGGCGCGGTGTTCACGTTCGCCTCCGCCGCGGACGACGTCACGACGGCGAGCCCGCAGGCAGTGGCGACGGGAGTGCGGTTCACCTTCGGGGTGGGGGCCGCCCTGATCCTCTGCGCCCTCGCCCTGGTGGTGGGCGGTGGTCTCCTCGCGAGGGCGTACGCGTCGCGGGCGACCGGCGGTACGGACGCCCGTCCCGGCGGTACGGACACCGCCCCCGGCGCGGCGGGGACCGCGCCGGCCGGTGCGGCCACCGACCCCGGCAGGACCCGGCGCTGACCACGTGTCCGCCGGTGCCGCTTCGGCCCGATCCGGCGCGTGCCGCCCACGCGAGCCCACGGGGGCGGCGGGGCGGGAGGGCCGCGAGCGCCGGACCCGGAAGCGGCCGCGGCGCCGTCAGGCCGTGGCCAACTGCGGGATCAACCGGAGCGCGTTGTCGTGGTGGATCCCGCGGACCTGTTCGGGGGTGAGGGCCGGGTCGGCGTCGAGCGCGGGCAGTGCCAGGTCCAGCACCGTGTCGGCGGGCGCGGCGGGCCAGTCGGTGCCGAAGAGGACGTGGTCGGCGGGGGCATGGGCGAGGAGGGTCGCGGCCGGCGCCATGGGGCCCGCCGTGTCGTAGTAGAAGCGCCGGAGGTGGTCGCGGACCGCGGCGGGATCGATGGGCGGGTCGCAGAACCGTCCGAGCGCCTCCAGGCGCGGCGCGATGTACGGGAGGAAGCCACCGGCGTGCGGCAGGATCACCGAGATGTCCGGGAAACGGTCCAGCGTCCGCCTGCTGATCATGTTCACGGCGGCCCGGGTGGTGTCCAACAGGAAGTCGCACATGAAGTTCGGGATGCCGGGGACCGTGGGAGCGCCGGGAGGACCACCCGGGAGGTGGTGCGGGTGGGTGTCCACCACGGCCGAGGCCTCGTTCAGCTCGGCGAACACCCGGTCGTAGGAGGGGTCTCCGAGGTAGACGCCACCGTGGTTCGCCGTCACGTTCACACCCACGGCGCCGAGCTGCCCGAGTCCGCGGCGGATGGCCCAGGACGACGAGTCGAGGTCGTCCAGGAACAGCGGCACGTAGTGCAGGAAACGGCCCGGATGGGAGGCGCTCACCTCGACCATCGAGCGCAGCGTGATGGTGATCGCCTCACGGAGCTGCGCCGACGACCGGTAGCGGGCCGGCAGCATCGGCTTGAGCACCGCCGTCGTGATGCCCGCGCCGTCCATGAACCGGACCGCTTCCTCGATGCCGAGCCCCGCCCAACGCGGCAACTGCCTCGGATCGATCAGCTCGTGTCGCTCGGCCCACTCGCGCCATTCCGGGGCGCAGTAGTGATGGTGCATGTCGATCTTCGGCCGGCTTCCGTGCCCCGTGTCGAGTACCGGTGGGGAATCCTTCGTGGCGACACGGGCGAGATCGCCGACGAGGTCACCCGTGACCACCGGGGGGAGCTGGAGCCCCTCGGCGGGCGCGTGCACCAGGCGCAGACCGGAGGTGGTGTTCGTGGGGTTCTGCATGCCAAATCACCGTTCCTCGGAGCGGGTCACTTGCGGGCGGAAACAGAGGCCGTGGGCGGCAGGTGCGCGGGGGCGAGCGTCTCGACCGGCCGCGACGGCTCCAGGACGAGCCGCAGTCGCTCCAGCCCGCGGAACGCCGCCATCGGTCCCTTGAGCCACGCCCCCGCGGGCTCCTCGTCCGGTGCGATCCGCATCTCCGGGAACTCCCGGAGCAGGCAGGAGAGCGCGATTTCTAGTTCGAGTCGTGCCAGTGGCGCGCCCAGGCAGTAGTGCGTTCCGTGCCCGAAGCCGAGGTGGGTGCCCTGGAGTCCCTCGCGCGTCACGTCGAGGTCGTCGGGGCGGTCGAACTTCCCCGGGTCCCGGTTCGCCGACGAGATGGCGATCTGGACGAGGGACCCCTTGGGGATCACCGTGCCCCTGATCTCCGCGTCCTGCGTCGCGTAGCGGAAGGTCGACGTCTCCACCGACCCCTCGAAGCGCACGATCTCCTCGACCGCCCGGGGGATCAGACCGGGGTCGGTGCGGAGCTTCGCCAGTTGATCGGGGTGGAGCAGGAGATCGAGTACGGAGTTCCCGATCTGGTAGGCGGTGGTCTTGTGCCCGGCGAAGAACAGGACCCACAGCGACGACACCAGCTCCGCGTCGTCCAGGGCCTCCTCCGCCCTGATGATGTCCCCGAGGAAGCAGTCCGACGGGTTCGCCCGCTGGTGCGCGATCAGCCGCCGCAGCCGATCCTGCAGCCACTCCTCGGCGGCCTTCAACTCGGCCTTGGCCGCGGGGTTGAACCGGGAGCGCGTGACCACGGCGAACCGCTCCAGGATCTCGGGGCGATCGGCCTCCGGGATCGTCATGAGTTCGCACAGGACCGAGATCGGGAGGGGGAACGCGAACGACGACATCAGGTCGACCGTGCCGCTCTTGCGGCACTCGGCGAGGAGACGCTCGGCGATCTCGGTGATCCCGGTCCGCATCTCCTCCACCCGCCTGGGGGTGAAGGCGCTCCGCAGGACACGGCGCAGCCGTGTGTGCCGGGGCGGGTCCGAGAACAGCACGTTGTCGTCCAGGGCGTCGAAGAAGTCCCCGAACACGGCGTGGTAGATGTCCATCGCCCCACGCATGTTCTTGCTGAAACGCGGGTCGGACAGGGCGTCCCGGGCGTCGTCGTAGCGGGTGATGAGGTACGTCGCGACGCCGTGCGGAGGGGTCAACCGGGCCACCGGATCCCGCTCGCGCAGGCCGGCGTAGACGGGGTGGGGACACGAGCGGTACTCCGGCGCGCCCTTGGACACGGCCGCCACGAGGTCGTGCACGGCGGCGCCGCCGTCCGTTGTCGCGTTCTCCTGCGTCATGTTCCGCACCCTCCGTGACACTCGCCTGTGTGGACTCAGCGGTTCCCCGACGGGGCCGATCGCAAAACGGGGCTTGGTTCGTTCGAGTCAGGCGGTCCGCGCCGGACGTGCGGACCGGGTCGGCCGTCACCGCTTCACCGCTCGGCCGTTTGGCGGTCAGTCGTCCGGTCGCCGTGCGGTCGGGTCGCGTGGCGGGTCCGGCGGGCCGGGACATCATGCTGCTCGTCGAGCAACCAGCCCGCCACCGAGGAGTCCGCGCATGGCTCGCAGCACCACCCTGGTCCTCATCACGACCGCGACACTCGCCCTGACGGCGGCCGCCGGTCCCACCGTCGCGTCCGCGGCCTCGGGCGCGGACACCGGCAGGTCCGCCGTCGACCGCGCCCTCGTCTACCGGGCGACCGCCCCCTTCCTCCGGCACGCCGCCGGCGTGAGGGCGGGCTACGTCCCGGACAAGTACTGCGTGGCCGACCCGGCCGGCACGGGCGCCCTCGGCTACCCGCACTTCAACCACGCGTACGACAACTCAGTCGATCCCGCCAAGCCCGCCGCGCTGTACTACGAGGACGACGGCCTCGGCGGCAAGCGCCTCGCCGGGGTCCAGTGGCTGGTCTACGACAAGGACCAGGACCTCACGACGGACGGCGACCGCCCGAAGCTCTTCGGCCGGTCCTTCACGGGCCCCCTGCGCGGCCACTTCCCCGGCCAGCCCGTCCACTACGCCCTGCACATGTGGCTGTGGAAGAAGAACCCCGAGGGCACCTACCAGACCTACAACCCCGCGGTGGACTGCCTCCCCGGCACCACCCGCCCGAAGCCCCGGACCTGAGCCCGGACGACCCGGGGCCCGTCGGCCCCGTCCGCTCGGCGGTCGACCGCCGAGCGGACCACCGCGCTACCGCTGACCGGTTGGGAAGAGGGTGGTCAATTCCTTCTCCACCGTGCGGACTTCCTCCGGTCGGTCCATGTGGATCAGCTGCTCCCTGTACAACGTCAGCGAATGGACGAGGAGTTCCACGCGCTCGGGCTCCAGTGCGCACATGCGGCGCGCCGCGGCGGCCGATTCCGCGTGGAGGGCCAGCGCGATGTCGGGCCGATCGGCGAATTCCCGCCGGGCGTACTTGCCCAAGGCGACGGCCAGCAGGGGGAGATACGCCAGGGGGCTCACCTGGGCGAGCACACGGTAGGCGGCGACCCGTTGATCGAGGGGCGGCTTCCCGGAACCGAGGAGGGCCACCCGTGCTCGAAGGACCGCGTCGTGATTGATGTGCGCCGAGGGATTCATGAGAGAGATTCTCAAATCCGAACAGGCCCCCGAACAAGGGAGATCGGCTGTGTCGTCAGTCCTACAGAAAAGCCGTCCGACCTGTCATGATGGAGTCACCTTCACCCCTGTGACCCTCTCGACCGCCTGCCGGTCGGACCGCTGAGCGGGCGAATCCCGGCGGTGGGGCGACTCGATTCCGCCCCGTGTCGACGCGTTTCGCGCGCCGCCGTGAAGTCCAGGGGATGACCGGCCGACCGGGCGGCACCGGGAGCAGAGCCCTCAGGAGCGCCGAAGCGACGGCTCCGAGCACCGCCGCCCCGCCCCCGCCCGCGCGTGTCCGTATGCGCGTCGATGCGCGCCTCGAAGCCATGCGGTCCCCCCCACCCTCCGGGTCGGCCGGTCCGACCGGGAAGCATCATCGCGGGCGAAACCGTGCCCCCTGCCGGCATGCGATCTCGGCCGGCGCCGGCGCGCCGGACCCTGCCGGCGCGACCGTGGGCCCACCCCGCGGAACGCGGGGTGGGCCCACCTGACGTACGGCGTGTCGTGCGGCGCTACCAGCGGTACCAGCGTCCGTTGCTCCCCTTCGGCCGGGCGACGAAGCCGATCAGCCAGAGGATCAGGACGATGATCGCCACCCACCAGAGGATCTTGAGCGCGAAACCCGCACCGAAAAGAATCAACACGAGCAGAAGCACGAGAAGAAGGGGAAGCATGGTTTATCGACCTCCGAATGTCCGTCTGCCCGACCTTGTGTTCGGCGTTCCTTCTTCTTTACCTGTTTCCTGTGCGCGAGGAGTGGCGGGTGCACCCGCCTGGTCGAGACGGGAATGGAACCGGTGAAAGCGGTCCCGGGGCGTTTGAAGTCAGGATTTCTGGTCAGGCGCCGCGGGGTAAGCGTTTTCAACCGCATGGGAGTGATGACCGTGTCCGGTGAGCAGAAGGCAAAGGCCAAGACCGAGCAGGCCAAGGGCAAGATGAAGGAAATCGCCGGCCGTGCGGTGGGGAACGAGCGACTTACCGCCGAGGGCAGGACCGAGCAGGTCAAGGGCGATGCCCGTGAGGCGAAGGAAAAGCTGAAGGACACCTTCAAGCACTGACCGACGCACTGACCGCCCCGCGCACGAGGGCAGGGGCCGGACCCCCGTACGACGGGTCCGGCCCCTGCCCTCGTGCGGAGCCCCCAGCCGGCTCCGCGGCGGGAGATGGCGCCGCGATGGGCGCACGTGTGAGAACCGGGGCCCTGGGCAGGCGGTGATCGAAGGCGTCCGTCGCCCCCGCCGCGCCGTGGTCGGGCAGGGCGGACGCGTCGATCCGGAGATGAGGGAGCAGCTCGTGAACGTGAACGTGTGGGGATACCGCGAGACTTCGGGCCGTCTGGAGGCCATCGACCTGACCGGATTCAAGGTCGAGGCGGCCGACGGGGACATCGGCAAGGTCAGCAAGCACTCCGACGACGCGGGGTCCTCCTACATCGTGGTGGACACCGGCCCGTGGATCTTCGGCCGGGAGGTCCTGCTGCCCGCCGGCACGGTCATCCACGTCGACGTGGCGCAGGAGAAGATCTACGTCGACCGCACGAAGGAGCAGATCAAGGCGGCTCCGGAGTTCGTGAGCGAGAAGCACATCGGCGACACCGACTACTACAGCCGGATCGGCGGCTACTACGGCGGTTTCATCGGCTGACACCCGGACCGACACCCCGGTCGCGCCCGTAGGCTGTGCGCCATGGTGATCAAGGCGCAAGAGGCGGACCGGGACCGGCTGCTGTACGGATGCATGGCGCTCGGCGGCGGATGGGACACGGAGCCGTACGGGCCCGGCGACATCGACGCCGCCGAGGCCGCGATCGAGGCGGCCCTCGACAGTGGCATCACGGGATTCGACCACGCCGACATCTACCGGCACGGCAAGGCCGAAGCGGTGTTCGGCGAGGTCCTCTCCCGCAGCCCCGGTCTGCGCGAACGCGTCACGCTCCAGACCAAGTGCGGGATCCGCCTCGCGGAGGGTGATCGCCCCGGCATCTACGATCTGCGCGGCCCCACCATCGTCCGGCGGGTGGAGGAGAGCCTCTCCCGGCTGCGTACGGACGTCATCGACTGTCTCCTCCTGCACCGGCCCGACCCGCTGGCGGACCCGGCGGAGATCGCCGAGGCGCTCACCTCGCTGCGCCGGCAGGGGCTGGTCCGCGAGTTCGGCGTGTCCAACATGAGCGGCGCCCAGATCGCCCTGCTCCAGTCGCACCTCGCATTCCCGCTCGTCGCCAATCAGTTGGAGATGAGCCTGGACCGTCGGGACTGGCTGGAGGACGGCGTGCTCGTGAACACGCCCGGTGCGGCGGAGAGCGGTTTCCCCACGGGGGCGATCGAGTACTGCCTGACGCGGGGCGTTCGCCTACAGGCCTGGGGAGCCCTGGCGCAGGGCCGGTTCACCGGCCGTCAGGAGAGCGAACGGGAGCATGCGACGGCGCGTCTGATCGCCAAGCTCGCCGGTGAGAAGGGCACCACCCCGGAAACGATCCTGCTGTGGTGGCTGCGCCGGCACCCGGCCGGGATCGTGCCGGTGGTGGGCAGTGGCCGCCCGGAGCGCATCCGGGCCTGTGGGGACGCCGCGCGACGGGATCCGGAGCTCAGCCACGAGGAGTGGTACGAGCTGTGGCTCACGGCGCGCGGCGTTCCCCTGCCCTGACCGGGCGAGGGTGCTCGCGGACGGCTGTCGTTCCGCGGGGGCGCTTCCGGCCGTCCGCTCGGCGCCGGCCTCAGCCGACGCTCCACGACCAGGTGCCGTCCGCGCTGATCAGGTACGCCAGGATCGCGAGGTCGGCGAGGCCGAGCACGAGGCCGAGGCGGGCGCGGCCCGGCCGGCTCGTGCCGCGGTGCAGGGCGAGGGCGGCGAGGGTGATCGCGATCGGTCCGAGCACCAGGTTCATCGCGAGCAGACCCACCAGGCCCGAGAGGAACGAGACGACGGCCATGCCGTCGGCCTCGCGGGTGCTCCCGGTGCGGCCCGTTCCGGCTTCGCGGTCGGCGGGGTCGGGCCGGCCGGCCGCGCCGCGGGTGGAACCGGGTGCCGTGTCACGGGTGGCGGTGTCACCGGTGGCCGTGGCGGCGTCGTGGGGTCGGGTGTCGTCGAGGTCGGTGTGATCGTGGGCGGTGCGGTCCAGGGTGGTGCGGTGGGATGTCATGAGGAACCCTCCTGACGGCTCGCGGATCGGTGGTGGCGCGCGGTCCTTTCACGTACGGCGAAGATCAGCAGCCAGGCGGCGATCACGGCCGTTCCGACCAGGGTGACCGGCGCCGGCACGTGGGCCGCGGTTCCCAGCAGGACCCCCAACAACATGAGGGCCGCGACGAGGAAGAGCATCGTGCTTCCTCCCAAAATAGGTGACAGTTGTTCACTGACTACCCAGTCTAAATGGTGGCATGCGGTTGCCGGGGGATCGGGGTTTACTTTCCGACATGAGTCAGACCGTCGGGGCCCGTCAGGCCCAACGCCATCGCACCCGCCGGGCCTTGCTGGACGCGGCCCTGTCGCTCCTGGAGGAACAGAGCCTGGGGAGCCTGGGCCTGCGGGAGGTGGCCCGTACCGCAGGGGTGGCGCCGACCGCCTTCTACCGGCACTTCGCGGACATCGAGGCACTGGGGATCGCCCTGGTGGACGAGGCCTTGGAGAACCTCCACGGCGGTGTCCGCTCCCTCCTGGAAACCTCGGGGGACGCCGACCGGCGCCTCGACGAGGCCGTCGATCTCATGGCGGAGCTGGTGCGCACGTACCCCAGACACCTGCGTTTCATCGTCCGGGAACGGCACGGCGGGGTGCGCGGGGTGCGGGAGGCCATCGCCGGTCGGCTCGACGCCTTCGCCCGGGAAGTGGCCGAAAGACTCGCCTCCGATCCGCTCGGCGCGGACTGGAGCGCGGCGGACCTCCTGATGCTGGCCCGCCTGTACGTCGACCACATGGTGATGACGGCATCGGCCTACCTGGCGGCGGCGTTGGAGGACAACGAGTGGGCCGAGGTGACGGACACCGCCCGACGTCAGTTGCGGCTCATCCACCGGGGGCGACAGAACTGGGTCGCCGGGACGCGGGCGTGAGCACTCCGGGCGGGGCCGACCGGGTGACGGGCAGGCGTGTCAAGCACCCGTAAGGCCGATGCCGTGGTGATAGTCGGTTCGGCGGTGCCTGGCGTGACCGCCTACGGCTGGACAGGGCGACGGGAGTGTTGAGCGATGGTGAAGAAGACGGCGACGGCGTGCGTGCTCGCGGCAGGTCTGCTGATCGGGCCCCTGGGGGCCTCGGGTTGGGCGGCCGGCGCCGGTACCGCGGCGGGTGCGGCCCCTCGGGCGGGTGTGGAGGCGGCGCCCAAGCCCGTCCACACCTTCGGCGTGGTGGTGTCGCAGTGGGGTCTCAACGTACGGAGCAAGCCCACCGTCCACTCGAAGGTCGTGAAGACGCTCGCCCCCCGGCAGCGCATCGGCCTGGTGTGCCAGAAGCGCGGCAAATGGGTCGACGGCAACCCGGTCTGGTACCGCGTGCACGGGGTCAACGGCTGGGTCGCGGCCCGCTACGTCCACAACCTCCAACCCGTCAAGCCCTGTTGAGCTGAGTACCGGACGGGTCGCGCCGGTCGGGCGGTGGTGCCCCGCCGGCGGACCGATGGCCGCCCTCGCGCCGGCCGCCGGGCGGAACCGGGGCCGGCGCGGACCTCACGGTCGGACGGCGGCGTGTTCGAGTACGGCCCGGACCTCGGAGGCGATCGCGCTCTCGTTGCGCTCGAACTCGGGCCCGGTCAGCACCTCGGGGGCGGCCGGCAGCCCGGTCAGGACCGGGGTGTGCAGGTGCCCGCCGGGCATCCCCGGTGCGAGTTCGGCCCGCAACCGGTTGGAGCGGTAGGCCACTTCGTTGGAGAGGTAGCCGCCACCACCGCCCTCCACGGCGCGCGAGCCCGGGGTCGGGCCGTCGGTACGGTCCACCGGCTCCGTGCCACCGGCGGGAATCTCGGTGACGGCCCGGTTCAGGAGCACCGGATAGGGCGTCTGCACGGCGGCGGTGACCGCGTCGGCCGGCAGGGTGGTCCGGATGAACTCCGCGCCCCGGCCCAGACCGGGAGCCGTGACCGGGTGTTCGCGGGTGCCCCCCGAGAGGGCGCGGGCGTTGTCCGGGTACGGGTCGGCCGAGCGCGCCCGTCCCGCCCAGTCCTCCAGGGTGAAGATGCCCGGGTATCCCTGACTGACGGTGGTGATGACGTCCGCCCTCTGGGCGCCGGCCGTCAGGTGCGGGGTGAACGCCCGTTCCACCATGCCGGCGTCGAAGTCGGCGTACCGCACGGGGAGTACGACGGCCCGGATCTCGGCGCGGCTGCCGTCGGCGAGGGTGACGCGGACGCCGTTGAGGCGAAGGGCCGCCGATCCGGACGGGTTGGCGCGGCGGATCTCGGCGTCCAGCCCGAAGGGGTCGAAGCCGCTGATGAACACGCGCCGTACGCCGGGAGCCGACCGGAACCCGTTGTCGGTGAGACCCCGGGAGGCATCCTCGAAGCGGGCCCGCAGCGCACGCCGGTCGACGGCGAACGCGGGCTCCCAGCGGGCGAGGGCGGCGGTCATGGCCAGCCGGGTCCAGTACAGCGGCCGGTCGTCGCCGGTCGCGAGATCACCGCCGGGCCGCTGCCCCTGGGCCCGGCTCACGGCCGACTGCCACAGGGCCTCGCCCCAGCCGTCGAGGAGCCGTTCGGCCTCGGCGGGGCCGCGTGTCCCGCACAGCGCGGCGGGGAACCGTCGTACGAAGTCGCCCAACCCGGCACGCTCGACGAGGGCGGTGGTCCTCGGGTCGGACAGCCGCGCCTGTTCGGCGTCGAGTGGTGTGGAGGTCGAGGTGCGGCAGGGGGAGCGCTCGTCCGCCGTGGCGGCGGTGGCGACGGTCAACGGGATCAGGGTGGCGAGCAGGGCCGCGGCCGACGCGGTACGCCGTAAGAACATCATGCGATGTGACATTACACAGGCTCCCCGGCACCCGACAGGCACCTTCGCGCCGGAACCCACAGGAACCCGAACGGAACCGACCGGCCGCGCGACACGGGACGGTTCCGGCGCTCACGCCCTGCCGAAGCGACAGACTGTGCCCGACCGTTCGTCCCACACCGGGAGGGATCCTGTGGCACACCGTGCCGAAGTCGACGTCGTGAGCGGCCATCCCGTGCGGCGGATCGCCGCGAGGTTCGGCCTCGTCGGGTCGCTGGCGGCCCTGCTCATGACGGCCGGCCCCGGCCCGGCCCAAGGCTCCGAAGCCCCGCCCCGCACCGGCTTCGAGGCGACGACCGGCGCACGCTGGACCACCGAGGCCGAGGAGCGGGACTTCCTCGACGCCGTCGACCGGGGCAGCGACCGGGCCGCCCTGCTGCGGATCGGCACCACCCGCCAAGGTCGTCCGCTGCGGATGGTCGGCATCGGGGACGGCGGTGCGCCGGTCACCGTGCTGCTGGTGTGCGGCCAGCACGGCGACGAACCGGCCGGACGGGAGGCCTGTCTGACCACCGTGCGCGATCTCTCGTACGCCCGGGACCGGGCGACCCTGCGCTTCCTCGCGACCGCCACGGTCCTGGTCGTCCCGAACACGAACCCCGACGGCCGGGCCGCCGGTACCCGGACCAACACCGACGGCGTCGACGTCAACCGCGACCACGTCGCCCTGGCCTCACCCGAGGCGCGGGCGATCGCGGGCGTGCTGCGCGACCGGCGCCCGGACGTCGTGTTCGACCTGCACGAGTACCGGGCGACCCCCGGCACGTACGACAAGGACCTCTTCGACCTCTGGCCGCGCAACCTCAACACCGACCCCGCCGTGTACGCCCAGTCCCGCCTGCTGTCCGAGGCCCACGTGCGCGAGGCGGCGCGTACCGCCGGGTACTCGACCGGCACCTACGGGATCCGGACCGACCCCCTCACAGGCGCCCCGATCGGGCAGTCGGCCGGCGACGGACAGGAACGCATCCTGCGCAACGCGGCCGGCCTCAAACACGCCGTCACCCTGCTCGTCGAAAGTCGGGTGGAGCCGGCCGGCGACACGGAGATGGTCGACCCCACCGTCAACCGTCGGCGTCGCGTCAACTCCCAACTGACCGCATTGCGAGGCCTGTTCGGCTACACGATCCGCGAGGCCCGCCCGCTCGCGGCCGCCACGGGGAGGGCGCGCGCGGCCGGATACCGGGACGAGAGGGCGATCCGCTGGGCCGGCGCGGACAACATGCCCGCGTCCCCGGCCGAGATCCTGACCGAACCGCCGTGCGGATACCGCCTGACCGCCGCCCGGTACGCGCGGGTGCGTGAGCGGCTGGCCCTCCACGGCGTGCGGGTGACCACCTCCGGTACGGGCGCGTTCGTTCCCCTGCGCCAATCCCTGCGCGCCCTCGTCCCCCTGTTGCTCGACGGCAGGGCCGCGTACCACCTCACGGCGGGGGAGCCGGTGTTCGGCTGCCGAGGTCGCCTCCCGCGCGCCCCCACCGAGGATCGGACCGGCTCCGCCGCGGGCACCCCCTAAGATGCCTGGGTTCGGTAGGGCGGCACATCGGGGGAACGCGGCATGACCGGTTACGGCAGTGGCGGGTACGGCGGCGGGTACGGAGATCCGGCGGGCGGCGGCGCCGCGCATCCGCCGCCAGGACCCCCCTACGCGCCACCGGTTCCCCCGCAGGGGTACCCGTATGGCCGGTCCGGCCCCCCGCCGGGGTATCCGTACGCACAGCCCGGACCGCCGCCCGGATACCCGTACGGTCCGCCCTTTCCGCCGGGTCCGCCCCCGCGCGTCGAGCAGTCACGGGCCCGGAAGATCCTGCGCGGGCTCTACAACCCGGTGTACGCCGCACAGCGGGCCTTCCGTCCCTCGCGCCCAGGGATCGTCGACGACCGGGAGGTCCGCAAGCTCCAGTTGTGGCGGACCGGGCTGGGACTCATCGCCTGGGTGGGCCTGATGGTCACCTACAACGCCGTCACGAGCGCCGCCGACGTCCACGGCGTCGCGAGCGAACGCCTCGACCAGAGCTGGTCCAGCGTGCTGGTACTGGTGTGCACCTTCCCCGTGGTGGTCGGCGCCTTCGTGGCCGCCGCGCGGGACGGGCTGCGCCGCGTGTACCTGCGCCGGGCCCTGCGCCCGCTCGGTTCGGTCCTGGCCATCATGGCGTCCATGGGCACCGCAGCCCTCGCCATGGCCCCGGAGCTGTCGGGGGTGCGGGACGCCGTGGGGCTGCCGGGGAAGATCGCCATGCTGGTGCTGTGCCTGTGGTCGATCGGCTTCGCCCTCTACGGCATCGGACTGTCGCTGGTGCACGTCTTCCGCACCGCCGACATCCACGAGGTGCTGCCGCCGATCCTCGCCGGTGTCCTGGTGTGGGAGATGGCGCTCGTGGACGTGATCACCGGGTCCTACGACCAGGTTCCCGCGGGTGCCCGGGTGGCCTTCATCCTCGGCGCCCCGGTCACGGTGACCGCCCTGTCCTGGTGGGAACTGCACCGGCTGCGGCGCCACCACGGACTGACGCTCCGTACGGCCCTGCGCCGCTGACACCTCCCCGTCGAGGGTCAGCGCGGCGACCGCCGTTCCCGGAGGCGCGCAGGGGACGGAACGGCCAGGTGGCGGGCCAGGGCCAGGGCGGCGAGGGAGGCCACGAGCACGCACACGCCTCCCCAACCGGCCCGGTCGTGGATCCGCACCCCGAGCCAGGACCCCGCGCTGCCCCCCAGGTAGGCGCAGGTCATGTACGCGGTGTTGAGCCTGCTGCGCGCGTCGGGGCGCACGGCGAAGACCCGGGACTGGTTGGCGACCATGCCGGACTGCATCGCGACGTCGAGCAGTACCGTCCCCAGCGTCAGGGCCGCGAGCCCCACCACCCCGCCCGCGCTACCCGCGGCGAGGATCGCGGCGGACAAGAGGACCCCGATCAGGGAGACCAGGTTCACCCGATCCGGGCCCTCGCGGTCCACCAGCCGGCCGGCGAGCGGGGTACAGAGCATCGTCACCCCTCCGACCAGCGCCAACATGCCCACGGCCGAGGCGCCGAGGCCGTAGCGGGGGCCGGTCAGGAGCAGTGCCACACAGGTCCAGACGGCCGAGAACCCGGCGAAGACGGTCGCCTGGTAGAAGCAGGAGCGCCGCAGTTCGGGCTCGGTGCGCAGCAGACGGAGCGAAGCGGTGAGCAGCGCCGGGTACGAGCCGTGCGAGGAGGGGGTGGTGAGGGGCAGCGCGCGGGCCAGGACCCACGCCGACAGCAGGACGACGGCCGAGGCCACCAGATAGGGGGCCCGCCATCCCAGCCAATCGCCCAGCGTTCCGCTGAACGTACGGGCCAGCAGCATGCCGCCGATCGATCCGCTCAAGAGGGTGCCCATCACCGCGCCGCGTCCGTCATCGGCCGCCAGCCCCGCGGCCAGGGGCGCGATGACCGCGGCGGCCACGGTCGAGACCCCGACGGCGAGGGAGGCGGCGACGAGGAACGGCAGGGTGGGCGCGCAGCCCGCGGCGAGCAGGCCCAGGCCGGTGAGGGTGAGCAGCGTGACGAGGAACCGACGGTGCGGGAGCCGGTCGCCGAGCGGGACCAGCAGGAAGAGGCCCAGTGTGTAGCCGATCTGAGTGACCGTCACCACGAGCGAGGCCTCGTCGGGGGGCACGTGGAGCCCGGCGGCGATCAGCGGGCCGACGGCCTGCGGGAAATAGATGTTGCCCACGGCGACGCCGCAGGTCACGGCCAGGAGCAGGAGCAGTCGGCGGCTCACGTGAAGTCCACCGCCCCGTTCACGGCGCGCGGGGTGCGCCCTGGACCGCCCGTCGTGCAGGGGTCCTCTTTCGTGTGCTGCTCGGCAGAGGTGGGTGTCATGCGCCGAGTTCACGGCACCTTCGGGCGGCCTCCAATGGATGTAGCGTATGGCTTGATGATCAGCTTCGTGTTGGGTGTCGAGGACCTCGCGGACACGCGTTTCGCGCTCTCGCCGCTGGATGAGACCGTCTTCAGCCTGCGGGTGCTGCGCGATCCGGGGTTGTCCGCGTTGCACCTGCCGTGGCGCAGGTCCGTGATCGGCCGGCTCGGGGCGCTCGACACCGGCCTGCTGATGTCACTGGTCGCGCGCAGACTCACCCTTCCCGACTTCCTGACGCCGCGACCGCCGGGCTTCGCCCCGACCTTCGAGGAGGAGTTGGCCCTCGTCCGGGCGACGCCCCCCGACCGGGTGCGCCGCGATCTGTCCGCCGCCCACGCACCGGATCCGCTCCCCGAGGCCCTGCGCGCCGCCGCGGGCGCCGACGACGCGGCGGTGGAGGTGCTCCGCGACGCGATCTGCGACCTCCTGCGGCGCTACTGGGAGCTCGCCGTCGAGCCGGCGTGGCCACGGATGAGGCTCCTCCTGGAGGCCGACATGACCTACCGCGCACGGCAGTTGGCCATGGGTGGCGCCCGCAGGCTGTTCGCGGGCATGCACCCGAACCTGCGGTGGGAGAACGGCGTGTTGCACATCGACCGGATGATCGACAGCCATCGTGCCGAGGCTTCCGGTCGAGGGCTCCTGCTGGTGCCGTCCGTCTTCGCCCACAAACCCGCGCCCCCGGTCGACCCGGGGGAGGCGCCGCTGTTGGTCTATCCCAGTCGGGGAGTGGCGACGCTCTGGACCGAACCGGAGACGGCCGACTCGGCGGCCCTGGTGTCGCTGCTCGGCGCGACCAGGGCCCGACTGCTCGACCTCCTGGACGAACCCTTGCCCACGATCGAGATCGCCCGTCGCTTCAGGGTCACCCCGAGCGCCGTGTCCCAACACCTGCGCGTACTGCACGCCACGGGCCTGCTGACCCGGGCGCGCGACGGGCGGCAGGTCTTGTACCGCCGCAGTCCTCTCGGCGACCGGTTGGCCGGCGGGCGCTGACCGGCGCGGCGAAGGGCGACCCGGTGTGCCGTGATCCGGCGTGCCGTCACCTGGCGTGCCGTCACCGGGTGTGCCGTGACCTGGTGTGCCGTGACCCGGTGTGAGAGGCCACCGCCCCGCCCCCCTCGCGGGGCGGCGCGCGTCACGCGTAGCTGACTGTCACTTCCTTGAATCCCAGGGAGCGCAGAAGTCCCTCCAGCATGGCGCTGGTGTTCTTCTCGGTGCGCTCGACGAGTCCGCTGTCGCGCGCCGCCTCCGTGATGTGTTGGGCGGCGAGGCGCTGTACGCCCTGCGCTCCGGCCGGGTTGTCGGAGAACAGGTCCCCGAGTCGGTCCAGGAGTCCGCGTTGCTGGGACACGGCGTACGAGCGGTCCAGGTCGAGGGCTGCCGGGCCCAGCGAGGCGTGGGGCAGGCGGAGCGTGGCCTTCGTGCGGTCCTCGTTCACCGTGACGCTCCGCTCGTCGAGCCGGCCGAGGTCCACGTAGCCGCTGACGGTGCCCGCTCCGACGTACAGGGTGCGGGTGCCGCGGATCGAGTCGGGGAGGAACTTCGCGTCCTTCTCCAGGTCCACGACGACCTGGAAGTTGCCCGCCGCGCCCTCGTAACGGTGCATGTCCCGAATCGACTTGAGGAGCACGGGGCCGGTGCGGTCCCGCGTCTTCTCGCCGAAGAGGTCACCGAGGCCGGGTATCAGGTCGAACCGGCCGACCAGTACGAACAGCAGGGCCGACACGGCCAGTACGCCGACGATCCGCCCCCACGTGGCCGAACGGCGCGGGCGTCTTGGGCGGTCCTGCCGCTCCGAATCGAGCGATGAGTTGTCCATGCCCTGCGGATGCCCCGAAAGCGGCCGCCTCACCGGGTGCCGTACACACCGGATTGGTTCAACCAGGCCTCCACACAGGGGTGTTCAGCGGTGCTTGGTCAGGGTCCGCAGGAGGACGAACAGGGCGAAGGCCATCACGAGGAGGTGCAGCCAGGCGGGCCCGGGAGTGGGGGAGGGGGCGAAGGCGAGCAGCTGATTGGATGTCATCTCCCGCGTCTGCCCGCCCCGGAGGGATCGACGCGCCCGTGTGCGCGACACGTCGCCCGCGCGGTGTCGTGCGAGCCGATCCGTGCGGCGTGCCCGCACCGGCGAATGTCACTCGCCGTGTTTGATGGTCGCGCTTCAGGTAACACTAGGTAGTGACAGGTTGTCAGCGCCCGACGAAAGGAACGAGCATGTCGATGTCCATCGTGGTGATTCTCGTCGCGGTCGGAGCCCTGATCGCTCTCCTCGTGGCAGCCCCCGCGGCTCCCGTCCGGTCGAACGCGCCCCGACGCGGCGTCCAGGCGCGCCGGCTCCGGACGATTCCCCAGCAGCGTGGCGGCCACCGCCGCAGCGCCCACTGACGCCGGGCGGAGTGCCCTCGGGCGAGGGCACTCCGCCCGGCTCGGCCGGGTCGATGATCAGCGGGCCACGTGGTGCTCGCCCCGGGGCCGGTCGCGGAAGCGTTCCAGCGCCTCGACCACGAGTGCGTGGTCGTCGAGTTGCGGCAGCCCCGACACCGTCACCGCGCCGATGACTCCCGCGCCCTCGACGGCGATCGGGAACGAACCCCCGTGTGCGGCGTACAGGTCCGGGTCCAGGCGTCCGTCCGCGTCGAAGTCCTTGCCGCGAGCCCGGAAGCGGGTCCCGATCAACAGCGAAGAGGCGCCGTACCGTTCGACGACACGACGCTTGCGCTCGATCCAGGCGTCGTTGTCGGCGCTCGACCCGGGGAGCGCGCAGTGGAAGAGCTGCTGGGCGCCGCGTCGAATGTCGATGGCGACGGGAGCCGACCGCTCGCGGGCGAGGGCGACGAGCAGCGAACCCAGTTCCCAGGCGTCCTCGTGGGTGAAGCGGGTCAGCGTGAGTCGCTCCTCCTGGGCCTCCAGCTCGGCCACGTCGGGGGCGGGGGCGCTCACGGCGTCGCCCCCGTCCGTGCGGTGGCAGGGCCGGCGGCCTTGCGCGGGGTGGTGAGGTCAGCGGGCGAGGCAATCATGCCGCCACTTTGGCAACACTGTTGCCGAAGTGCAAGCGGGCAGGTCGGTGCGGGTGTCGGTACGGGTCGTCCGGCCGCCGGAATCACGTGGACCAGTGCGCCGCCGGCCATTCCGGAGCGTCCTCGCCCGCGTTCGACACCGAGATGTGACGTCGCCCGGGCTCATGCGCAGTTCCGCCCCGGGGATGTGGTCGGCGAGCCACCGACCGTGCGCGCCAGTGCTGTGACCGGAATGGTTCACCGTGTCACGGGACACCCACCGGATGCCCAGTCGCGCGGCGGCGGGGAAGAGCGGCGCGGGGGCGCCCCGATGTTCGGCGTGCCGTGATGCCGGAACACGACGGGACCGTCGGCGGACCGGCCCGGTCCGGTGTCGTGGACGCGCAGGACGCGCCCGTCGGCCGGCCGCAGGTCGCTCTCGTTCATCAGGGGTCCCTCCGGGGTGCGGACGGGTCGGGTCGTGGCCGCACCGGTGGCGTCAACGTACCGGCCCCGCGCCCGCCGCGCGCCCCGCCCCGCGCACGGGAACGCCCGACCGTTCCCCGTGGGGACGCGCCGCGGGGAACGGTCGGGGGAAGGGCCGATCGCCGCGGACGCGAGCCGACCCGCCGTGCGATGGGCGGCGCGGGGACCATTGCGGCTTGAACACGCCCGCCAGGGGGACCGGCGCCTTGTAGCATCGGTGCTCATGTCGAAGCCTGACGTCTTGCTCGTCGCCATCGCCGCCGCGGTGGAATCGGAGCAGACCAACCAGATGTCACTGACCGTCCTGGTACACGGCGCCGTGGTCACGGGCCGCCTCGCTCCCGAGAGCGTGTGGCGCCGGCGCGTGGCCGAGGTCCTGATCGATTCCGACCGGCTCAGTCCGTTCGCGCCGCTGTTCGCGGACGCCGAGACGGCCGACGGCTCCCCACGCCAGGAGCCTCCCTCCTACCTGCACTTCCACGTGGCCAGGATCCTCCAGGGCACCATGGGCATCCCCGAGACCGGAGGGATGTACCGGATCGCGATCAAGGACGTCAGCGCGTGGACGATGGGGGACTTCAGCTACTCCGAGACCTGATCGCGGTCCCGGGCGCGCCGGCCCGACCCGAGGGAGCGCAGCCGGCGCGTCAGACGGTGCCATCGCGGGTGCCGTTCGAGCCGCAGCCGGGAGTGCCGGTCGAGTTCCTCCATCAGTCGCTGGGAGCGCTTGTCCACGCCGAGTTCGTCGAGTACGCGGTCCGCTTCGGCCAGCAGGGCCCCGTACAACTGCCACATCCCGGGCTCGGTGCGGACCCGCTCCAGCAACAGCACGGCGAGCCGGTCGCGGCTCATCCGGGCGATCTCCAGCTCCCGGGTCAGACGGCCCTCGGCCTCCTCGGCGTTCGCGCTGACCTGAGCGGTGATCAGCTCGGCGAAGCTCTCCATCGCGATCGCCAGATGGCCGTACAACTCCTGTAGGGCCTGGGTGACGAGCGGGGGGAAGAGGGTGTCCGCCGGCCGGGTCTTGGCGAGATCGGTCAGGGTCCGGCAGGACACGCGCAGTACCACCGCGCAGATCTCCAGGGTGTCGAGCCCCGTGCGCAGCACCAGCCGGAAGAGGAGCCCCTCGCGGACCCTCGGATTCAGTCGCAGGCTGTCCTCGGCCTGTCGGAGCGCGGCGTCGACCAGCGCGATGTCGTTGTCGAGACGTCGTGCCTCGTGCAGCCGGGCGGCGGCCTTCTCCACCGTGGTGGGACCGCCGAGTTCCGCGCAGATGTGCGTCAGCAGGGTGCTCATGCCCGCCGCGAGACCGGTGATCGCCTCGGAGGCGGGACGGATCCACACGGGCGGCACGAACAGCACGTTGAAGAGGAGGCCGACCGCGGCGCCGATCAGCGTCTCCAGGACACGGTCCCAGGCCGTGTCGGCGACCCTCGTGACGCCGAGCACCAGCATCGCGCTGATCGCGACCTCCGGGACGAACTCGCCGGCCCGCACCACGCGGCCGATGACGAGCGAGGCCAGGATGATCAGACCCAGACTCCACCAGGTCAGTCCGACCAGGGCGCTGAAGCCGATCGCGATCAGCACGCCGGCGACGACGGAGTTCACCCTCCGGATTCCGGTGGTGAGCGTGGTGTAGAGGGTGACCTGGACGACGAGCAGTGCGGTGAGCGGCGCGGTCAGGGGCGCCGGCTCGTCGCTCACGGCCAGGGCGACGACGTACGAGACGACGGCAGCCGCTGTCGAACGGATCGCCTGGACGACCGCGGGTTCCCGGTAGCGGTGGGCGAGCCGACGGAGAGGTGTGATTGCCAGTGTCATAAGCCCGCCCCTGCCCAGTCCTCGGCGTGATCAACAAGCGCACCGATCACTCGGCCCGCGCGGGGCACACGGGAACGGGGCGCAAGGCCGCGCGTCGGGGTCCGGCGCGCTTCCGGCCCACCGCCCGCGCGCGCTTGCATCATCGGAGACCGGTGCACCGAGGAAGAGGAGAGCCCCACGTGGCCATCGCGACGATCAACCCCGTGAACGGCGAGACGCTCCGCACGTTCGACGAACTGACGGAAGACGAGGTCGAACAACGACTGACGCTGGCCGCCGAGACGTTCCGGACGTTCCGGATCACGGAGTTCGCCGAGCGCGCCCGGTTCCTCGACCGCGCGGCGGACCTCCTGGACGAGGACCAGGACGACATCGCCCGCACGATGACGACCGAGATGGGCAAGCCCATCGCGGCGGCCCGCGCCGAAGCGGCGAAGTGCGCCAAGGCCATGCGGTGGTACGCCCGCAACGCCGAAGGCCTGTTGGCCGACGAGTTCCCGGCCGAGGAAGAGGTCGCGGACTCCGGGGCCGCCCGCGCCCGGGTCCACTACCGGCCGCTGGGAGTCGTCCTGGCCGTCATGCCGTGGAACTTCCCCCTCTGGCAGGTCGTCCGCTTCGCGGCACCCGCGCTCATGGCCGGCAACGCGGGTCTGCTCAAGCACGCGTCGAACGTGCCCCAGACCGCGCTCTACCTGGGCGACCTCTTCCGGCGCGCCGGATTCCCGGCCGGAGCCTTCCAGACGTTGCTCGTCTCCTCCGGCGCGGTCGAGAGGATCCTGCGCGACCCCAGGGTGGCCGCGGCGACCCTGACGGGGAGCGAGCCCGCGGGCCGCGCGGTCGCCGCCATCGCCGGCGACGAGGTCAAGAAGACCGTCCTGGAACTCGGCGGCAGCGACCCCTTCGTGGTGATGCCGTCGGCCGACGTCGAACGCGCCGCGCGTGTCGCGGTCACGGCCCGGGTGCAGAACAACGGCCAGTCCTGCATCGCGGCCAAGCGCTTCATCGTGCACACCGACGTCCACGACGAGTTCACCCGGCTCTTCACCACCCGCATGGCCGAACTGACCGTCGGCGACCCGATGGCGGAGTCCACCGACGTCGGCCCGCTCGCCACCGAGCAGGGCCGCGACGACGTCGAGGGACTCGTGGACGACGCGGTGCGCCGAGGAGCCCGGGCCCTGTGCGGCGGGAGCAGGCCCGAGGCGTTCCCGAAGGGCTGGTTCTACGAGCCGACGGTCCTCACCGGGATCACCCCCGAGATGCGCATCCACCACGAGGAGGCCTTCGGGCCGGTGGCCACCGTCTACCGGGTTCGCGACCTGGACGAGGCGGTGGACCTGGCCAACGACACGCCCTTCGGCCTGAGCTCGAACGTGTGGACCCGCGACGAGGCCGAACAGCGACGCTTCGTACGTGACGTCGAGGCCGGCGGTGTCTTCTTCAACGGCATGACCGCTTCCCACCCCGCACTGCCGTTCGGCGGAGTGAAGCGCTCGGGCTACGGCCGGGAACTCTCGGGCCACGGGATCCGCGAGTTCTGCAACACCACGACGGTGTGGCACGCGGCCGAACCGGGCGCCAAGCCCGCGTAGCGGCTCAACCGGACGCGCCCTGCGGCGTGACGATCGTGAACAGGGCGCCGTCCGGGTCCCCGAGCGCGACCCGGCGGCTGTCGCCCGTCGTCTGGACGGGGGAGGCGGTCCGGCCGCCGAGCCGGACGGCGGTGTCCACGGCCGCCTCCAGGTCGGGCACGTCGAAGTGGATGTGCCAGCGCGGGCGGATCTGCGGATCGGGCGCCTCCTCAACGGCCCCGCCGCTGATCCGGGCGACGGTGTCGTGACCGCGTCGGATCACCACGTGGTCGTGCTCGTACGAGACGTCGCAGCACCCCGGGCGCTCGCAGGCCCAGTCCAGGACGTCCCCGTAGAACACGGCGGCGGCGAACGCGTCGCGCGTGCGCAGTTCGAGCGACGCGGCGGCGTGGTGGCGGTGTGCCGTCCAGTCCGGGATGACCTCGCCCTGCCAGAAACCGAAGACCGCTCCGTCCGGGTCGGCGGCGAGCGCGGCGCGCCCGGTGCCGAAGGTCAGCGGGCCCACGGCCATGGTGGCGCCCCGTTCGCGGACCCGCGCCGAGGTGATGTCGGCGTCGTCGACGGCGAAGTACGGCGTCCAGGCCACCGGGACGCCCAGCCGACCGGCCAGCGCCCCGATCCCCGCGATCGGCACTCCGTCACGCATCGCCACGGAGAAGCCCTCGCCGAGCCGGGTCGGCCGGAAGCTCCACCCGAGCACGGCCCCGTAGAACGCCTGCGCGTTCTCCAGATCGCGGGTCATCAGACTCACCCAACACGGCGCACCGAACACCTCATGGCTTGACGTCGACACCGGCACCGACCTCTCTGACGCTCACCCGGCGCCCACCGTAGCCCCGGCGTCGACGCCAGGCCGCGAGACACGGCCGCGCAGGACGGTGGACGACGCCCGGTCGCAACCCCGCGACCGGGGAGCTCCGCCGGCGGGAAGGAGGGGGCCGGGCCCGCGGTGCCGCCATTGGGGTGGGATCGCGGACACCGACCCGTCCGCGCGAGCCCGGCCGTCGAAACAGACTCGACCCGCTCGACACCCCGGGCGGGATCCCCGATTCCCCGAACCCTGATCCTGGAGAGCAAGATGCGTACTCGCAAGATCGTCATCGCCGCGTCCGTCGTCCTGGCGGCGGCCGTGTCGGCGCCCGTTCTGGCGTCCGCCGACGGCGGCGACCACGCCATGGACCGAGTGGGACACCGGGCACTGACCGCGATCGGTCTGACCTCCGACCAGCGGCTGGTGGAGTTCACCGTGGACTCGCCGGCCAAGCCCACCGGCATCGGCAGGGTGTCCGGGCTCCGGGGCGACACCAGGCTCGTGGGCATCGACTTCCGGGTCCAGAACGAGAAGCTCTACGGAGTCGGCGACAAGGGCGGCATCTACACCCTGAACACCGGCAACGCCAGGGCGACGAAGGTCTCCCAGCTCACCGTGGGCCTGTCGGGGACGCGGTTCGGGGTGGACTTCAACCCCGCCGCGAACCGTTTGCGGGTGATCGGCAACACCGGTCAGAACCTGCGCCACAACCTCGACGACGCCGCGGCCCCGCTGGGCACCACGGTCGACGGGACCCTCACCAACCCCACCACCCCGCCGTCCACCGCCATGGGCGTCACCGGCGCCGCCTACACCAACAACGACCTGAACGCCGCCACGGCGACCACCCTCTTCGACCTCGACACCACGGCCGACCGGGTCTCCCTCCAGTCACCCGCCAACGCCGGCACCCTGGCACCCACCGGGAACCTCGGTGTGAACGCCGGACCCGACGCCGGATTCGACATCCACTTCTCGCCCAAGCACGGCACCAACCAGGGATTCGCGACCCTCGACACCGGTCGCGGCTCCCGCCTCTACCAGATCGACGTACTGACCGGAGCGGCCCGCGACCTCGGCGCCTTCCCCGCCAAGCAGCAGGTCACCGACCTGGCCCTGCCGCTGGGTCAGAACTGATCCACCGCGCGGTGGGCCGTTCGGGCGGGGACCGGCCCACCGAACGGCCGCCGCGCGGGCGGCGGCCCCCGCGGGCAAGGGGGGGGAGGGCCCCGACGGATGCGCGTCCTACTCCTCGATGGCACCGCCGATGCGCCGCAGGTGCCGTCGGAAGGTGTACGAGGGATCCGCGTCCCGCAGCACCAGGTAGTCCTCGAAGCCCGTCTGCCGGCGCAACGTCTCGCCCGATCGGATCCGGTGCGCCTGCTCCCGCTCCGTCCCGGCGATCCGCCCGGCCGTCGTCAGCACCCTCTCGACGTGCTCCGCGGCGACGAACAGCACGCCGTCGGCGTCACCGAAGACGAAGTCCCGGCCGTCCACGAGGTGCGTCCCGAACCGGGCGGTGACCAGGGCGTCGGCCTCCCGTTCGTCCAGCCGTACGGGTCCGGGCGGGTAGGCGCCGTAGCTGAACACGGGCAGACCGATCTCGGCCAGCTCCGCGGTGTCGCGGTGCAGTCCCCACACCACCAGAGCCGTCACCCCGGCCGCCGCGGCCTCCAGCACCGCCAGGTCCCCCACACACGCCTCGTCCGAACGGCCGCCGTTGTCGATCACCAGGACGTCGCCCTCCTCGGCCCGGCCGAAGGCCTCCAGGAACACGTCCACGCTTCCGTAGTGACGCACCGGCAGCACCGGCCCCGCCACCCGGTGCCCCCGTACGACCGCGCCGATGCCGGGCGGTGCGACGCGCAGCGGCGTGTTCGTACGGACACAGGCATCGGCCAGGAGCGGGGTGGACAGGTCGGCGAAGGCTTGCAGCATGCCCTCTCTCCTTCTCGAAAAGAACGGGTTCGATCGCGTACCGCCCTCATCGTGCCCTGCCGCCCCCTCCGGCCCGTCTCGCCGTGTCCGCGCGTCCCCGTCAGGCGCCGACGTACGCCGCCAGGTGCTCGCCGGTGAGCGTCGAGCGGCCGGCGATCAGATCGGCGGGCGTGCCCTCGAACACGATCCGGCCGCCGTCGTGGCCGGCGCCGGGGCCCAGGTCCACGATCCAGTCGGCGTGCGCCATGACCGCCTGGTGGTGCTCGACCACGATCACCGACTTGCCGGAGTCGACGAGCCGGTCGAGGAGACCGAGCAACTGCTCGACGTCCGCCAGGTGCAGACCGGCGGTCGGCTCGTCCAGCACGTAGATCCCGCCCTTGTCGGCCATGTGCGTCGCCAGCTTGAGCCGCTGCCGCTCGCCGCCGGACAGCGTGGTCAGCGGCTGACCGAGACTGAGGTAACCCAGCCCCACGTCGGCGAGACGGCCGAGGATCCGGTGCGCGGCCGGCGTGTGTGCCTCACCGGCCCCGAAGAACTCCTCGGCCTCGGTCACCGACATCGCCAGCACCTCGCTGATGTCGCGGCCGCCGAGGTGATGCTCCAGGACCGCGGCCTGGAACCGCTTCCCCTCGCACTCGTCACAGACGATGGCGACGCCCGCCATCATCGCCAGGTCGGTGTAGACGACGCCGGCGCCGTTGCAGTTCGGGCAGGCACCCTCCGAGTTGGCGCTGAAAAGCGCCGGCTTCACGCCGTTGGCCTTGGCGAACGCCTTGCGGATCGGGTCGAGCAGGCCGGTGTACGTGGCCGGGTTGCTCCGCCGCGAACCGCGGATCGCGCCCTGGTCGATGGAGACCACACCCTCGCCGGCGGGGATCGACCCGTGCACGAGGGAGCTCTTCCCGGAGCCGGCGACACCGGTGACGACGGTCAGCACCCCGAGCGGGATGTCCACGTCGACGTCGCGCAGGTTGTGCGTCGTCGCGCCGCGGATCTCCAGCGTGCCGGTGGGCGTCCGTACCTCGTCCTTGACGACGGCCCGGTCGTCGAAGTGGCGTCCTGTGACGGTGCCCGCGGTCCGCAACTCCTCGACGCTGCCCTCGAAGCAGACCGTGCCGCCCGCCGCGCCCGCGCCGGGACCGAGGTCCACGACATGGTCGGCGATCACGATCGTCTCCGGCTTGTGTTCGACGACCAGCACCGTGTTGCCCTTGTTCCGCAGCCGCAGCAGCAGGTCGTTCATCCGCTGGATGTCATGGGGGTGCAGGCCCGTCGTGGGCTCGTCGAAGACGTACGTGACGTCGGTGAGCGAGGAGCCGAGGTGGCGGACCATCTTGACGCGCTGTGCCTCACCGCCCGACAGCGTGCCCGACGGGCGGTCGAGCGAGAGGTAGCCGAGCCCGATCTCCACGAACGAGTCCAGGGTCCCGCGCAGCGTCGAGAGCAGCGGCGCCACCGACGGCTCGTCGAGACCGCTCACCCACCCCGCCAGGTCGCTGATCTGCATGGCGCAGGCCTCGGCGATGTTGAGCTTGTCGATGCGCGAGGAGCGGGCCTCCGCGCTGAGCCGGGTGCCGTCGCATTCGGGGCAGGTGGTGAAGGTGACCGCGCGCTCCACGAACGCCCGGATGTGCGGCTGCATCGCCTCCTTGTCCTTCGACAGGAACGACTTCTGGATCTTGGGGATGAGGCCCTCGTAGGTGAGGTTCACGCCCTCGACCTTCACCTTGGTCGGCTCCCGGTAGAGGAAGTCGTGCATCTCCTTCTTGGTGTACTTGCGGATCGGCTTGTCCGGGTCGAGGAAACCCGACTCGGCGTAGAGCCGCACGGTCCACCAGCTGTCCGACTTCCAGCCGGGAATGGTGAACGCCCCCTCGGAGATCGACTTGGAGTCGTCGTAGAGCTGGGCGAGGTCGATGTCGGAGACGCTGCCCCGGCCCTCGCAGCGCACGCACATGCCGCCCGTGCGGCTGAAGGTCGCCTTCACCGTCCTGGTGGCGGCGCCGCGCTCGACCGTGATCCCCCCGCTCGCCCGGACCGAGGGGACGTTGAAGGCGAAGGCGCCGGGCCCGCCGACGTACGGCTTGCCGAGGCGGCTGAAGAGGATGCGCAGCATCGCGTTGGCGTCGGTGACGGTGCCGACCGTGGAGCGGGGGTCGGCCCCCAACCGTTGCTGGTCCACGATGATCGCGGTCGTCAGGCCGTCCAGCACGTCGACCTCGGGCCGCGCCGGCGTCGGCATGAAGCCCTGGACGAAGGCGCTGTACGTCTCGTTGATCAGCCGCTGCGACTCCGCCGCGATCGTGCCGAACACCAGCGAGCTCTTGCCCGAGCCGGAGACGCCCGTGAACACCGTCAGCCGCCGCTTGGGGATCTGGACGCTGACGTCCTTGAGGTTGTTCACGCGCGCGCCGTGCACGCTGATCAGGTCGTGGCTGTCGGCGTCGTGCGGCGCGGACGACCGCGTCCCCGTTCTCTTGGCCATGCTTGTCGTGTCTCCATCCTTCGATCGGGGCCGGGCGCCTCGTTCCCTGCCCGCGGGGCTCGATGCCCGTGGACTTCACGCTACGGCGGGCGGGGCGGGTTTCGCTTCTCCGATCCTGATCGGTCGCGCGGGCCCTGATCGCTCGCGCGGGCACGCGGCCCGTTGTCTCCTCAGCCCGATGTGTACGGAAGTCGGCCACTACCCGTCGGTACCCGACCGGATCGTGTGTGGGTTTGATAGATGTGGGTGCTTCGGATGCGCGCTGGTTCGGCGGGAGGAAACGGTCATGGTGGAGCTGCCGGTTCCGAGAACACTCGTGTGCGGATACTGCGGGGCCGGACCGGTCGACGGCGTGGCACGGACGATCGCGGCGGGCCCGGGTTTCCTGACGGTGACCTGGCACGCGGAGCGGTGCCCGCACTACGCGGCGGACCGGATCCTCGCGGAGGAACCGTCCTGACCGCCGGCGCCGTCGCCGGTCCGCCGGCGGGTCCGCGCGGGCCCGGGGACCGCGCCGGCCGGCGGCTGCTCCCGGGCCGCACATGCGAGTGAATCGCACCTGGTCACCGGGCGTATGACGGCTGTAGCCGCAATGCGCGCGATGTGCCACCGTGGGGGGCATGGAGGGGAATCGGCACGTACACGATCACCGTCAGGACCATCACCATCGCCCCCACGAGGGCCCGGGGCTCCGCCGGCGCCTGACGCACCTGATCCGCCCGCACAGCCATGAGGCGGCCGACAGGATCGATCCGGCCATGGAGACCTCGCGCGACGGCATGCGCACGCTGTGGCTCTCCCTGCTCGTCCTGGCGGCGACCACCGTCGTCCAGGCCGTGATCGTCGCCCTGTCGGGATCGGTGGCCCTGCTCGGCGACACCGTCCACAACGCCACCGACGCCCTGACCGCCGTCCCGCTCGGCATCGCGTTCCTGCTCGGCAGGCGCGCCGCGAACCGGCGCTACACCTACGGCTACGGCCGGGCGGAGGACCTGGCCGGGATGCTCATCGTGGCGACCATCGCCGCCTCCGCGGCATTGGCCGCGTGGGCGGCCGTCGATCGGCTGCTGCACCCCCGCGACGTCACCCACCTGTGGGCGGTGGCCGCCGCCGCGCTCGTCGGGTTCGCCGGCAACGAATGGGTGGCCCGCCAACGCATCCGTACCGGCCGCAGGATCGGCTCCGCCGCCCTGGTCGCCGACGGCCTGCACGCCCGTACCGACGGCTTCACCTCCCTCGCGGTCCTCCTCGGCGCGGCCGGTTCCGCCGCCGGGTGGAAGGCCGCCGATCCGGTGATCGGGCTGCTGATCACCGTCGCGATCCTGTACGTGCTGCTCGGCGCCGCCCGGGAGGTGTTCCGGCGGCTGATGGACAGCGTCGACCCCGGCCTGGTGGAGAGCGCGGAGAACGCTCTGCGCGCGGTGACCGGTGTACGGGGCGTGGGACAGGTGCGGATGCGCTGGATCGGCCACGCCCTGCGCGCCGAGGCCGACATCGTCGTCGACGCGCACCTGACGGTGGTGCAGGCCCACGAGCTGGCAGAAGCCGCCGAGCGGGCCCTGGTGCACGCCGTTCCGCGGTTGATCGCCGCGACCGTTCACACCGACCACACGCCGGTCGGGGCGCGGCCGAGGGTTGCCTGAAGCCGCCTCCCGTCGTTGGGCACGACGTGAACGAGACGAGAAGAACCGTTCCGGCACCCTGGCCGGGCCTCAGCCCCCGAACCGGCGAGCACGCCCGCCCCTCGGGGACCCCCCTCTACGACGCCGTCGTTCGGCAGTGGCGCGAACAGGGCCGGGAGATCCCGCGCCCGCCCGCCCCACCGCGGCGCTGGGCACGGGTGGAGAGCGCCGACCTCTTCCTGCGCGACTAGGCCGTCTCTTCCGGATCCTGCCTGACCCGCAAGATCCGAAAGAGACGGCCTGGTGCTGGGATCCGGGGGATCCGGGGCATCAGCCCTGCCGGGTCAGCACCCACAGGCGGTGGTCCCAGCCGATGTCCGTGAGGTCGCGGACCGACAGCCCGGCGCGCGCGACGAGGTCCGCGAACACGGCTTCCGAGCGCACCCCCGAGCCGAACGCCGACGCCAGCCGCAACTGGTTCAGCGCCGCCTCGACGTCATCGGCGTCCGGCCCCTCGACCTGCTCCACCAGCAGCAGCGCGCCCCCGTCGGGAAGCGCGGCCGCGGTCTCCGCCAGGGTGAGCACGGCGTCCTCGTCGGGCAGCAGCTCCAGCAGCCGGCACAGCAGTACCGTGCCGTCGCCGGGGGGCACCGGTCCGGAGCGGGCGAGCAGGTCCACCCGGGGGAGCACGTCGGCGTCCAGCACCTGCTCCCGCACCACCCGCAGCGCCGACGGCTGCGCGGCGATCCGGGCCCGCAGCTCGGGGAACACCTTCAGCAGCGTGTTGACCACGGCGCCCGCGCCGTGCCCGGCGGCGGTCACCGATGCCACCGAGGACCAGTCGTACCCGCCGGCGACGCCGGGCGCGATCCACAGCGCCTCGTCCTCGACCGCCTCGCGGGCCGAACCGCCGAGGCGCTCGTCGTTGACCATCGCCTCGGCCAGCGGCAGACCGGACAGGGTGCGGTAGCCGGCCTTGCCGCTCCACAGGGTCTCGGCGAGACCCGACAGCGACAGGTCGAGGGCGGCCTGCGCGCCGCGCAGGTCGTACTCGGCCAACGAGTGGTCGTCCTCGACGAGTTCCTCGCCGATCGGCGTCAGCCGGTACCCCTCGGAGCCGAGGGCGAACACGTCCAGCGAGACCAGGTAGGTCAACAGGGCGGCCAGCGTGCGCGGCTGCGCCGACGTGCGCGCGGCCAGGGCGTCCGGCGTCCGGACCCCCTGGTAGACCAGGTCCACCAGACCGAGCGTGACCGCCGCCCGGATGGCGAGGCCAGGTGCCAGGTCGGTCAGTTCGTGCAGACGGTCGTGCGCGTCGTCCTCGTCCCGCGCCTCCTGGCCGGCGACGACGGCCGGTTCGGTGCGCCTCCAATAGCCGGTGATGTGGGTCCGCTCCCGCGGCACCTGCCGGTCCACCGCGAGGTGGCGGCGGATCCCCTTCAGGGTCACGGCCTCGCCGGCCGCCCACACGAACGGTGTGCCCGGGAGCCAGTCCATGCCCCGTACCGCCTGCTCCAGCAGGTCGGTGCTCCCGGCGGGCGCGCCCCCGCGCACCAGCCAGGTGATCTCGGCATCGGCGCGGGTCGGCAGTTCCTGGCGGTGGCTGTCCTCGCCGACCTCGACGAACACCCGGGCGCGGGTGCCCTCCGGCATCTCCTCCAGCCACCGGGCGATGGCGGGCAGGGCCGTCTCGTCACCGATCGCCAACAGCCAGTCGGCGCCCTCCGGATGACCGTGCGACATCTTCGGGCCGGCGATCCAGGTGACGTCGCCGGGCTTCGCCGCCAGAGCCCACGACGAGGCCACGCCGCCCGCGTGGTTCACGAAGTCGAAGTCGATCTCCCCGGCCTCGGGGTCGAAACGCACCGGGGTGTAGTCCTTGGTGAGCGGCCTCGCGTCGGCGGGCCAGTCCAGGCTGGAGACGTTCTGGCCCGGCAGCACCGGGTCCCCGCCCTCCTCCTCGGCGAAGAAGAACTTCACGTGGTCGTCGAAGCCCTCGGTGCGCAGCGCCGGCAACTCCAGGCCGTTCTTCCGGAAGGCGGCCAACTGGGGCCCGCCCAGCGTCACCCGCCGCATGCCCGGGGTCACGTCCGCGACACGCAGCACGGTCAGCTCCCTGAGCACGATGGGGAAGGTGACGACCGGGCGGGGGTTGCGGCTGGACATGGGGAGAACTCCTCAGATGTGTGGTCGGGGTCGGGCCGGTCGGCCCGCCGCCCGGGGAAGGCGGCGGGCCGACCTGTTCGGGTGTCGCCTACTGGCCGGCGACGGCCTTGGCGAGGAGCGGGGTCAGCTGCTCGACCGCCCACGGCGCGTTCAGCGCGTCCGGGTAGGCGATGGACGAGGCCAGGTTGTTGTCGGACGGGATGACCGCGAAGTGCTTGCCCTTCACGGAGTTCAGCGACTGGAAGAGCTTGTTGCCCTCCAGCTCCTTGGGGCTGATCACGCCGCGGTCACCGAAGGGGTAGGTGACGAGGAGGACGTCGGCGTCGAGCTGGTCGAGGTTCTCCAGGCTGACGGCGTTCTTGTCGGGGGCGTAGTTCTTGGCCTTGTCGGTCTTGGCGAAGCCGAGCTTCTCGAAGACGCCCGGGTCCTGCGCCTGGTACGACATGAAGCTGATCTGCTCGGGGTGCACGACGGTGTACGTGTACGTCTTGCCCTTGAACTCCGGGTGCGCGGCGGCCGCGTCGGCGGTGGCCTTCTCGTTGGCCGCGATGACCTCGTCGGCCTTGGCCTCCAGACCCAGTGCCTTGGCGGCGGTCTTCAGACGCTCCTGCCAGGTCAGGGTGTCGGCCTGCGCCTTGTCGGTGTAGGTGACGACCGGGGCGATGGGGGACAGCTTCGCGTAGTCCTTGTCCATCTCCCACGTGTTCACGCCGAGGATGACGTCGGGGGCCTCGGCCGCGATGGCCTCGTAGGCGGTGCCGTCCGTGTCGTCGTACGTCTTGAGCTTGCCGGCGCCGAGCTTGTCGATGGCCCGCTGCTTGTACTCGGGGACCTTCCCGCCGTCCTCCACGTCCGGGGTGATCACCGGGACGATGCCGAGGGCCAGCGCGATGTCGGTGTCTCCGTCGGAGACGGTGGCGACCTTGAGGGGCTTCTTCTTGACCTCGGTGTCGCCCCAGGCGTTCTTGAGGGAGACGGGGAAGGCGCCCTTCGCGGCATCGGCCGAGGCGGCGGCCGGCTTGTCCGCCGTGTCGGAGGAGCCGCCACCACAGGCGGTGAGCAGACCGAGGCCGGCGGCGGTGGCCGTGAGGGCGGCCAGGGTGCGGTGTCTGTCGAGGAAGGACACGGGGACTGGTTCTCCTATGAGGTGGTGTGTCGGCCCAGGGGGAAGATCTGGGGCCGGCCGGAACGGGGATGGGGAACGACCAGACAGTCGAGGCCGAAGACCTCGGCGACCGTCCGCTCGGTGAGGACCTCCTCGGGCGTGCCCTGGCACACGATCCGGCCGTCGCGCATGGCGACGATGGTCGAGGCGTACAGGGCGGCCTGGTTGAGGTCGTGGGACACCAGGACGATGGTCTTGTCGCTCTGCTCGTTGAGGTCCGCGAGCAGGTCCATGACCTCGATCTGGTGCGCGATGTCGAGATAGGTGGTGGGCTCGTCCAGCAGCAGGGTGGGGGTCTCCTGGGCCAACGCCAGCGCGATCCAGACGCGTTGGCGCTGACCGCCCGAGAGCTGGTCCACCGGCCGGGAGATCAGCTCGGCCGTGCCGGTGGCCGTCAACGACCGGGCGATGACCTCGTCGTCGGCGGCCGTGCGGCGCTGCCCGAATCGGTGGTGCGGGTGGCGGCCCCGCCAGACCAGGTCGCCCACGGTGATGCTCTCGGGGGCGATCGGGGACTGCGGCAGGATGCCGAGCCGGCGGGCCACCTCGCGGGTCGGCAGGGCGTGGATGTCGTTGCCGTCGAGCAGGACCGAGCCGGCGGCGACCGGCAGCAGGCGGGCCATGGACTTCAGCAGGGTGGACTTGCCGCAGGCGTTGGGGCCGACCAGCACGGTGATCCTGCCGGGCTCGATGTCCAGGCTGAGGTTCTCGATGACCGGTGTGCGGTCGTACCCGGTGGTGATGGACCGGGCGGCCAACCCGGGGGGCGCCGTGGAATTCATGAACGTGCTCCTTGCCTGCGGCGGAGGATCAGCCAGACGAAGTAGGGGGCGCCGATCAGGGCGGTGAGGACACCGGTGGGCACCGGGCTGATCAGCGGACCGTGCTGGGCCAGCACATCGGACCCGAGGACGATCACCGCGCCGATGGGGGCGGCGAGCAGCAGCGCCCGGTCCGCGCCGACCAGGCGCACGGCGATGGGACCGCTGACCAGTGAGACGAAACCGATGGGCCCGGTCACGCTGGTGGCCATGGCGGCCGCGGCCGCACCGAGCAGCAGGGCCGCAGTCCTGGCCGCCGACACCCGGGCACCGAGTCCGGCCGCCAACTGGTCGCCCAGCGACATGGCGCCCAGGGCCCGGCCCAGCGGCGCGGCGCACAGGGCGCACACGGCGAAGGAGACCGCGAGGGTGGTGACCCCGTCCCAGGTGACTCCGCTGACGCTGCCGACGAGCCAGCGCGTCACCTGGGCGATGCTGTGCTGACCGGCCATGGAGAACAGGTAGTTGACGTACGCGGTGCACACCGCGGCCATGCCGATGCCGATCAGCACCAGCCGGAAGGTGTCCACCCGGCCGCCGCGCCGGCTGAGCAACAGCACGACGCCGACGAGGAGGAAGGACCCGGCGAGCGCCGCGCCCTCCACCCCGTAGGGGATCGCGGGAGCGAGGATCAGGACCGTGACGGCTCCGGCTCCCGCGCCGGCGGAGATGCCGACGATGTCCGGGGTGGCGAGCGGGTTGCGGATGAGCCGCTGGTAGAGCGCGCCGGACAGCCCGAACAGGGCGCCGGCGAGCAGGGCGGCCAGGGCGCGGGGCATCCGGATGCGGTGGATCACGTAGTCGGCGAGGCCGGTGCGTTGGCCGAACGCGGCGGGCAGTACGTCGGACGCCGGGATGTTGCGCAAGCCACCGAGCAGGACGGAGGCGAGCAGCAGCCCGATCAGGACCGTGACGAGGACGGCGACCAGGAGGGCGGTGCGCCGGCGGGCGGAGCGGTGGGCTCGGCGCAACAGCGCGGCGGTGGCGGCGACCGACGGCGCACCGGGGACTTCGTCCGGCCGGACGGACGGATCCGCGGGCCGCGCGTCGGCGGCCTTGGGGTCGCCGGCCTTGATGTCGCCGGCTTCGGTGTCCGAGGCTTTGGGCGCGGTGGCCTCGGTGTCGGCGGCTTCGGTGTCGGGTGTCGAGGCAAGCACCGCGGCCCGGGTCGGGGCGGCTTGTCGTCGGGGCACGGGCACGTCCTTCACATCCGGACCAGGTCGCGTCGGCGGGCCAGCCACACGAAGAACGGGGTGCCGACCACGGCCGTCATCACCGACACCTGGATCTCACCGTGATCGAGGACCAGCCGGCCCACGGTGTCGGCGCCGACCAGCAGCACGGCCCCGCAGAGCATCGACAGTGGCAGCGACCATCGGTGGTCCGCGCCGACCAGCATCCGCGCGACGTGCGCGGCGATCAGTCCCACGAAGGCCACGGGTCCGACGGCAGCCGTGGCCGAGGCGCAGAGCAGGACGGCCACCGCCGCGCCGGCCAACTGGGCACGCTGGACGCGCACTCCGAGGCCCCGGGCCGTCTCCTCGCCGAGGCTGAGGGCGTTGAGGGTGCGGCCGAGCGGCAGCGCGAGCAGCAGGCCGATGACGGCGAACGGCGCGTTCTCGCCCAGGACCTGGGAGCGACCGCTGAGTTGGCCGACCGACCAGAAGCGCAGGGAGGAGTACACCGCCTCGTCGCGGACGACGAGGAGGGTGACGACGGAGGCCAGCACGGCGGCGATGGCGACACCGGCCAGCACCAACCCGAGGGTGGTGCTGCCCGCGTTGGTTCGCGTACCGATCAGGTAGACGAGGGCCGCGGAGACCGCCGAGCCGACGAGCGCCAGCCAGAAGAAGCCGCTCGCGTCGTTGACGTCGAGGAAGAGGATGCCGAGGACCACGAACATCGCGGCGCCCTGTTCCACGCCCAGGATGCCCGGATCGGAGAGCGGGTTCATCGTGAGGGCCTGCATCACGAGCCCGGAGGCGCCGAGCGAGGCGCCGACGGCCAGACCGAGCAGGGTGCGGGGGATGCGTTCCGTCCACAGGACGTCGTGGTTGTATCCGCCGCCCCCGGGGTGGAGCAGGATCTTGACGGTCTCCAGCGCCGAGATGTCGCGGGCGCCGTAGCCGACGCTCGCGATCACCACCGTCGCCAGAAGCAGGCCTGCGACGAGGGTCACCACCGTGCCGCGCGAGAAGCGGGTTCTCGCGGGCGCCGGCAGCGGCACTGTCACCGGCGGGGCCGATTGACTCATGGGTGTTCCGGTACTCCTCATCCGTGCAACTGGTACTTAGGTTAGGCTTACCAAAGTGCTGCTGGTCCAATCCTGAGGCCAAAACGCTCACAACCAGGGGTCAGGATTCGCTCCTGATGGAACGTGAAGTGCCCTTGGGGCAGAAAAGGCCTTGTGCGATGCCCGCTTGGGTGGGAGGGCCGACACCGCGCACGACGAACGGGCCCACCCCCTGCGTGGGGTGGGCCCGTTCGTCGTGCGCGCCCCGCCGGTGGGTGGGACCGGTCGGCGGGGCGGTCGGGTGGGGTCAGGCGGTGGCGGGACTGGTGTGCCGGTCCTCGCCGCCCGTGGGATCGGATACGGGGGAGGCGGGCGGTGCGCCGGCGGGGGTCCGGGAGGGCAGCAGTCGGTCCACGGCGAGGGCGCCCGGGCCGGTGAAGACCAGCAGCAGGAAGGCCCAGCAGAACATCGCGGAGGACTCGCCGTTGTTCTGGATCGGCCAGAGCGCGTTCGGCTGGTGCGAGGTGAAGTAGGCGTAGGCCATCGAGCCCGAGGCGATGAACGCGGCGCTGCGCGTGCCGATCCCGAACAGCACCAGCGTGCCGGCCACCAGTTGGATGACCGCCGCGTACCAGCCCGGCCAGGCGCCGACGGGCACCGTGCCGCCGCCGTGGGCGCCGCCGAGCACGCCGAACAGCGAGGCGGCGCCGTGGCAGGCGAACAGCAGGCCGGTGACGATCCGGAACAGGCCCAGCGCGTAGGGCTGGGCGGTGGAGAGGCGGTCGTTCACGGTGACTCCTTCGGTTGGGGACGGGTCCCGAAGTGGGGCGGTGCGGGGGTGTGCCGCGGTGCGCGGTGGGCGCCAACGTAAGTAAGGCTTACCTAAGTTGGCAAGTTCTTGCCCGGTCCGTGAGACGGATTCTCAGCCGAGGTGCAACGCCAGGGCGGCAGCGTGGCCGGGGGGCGCCGGAAGATCGAGCACATGATGCCCGTCCGGCTGAGCCGGGACCAGACCGGAACCCACATACGGCCGGGAGGCACCCCGCACGAGTCCCGTGCCGGTGGATTTCAGCGCCGCCTCCTTGCGCGCCCAACAGCGCGCGAAGGCCGCCCCGCGTGCCCGGGCGGGCAGACCGAGGAGTTCGGCCCGCTCCACGTCGTGCAACGCGGCGATGGTGTCCGCGATCAGGGAGGCGTCGGGCACCTGTTCCACGTCCACCCCGACCGGCATCGGCGCCAGGGCGATGAATACCAGGTCACCGGCGTGCGAGAGCGAGAAGTGCACCGGCCGGCCGGGCAGGTACGGGCGTCCGTGCGGACCGCCGCAACCGACGCAGGGCTCCCGCTCGATCAGCAGCCGGCCCGGGGCCGCCCCGAGCCGCTCGCCGAGGAGCGCGCGCAGACACACGTGCGCGACCAGGAACCGGTCGGCGTCGTCGTCCCGCCGGAGCCGGGCCGCCCTGGCTTGTTCCGTACGGTCCAGCTCGTGGCGGCGGGCCTCGGCGGCGCAGACGTTCTCGCTCACCGAGGCCACCCACACTCGGGCCTGGCCCGGCAGGGTCACCGGCAGCGGGACCGGCCGGACCGGCGGGACGCGCGACATCGGGGCCGGTCGGACCGCGGCGCCGTGCCGCCGTGCCGCCGGGGCGTGCGGCAGCGGGCGCGGGCGGACCGGCCCCGTTCTCACCAGGCCTCGCAGACCCGGTCGGTCGTGGTGACGTACGCGCAGCGCCCGGCGGCCCATTCGAGTGCCATCCGGTGCTCCTGCGCCGAGAAGTCCGCCACCGCGTCCGCGACCACGAAGGCCTGCACGTCCTGCATCCACGCGTCGCACGCCGTCATCAGCACCCCGATGTGGGCGTACACACCGGTGATGACCAACTGGTCGCGACCGAGCGCCCGCAGCCGCTCCAGCAGGTCGGTGCGGACGAACGCGCTGTACTTCCACTTGGTCAGCACCGTGTCACCGGGCCCGGGGGACACGGCCGAGGCGATGGCCTCCGCCTCCGGGTCGAGGGGCAGACCGGGCCCCCAGAAGTCCTGCTGGAGGCCGCGCTCCTCGGCGCTCTGGCCACCCTGCTGGGCCGTGTAGAAGATCGGAACGTCGGCCCGGATCGCCTCCTCGCGCAGCCGGGAAACCTGCCGGAGCAGTCCGGTGACGGGCTCGCTCGCGGTGTCGAACGAGGACAGGAAGTAGTTCTGCAGGTCGTGGACGAGCAGGACCGCGCGGTCCGGGTCGATCGACCAGTCCACCCGGTTGGCGGGCAGGTCGGCGGCGGTGGGCAGCGCGTAGGGGGCGATCGCGGGCAGGGCCATGGGTGTTCCGTTCGGTGCGGGTTTCGGGGTGGGGTCGGGACACGGGGGTCAGGAGACGCCGGGGTCCGCCGCCGCGCGCAGGTCCTTCTTGGAGACCTTGCCGACCCCGGTGGTGGGGAAGGCGGTCACGAACTCGACCCGATCGGGCACCTTGTAGGCCGCGAGACCGCGGGTACGGACGAACCTCTTCACGGCCGGGCCCGTCACGGGCTCGGCGTCCGCCCGCAGGATCACGTAGGCGAGCGTTCGCTCACCCAGGTACGGGTCGGGCTCCGCGACCACGTTCGCGTCGTGCACGGCCGGGTGGGCGAGGAGGTGGTTCTCCACCTCCTCGGCCGCGATCTTCTCGCCGCCGCGGTTGATCTGGTCCTTGGCGCGCCCCTCCACGACCAGGTGGCCGGTCGGGGTGACCCGGACGATGTCACCGGTGCGGTAGAAGCCGTCGGCCGTGAAGGAACGGGCGTTGTGCGTCGGCGCGTTCCAATACCCGCGGATCGTGTACGGGCCCCGGGTCAGCAGGTGACCGGTCGCGCCGGCCGGCACCTCGCGGTCCTCGTCGTCGACCACCAGGATCTCGTCGTCCGGGGATATCGGACGGCCCTGGGTGGTGACGATCGTCTCCAACGGATCGTCCAGTCGGGTGTAGTTGACGAGCCCCTCCGCCATCCCGAACACCTGCTGAAGGGTGCAGCCGAGCGCCGGCCCGACCCGACGGGCCGCCTCCTCGCTGAACTTGGCGCCTCCCACCAACAGCACGTCCAGGCTGCTCAGGTCGTACGGGGAGCGCGGCGCGGCATCGGTCCACAGCAGCGCCAGCGGCGGCACCAGCCCGGTGATCGTCACCCCTTCCGACTCGATCAACGGGAAGGCGACGTCCGGGACGGGCTGCGGGCTGAGCACCACCCGGGCGCCCGCGTACAGCGCGCCGATCGAACCGGGGGAGGACAAAGGGAAGTTGTGGGCCGCGGGCAGCGCGACCAGGTACACGGAATCCGCCGTCACCCCGCACAGCTCGTTGGATCCGCGCACCGAGTACAGGTAGTCGTCGTGGGTCCGCGGGATCAGCTTCGGAACGCCCGTGCTGCCGCCCGACAGTTGGAGGAAGGCCAGGTCCCGGGGTGCGGGCCGGCCGTGGACCGGCGGCTCGGGGTTCGGGTCGAGGGGCACCTCGGACAGGGCGGTGAAGGCGCCCGGGTCGCCGCCCGTCACGAACACGTGCCGCAGCTCCGGGGCGTCCTCCCGTACCCGCGCGGCGAGTTCGCGATAGTCGAAGCCGCCGTGCGTGGCCGGGATCACGTACGCCGCAGCTCCGGTGAAGGAGCAGAAGTAGCCGATCTCGGTCCGCCGGTGCGCCGGCAGCGCGAACACCGGCAGCGCGCCGATCCGGAAGAGCGCGAACACGACCTCGAAGAACTCCGCCACGTTGGGGAGCTGGACGACGACCTTGTCCCCGGCGCCGACGCCCCGGGCGGTCAGCCCGGCCGCCATCCGGTCGGCCCGCAGGTCGAGTTCGCCGTACGTCCAGGTGCGACGGCCGCCGTCGGGGCCGCCGGTCGGGTCCACGATCGCGATCCGGTCGGGGTGCGCGGCGGCGCGCTCGCGCAGCATGCCGCCGAAGGTCTCCCCGCGCCACCAGCCGGCCTCGCGGTAGCGCTCGGCGAACCCGGCGGGCCAGGTGGGTGCCGCGGCGGTCACAGCGCCGCCCCCACGGCCTGGAGGAAGGTGCGGAACTTGGCCGCGGTCTCCGCGGTCTCCGAGGCGGGGTCCGAGGCCTCGACGACCCCGGCGCCCGCGAACAGTCGAAGGCGCCGCCCCTCGGCCTCGGCGCAGCGGATGGTGACGACCCATTCGCCGTCCCCGCTCGCGTCCTGCCAGCCGACCATGCCGGTGAAGAAGCCCCGGTCGAAGGGCTCCGTCTCGCGGATGACCTCGCGCGCGACCCCGGTCGGGGTGCCGCAGACGGCGGGTGTGGGGTGGAGGGCCGAGGCGATCTCCAGCGCGGTCACGTCGGGGCGGGCCGGCCGACCGGACACGGTGGTCGACAGGTGCCACATGGTGGCGGTACGGATCAGCGTGGGCCGCGCCGGGACGTCGAGGTCCGCGCAGTGCGGGGCCATGGCCCGGGCGACGGCGTCGACGACGACACCGTGCTCGTGCAGGTCCTTCTCCGACCGCAGGAGGGTCGCGGCCCGGAGCACGTCCTCGGCGAGGTCCTCGCTGCGCGGGGCGGACCCGGCCAGCGGATTGGCGACGACACGGTCCCCCCGGCGCGAGACGAGCAGTTCCGGGCTGGCGCCCAACAGGGTGCGTCCGGGGCCGGTCGGCAGCGCGAAGGTGTAGCCGCCGGGGTCGCGGCGGGCGAGGCGCCCGAGCATCGCCGGGAGGTCCAGGTCGTCGGCGGCGGCCAGTTCGAGGGAACGGGCGAGGACGACCTTGGCGAACTCGCCGCGCCCCATCCGCTCCACGGCCCGGGCCACGCCCTCGGCGTACACCTCGGCCGCGGGGACCTCGGTCACCGACCAGTCGGCGGCGGCCGGGGCGGTCGCCTCCAGTGCGACCAGGGGGTCCGTGCGCAACGCGGGACCGCTGCGCACCCGTTCCGGGACGACCAGCGCGGCCGGTGCCTGTGGGTCGAAGGGGACGGCTCCCATCACCACGGCCCCGTAGTCCCCGGCCCGCGCCGCGTCGAGCAGCGCGGCGCGCACGTCGCCCGGCAGTCGGGAGGCGTCCGAGCGCAGCTCCTTCCTGACGCCGGAGGCGAGCAGGGTGCGGGTCGGTGTCGCGAGGAACCGGTCGCCGGCGCGGTAGGCGTCGAGCAGGCCGGTGGCGGCTCCCACGGCGGGGTGGGCGGGGGCGCCCGGTGCGGGGGGTGCGGCGAGTGGGTGGACCGTGGGCACGGGGACTCCTGGGAGGAGGGTGGGCAGGCGGACGCGCGCCCGGGGCGGGCGGCTCGGGGGGCTGCGGGTGGGGGTGGGGCGGGAGGGGCCGGCGCGCGTCAGCGCAGGGTGGCCCCGCCGTCCACGTACAGGTCCTGCATGGTGATGTGGCGGGCCTGTTCGGAGCAGAGGAAGACCACGGCGTCGGCGACGTCCTGCGGGTCCGCGATCCGGGCCAGCGGGATGCCGGTGCGGTACGTGGCGAGGTCGCCTTCGAGGACCCGTCGGGGTGCCTCGTCGTCGGTCCACAGGGAGCGCTGCATGGGGGTGTCGGTGGAGCCCGGTGCCACCACGTTGCAGCGGACCCCGTGGCGGGCGTACTCCAGTCCGACGCACTTGGTGAACATGACGGCGGCCGCCTTGGAGGCGGCGTAGGCGGCCATGCCGGTGCGGGGGATGCCCGCCGCGTTGGAGGCGACGGTGACGATGCTGCCCGTCCCGCGTTCGGCCATGCCCGGGGCCACGGCGCGCGCGGTGTGGAAGACGCCGGTGGTGTTCACGGCGAAGGTCAGCGACCAGTCCTCGTCGGTGAGTTCGGCGGCGGGCGCGGTGCGCAGCACGCCCGCGACGTTGACCAGGATGTCGATGGGGCCCAGGTCCCGTTCGATCCGGGCGACGCGCTCGTCGACGGCGTGCCGATCGGTCACGTCGAGCTGGTAGGCGCGGGCGACGCCGGGCTCCGTACCGGTTCCGGGAGTGGTGTCCCCGGTGTCCCGGTTGAGTTCGTCGACCCATCCGGTGAGGGTCGGGCCGCCCAGATCGGTGGCGGCCACGGTGGCTCCCAGTGCGTGGAGCGAGCGGGCGACGGCCTCGCCTATGCCCTGGCCCGCGCCGGTCACCAGGGCCACTCGTCCGGCGAGTCGGGGTCTGCCGGGCACTCTGTCGGACATGTCATTCCCCCTTTGAATAAGGTAAGCCTAACCTAACTGAATCGGTTCGCCTAGTCCGCCCCCGGCACGCCCCGGGCGGGGGTCGGGCAGGCCCGGGGAGGCCCTTGGGCAGGCCCCGGGGAGGCGAACTTCCCCCCGGGGCGACACGGTTGGCCACGTCCTCGACGCGCGACCGCGCGACCGCCCGACCCGGGGCGGGCGGGAGCGGACCTCGGCCCGCCCCCATCCGCCCCTCCCGTCACGCCCGGACGGGCAGCGCGGCCAGCGCCCGCGCCAGCACCGGTCCGACCTGCGCCGACACGGCCGGGGACATCAGCTCGTCGTGCGAGCAATCCAGGACGTGCTCCACCAGGCGGCCGTCGAGGTACGGCGGCCAGACCCGGGCGGGCGCCTCGTCCGCCGGCGTCGTACGGGCGGCCGTGAAGAACAGCACGTCACCCCGGAACCTGCGGGTCCGGCTGCGCGAGAGCAGCCGTACGCAGTGCACGTTGGTGGAGACGATCGACTCCAACAGGTCCTCGTCGAAGCCGGCCAGCAGGCCCTGGCTGTCACGGATCGCGGCCACCGCCTCCGAACGGTCCACCGGCTCCCCGTCCGAGGGCCCCTCCAGACCGGCCACCGACAGCAGGAACCCGCTCTCCTCCCGCTCCAGACGCTCCCGCCAGTCCGGGTCGTCCACGTACGACCAGTCCTCGACCTCCGGCGGGTACGCGTCCAACAGGCCGAGGAACGCCACCTCCTCGCCGCGCTCCTGGAGCAGCGCACCGAGCGTCTGGGCGACGGTGCCACCGAAGGAGTAGCCCAGGAAGTGGTACGGCCCCTCGGGTTGCACCGTCCTGATCTCCGCCAGGTAGAGCTCGGCCAGTTCCGCGACGTCCGCGACATCCGGCTGCGCACCGGACAGCCCCGGCGACTGGAGGCCGTACACCGGCCGGTCCGCGTCCAGGTACCGCAGCAGGCCCGAGTACTGCCAACCGAACCCGGACGCCGGGTGGAAGCAGAACAGCGGCGCGGCCGTGCCCCGCTCCCGCAGCGGCATCAACACCCGCAGCGCGCCCTGACGGGCGTCCGCACCGATCCGGGCCGCGATGTCCGCCACCGTGGGCGCGGCCATCACCGAGGCCACCTGCACCGGCAGCCCGAGCGCGTCCCGGATCCTGCCGACCAGGCGCATCGCGAGCAGCGAATGCCCGCCCAGCTCGAAGAAGTTGTCCTCCACCCCGACCTGCTCCAGGCCGAGCACCTCCGCGAAGATCCCCGCGAGGAGTTCCTCGCGGGCGTCCTTCGGCGGCCGGCCGGCGCCCGCCTGCCCGAAGTCCGGTGCGGGCAGCGCCGCCCGGTCCACCTTGCCGTTCACCGTGAGCGGCATCGCCGCCAGCTCCACGAACGCCGACGGCACCATGTACTCCGGAAGGCTCCGCGACAGGTGCGCCCGCAGCGCCGCCGCGTCACCGGCGGCCCCGGCCGACATCACCGTGTAGGCCACCAGTCGACGGACCCCGCCCGCGCCCGTGTGCAGGGTCACGGCGGCGGCGGTCACGTCCGGCGCCGCCGCGACCGCCGACTCGATCTCCCCGAGCTCGATCCGGAAACCACGGATCTTGATCTGGTCGTCCGCCCGACCGAGGTAGTCGACGGAGTCGTCGGCCCGCCACCGCACCAGGTCACCGGTGCGGTACATCAGCGTGCCCGGCTCACCGAACGGATCGGCCACGAACCGTTCCCCGGTCAGCGCCGGCCGCCCGAAGTAGCCGCGCGCCAGACCGGCACCCGCCAGGTACAGCTCGCCCGGCACCCCGGCCGGAACCGGCCGGAGCGCGCTGTCGAGCACGTACGCCCGGGTGTTGTGAATCGGCCGGCCCACGCATGACGTGGCACTGTCCGCCACGTCCGCGCCCAGCGCGTTGATCGTGTACTCGGTCGGGCCGTACAGGTTGTAGCCCATGGTGCCCTCGGTGCGCCTCAACAGCTCCCACAGGGAATCCGGCACGGCCTCGCCGCCCAGCAGGAACAGCGTCGGCCGGTGCCGGTCGGGGCTCAACAACCCCGCCTCGACGAGCTGCTGCCCGTACGAGGGGGTGACGTTGACGACGTCGATGCCCACCCGGTCGTAGTGCGCGGTCAACGCCGCCGGGTCCAGGCGCAGTTCCTCGCCGATCACGTGCACCTCGTGCCCGTCGACCAACCAGAAGAACTCCTCCCACGACATGTCGAACGCGAAGGACACGGTGTGCGCCACCCGCATCCGGCGCCCGCCGGCCAGCGCCACCGCCGGAGCGAAGATCCGCTCCCGGTGGTTGAGCAGCATGTTCGTCAGACCCGCGTACGGCACGACGACACCCTTGGGGCGCCCCGTGGAACCGGAGGTGTAGATGACGTACGCCGGGTGCCGGCCGTCGCGCACCCCGGCCAGCTCCGACTCCGCGAGCGGCGACGCCGCCAGCGCGGCCAGCTCCTCCCGCGTCCGCGGCGCATCCAGCGTCAGCGCGGGAACGCCCTCGACCACCGGTACCCGGTCCGCGACCGGGGCCGTCGTCACCAGGCACAGCGGGGCCGCGTCGGACACCATCGTGGCCAGCCGCTCCACCGGGTGGTCCAGGTCCAGCGGCAGGTACGCGGCGCCCGTCTTGAGCACGGCGAACAACGCCACCACGAAGTCGGCAGAACGCGGCAGACCCAGCGCGACCACCGTCTCCGGCCCCGCGCCCCGCGCGACCAACAACCGGGCCAGCCGATTCGCGCGGGCGTCCAACTCCGCGTAGGTCAACCGCTCGTCCTCGAACACCAGGGCGGTGTCGTCGGGCGTGCGGGCGGCCTGCTCGGCGAACAGGTCGATCACCGTGGTGTCCGGGACCTCGTGGCCCATGTCGTCGCCCTTGGCGAGCAGCGACTCCCGCTCCCCGGGCCCCAGCGTGGCCAGCCGGCCGACGGGGTGCGCGGCGCCGTCCGCGAGCTGACCCACCAGCAGGGCCAGCCGGTCGGCGAGCGTCCGCGCGGCCGTCTCGTCGTACAGGTCCGGCCGGTAGGCCAGCGTCAGCTCCAGGGCCCGCCCCGGGGTGACCGCCAGGGTCAACGGGTAGTGCGTGCCGTCGACGCTGTGCGTCCACCCGATCCGGTGACGGGCCACCGCCTCCTCGCGGGCCGCGTCGTCCAGCGGGGTGTTGCGGAACACGTACAGGGTGTCGAAGAGCTGCCCGATGCCGCTGAGGCGCTGAACGGGGCCCAACCCCACGTAGTGGTACGGCAGCAGCGCCGCGTGCTCGGCCTGTACGCGCACCAGCAGGTCCCGCAGCGGCTCGTCCGCCCGCAACGACACCCGGAACGGCAGCGTGTTCATGAACATGCCGATCATCTGATCGACCCCGGGGATGTCCGCCGGACGGCCCGAGACCGTCGCCCCGAACACCACGTCGTCGCGGCCCGTCATCCGCGCCAACGACAGGGCCCACGCCGTGCTCAGCACCGTGTTCAAGGTGATGCCGCAGCCCCGGGCGAACGCCCGCAGCCGGTCACTGGTCTCCTCGTCCAGCGACAGGTCCACCACCTCCGCGGTCACCGGCCGGCGGGCCGGGTCCGCGGGCCGGACCAGCGTGCCCTGGTCCAGCCCCGCCAGATGGGACCGCCAGGCCCCGGCAGCCTCCTCGGTGTCGACGGCGGCCAGCCAGCGCAGGTAGTCCCGGTACGGGGTCACCGGCGCCAGTGCCTCCTCCGCGCCACCGTTGCCGTACAGGGCGAACAGTTCCTCGAAGAACAGCGACTCCGACCAGCCGTCGGTCAGGATGTGGTGCTGGGTCACGCACAGCACCCACCGCGTCGCGGAGAAGCGGATCAGCGTCACCCGCAGCAACGGCGGCGCGGCCAGGTCGAAGCGGGTCGCCGCGTCGGCGAGCGAGAACTCCCGCAGCGCCGCCTCCTGGGCGTCGGCGTCCAACCCGCCGAGATCCAGCTCACGCCAGGGCAGCTCCCAGGCGGACGGCACCACCTGCACCGGACCCTCCAGGCCCTCGTGCCAGAACCCGGACCGCAGGTTCGGGTGGCGCCGCAGCATCGTCTCGAAGGCGCCCCGCAGTGCGGTCGCGTCCACCTCGTGCAGCAGCTCCACGAAGTTCTGCATCAGATACACGTCGAGGGCGCGATCGTCGTACACCGCGTGGAAGTACAGGCCCTCCTGGAGCGGCGCCAACGGCAGGATCTCCTCGGCCGACGGGAACGCGGCGGCCACCAGCCGCCGCTGCTCCTCGCCGAGCTCCACCAGCGGGCCGTCGGCGGCCAGGTAGCCGCCCTGCCCGTCGCCCGCCGCGCCGGCGGCGGCAGCCATCCGGGCCACCGTGCGGTGCTCGAAGACATCGCGCGGGGTCAGCACGAGGCCCTCCTTGCGGGCCCGGGTGACCAACTGGATGGAGACGATGCTGTCGCCGCCCAGCGCGAAGAAGTCGTCGTCGATCCCCGCCGACCCCAACCCCAGTACGTCGACGAACACCGCGCACAGTGCACGCTCGCGGTCGTCGCGCGGGGCCCTGGAGCCCTCGGCGCCGCCCAGCGCGGGCGACGGGAGCACGGAGCGGTCCAGCTTCCCGCTGACGTTCACCGGCAGGACGTCCAGCACCACGATCGCCGCCGGCACCAGGTAGTCCGGCAGCCGCGCCGCGAGGAGTTCACGGGCGCGCGCCGGATCCACCCGCCCGGTCACGTAGCCCGCGAGGCGCTTGACCCCGGGAGTGTCCTCCCGCACCACGGCCGCGGCGGTCGCCACTCCCTCCAGGGCGCTGAGCGCCGCCTCCACCTCACCGAGCTCGATCCGGTAGCCGCGGATCTTGACCTGGTCGTCGGCCCGCCCCAGGAACTCCAACTCGCCGTCCGGCCGCAGCCGCACCAGGTCGCCCGTCCGGTACATGCGGGATCCGGCGGGCCCGTACGGGTCCGCGACGAAACGCCCCGCCGTCAGGCCCGGCCGGCCGAGGTAGCCGCGCGCGGCGCCGTGCCCCGCGAGGTACAGCTCGCCGGGGGTGCCCGCCGGAGCCGGCCGCAGCGCCGAGTCCAGCACGTACGCAGCGGTGTTGCCGATGGGGCGGCCCACGATCGGGGTCGCGGACACGGACAGGTCGGCGGCCAGCGCGTCCACCGTGTACTCGGTGGGACCGTACAGGTTCACCGACATCACCCCGGAGGCCTCGCGAACCTCCGTCCACAGGGCCTCGGGCACGGCCTCACCGCCCAGCAGCAACAGACCCGGCCGGTGCCGGCCGTCCTCGAGCAGACCCCACTCCAACAGTGCCTGCGCGTACGTCGGCGTCACGTCCATGGCGTCGATCCGCTGCTCGCGCACATACCCGACCGTGAACTCGGCGTCCCGCCGGCCCGTCTCGTCGAGGACGTGCAGCTCGTGGCCCGCGATCAACCAGAACAACTGCTCCCAGGACGTGTCGAAACTGAACGACGCGGTGTGCAGGGCGCGCAACCGTCTCCCGCCGGCGGCGCCCACGGCCGGCCCGAACACCTCCGTCAGGTGGTTGGCGTACAGGTTCGCCAGACCGCCGCCGGTCAACACCACGCCCTTGGGTACACCCGTGGAGCCCGAGGTGTAGATGACGTACGCGGGATGTTCGGCGTCCACCGGCGGGCCGGTGAACCCGGGCTCGCGGGAAGCGAGTTCCGCACGGACCTCCGGCGCGTCCAGCACGATCCGCTCCGGACCGCCCGGCACGGCCGCGGGCAGCGACGCCGTCGCCGTGCCCCCGGTCACCACGCACGCCGGCCGGGCGTCCCCGAGCATCAACGCGAGCCGGTCCGCCGGATGGTCCAGGTCCATCGGCAGGTACGCCGCACCCGCCTTGAGCACCGCCAGGATCGCCACGACGGACTCAGTCGACCGGGGCAGCGCCAACGCCACCACCGACTCCGGTCCCACCCCGCGCGCCGCCAGCAGCCCCGCCAACCGACCCGCCCGGTCGTCCAACTCCGCGAACGTCAACCGCTCCGCGCCCGCGACCACCGCGCACGCGTCGGGCGTCGCCGCCACCTGCTCGGCGAACCGATCGGCGACCGTGCCCGCCGGCACGTCACGGACCCGGCCGCGCCAACCCTCCCGCAGCCGGTCCCGCTCACCCGGGGTGACCGGGTCCAGGGCGCCCACCGGAGTCTGCGGCGCCGTCGTGAGCTGCTCCAACAGACCCGCGAGCCGCTCGGCGATCACCGCCGCGGACCGTGCGTCGAACAGGTCCGGCCGGTACTCCAGGGCCAGTTCGGTCCGCTCCTCCAGCGACACCGCGAGCGTCAGCGGATAGTGCGTGGCGTCCCGCGCCGACACGTCCGCGACCCGCACCCCGTCGGACAGGGCCGGCTTCGCCGACGGGTCCACCGGATAGTTCTCGATGACCACCAGCGTGTCGAACAGCTCGCCGCCGCCCGCCTGCTTCTGGATCCGGCGCAGCCCCAGGTGATGGTGGGCCAGCAACCCGTTCTGCTCGTCCCGGAACCGGCGCAGCAGATCGGCCCCGCTCTCCCACGGCCGCGCATCGAGACGGACGGGGACGGTGGTGATGAACAGACCCACCATCGACTCGACGCCCGGTATCTCCTCGGGCCGCCCCGCGACCGTCAGCCCGAACACCACGTCCCGGCGTCCCGTCAACGAGCCCAGCAGCAGCCCCCAGGCCGCCTGGATCACGGTGCTCGGCGTGGTCCCCATGCGCCGCGCGGCCGCCGTCAGTCCGGCCGTCGCACGCTCCGACAACTCCAGCCGGTGCACGCCCGGCCGTACCGCCGTCCGCGACGGGTCGGCCGGCGCCACCCGCGTGGCCTCCTCCAGCCCCGCGAGCGCGGTGCGCCAGGCCCCCTCGGCGGCCGGCGCGTCCTGCTGCTTGAGCCACCGCAGGTACTCCTTGTACGGGTGCACCGCGGGCAGCGCGGCCAGGTCGCCGCCGTTGTCGTACAGGGCGAGCAGATCGCCCACGAGCAGCGGCATCGACCAGCCGTCGACCAGGATGTGGTGCACCGTGACGATGAGCAGGTGGTCGTTCGGGCCCCGCCGGGCCAGTGTCAGGCGCAGCAGCGGGGGCCGGTGCAGAGCGAAGCGGTGGTTGAGCTCGGACCGCTCCACCCGGCGCACCGCCGACGCGGAGGGGTCGTCGCTCAGGTCCACCCTGCCCAGGGCGAAGGTCACCTCGGCCGGTACGAACTGCACCGGCTGCGGGACGCCCTCGTGCCAGAACCCGGCCCGCAGATTGGGATGGCGGCGCAACAGCGCGGCCCCGGCCCGCTCCAGCCGGTCCGCGTCGACCGGGCCGGCGAGGGTGACGGTGACCTGCACGGTGTAGACGTCGGGCGCGCTCTGGTCGTACACGGAATGGAACAGCATGCCCTGCTGCAAGGGGGACAGCGGAAGCATGTCCTCGATTCGCGCCTGCGTCACTGCTGGGCCCTCCACATTTCTTCGAGCATGGTGATCTGGTCCTGGTCGAGGTCGACCAGGTCGAGGTCCGAGGGGGTGTACCCCCCGGTGGTGGTGCCGTCGGCCCAGGAGGCGAGGGCGTTCACGGCGGACAGCCAGCCGTCCGCGAGGTCTTGGACGGTCCCGGCGGAAAGGGCCTCCCCGGCCCGGATGAACGTCGCCGTCAGCTCCGGACCGTCCGCCCCCTCGGTGACCTCCGCCGTGATCTCCAGTACGTGCGAGAGCGGCATGTCCGGGTCGGGGCGGGCGGACAGGGCATCGGCCTCGTCGGCCCGGCCCCAGTCGCCGGTGGCTTGGCCGGTCTGGCGACCCAGGTAGTTCCACAGGATCTCGGCGCGCGCCGACGGATCGAAGAGCCGGGCCGCGGCCGGGTTGGCGTACCGCAACAACCCGGCGCCGATCCCGCCGTCGGGCACGGCCCGCAGCAACTCCTTCACTTCCTTCAGCGCGGCCCCGGCGTCCTCCCGCCCGGCCAGCACGGCGGCCGGGTCGTACGATCCGCCGGCCAGCCGCAGCGGGTGGATGGTGGTGAGCCAGCCGACCGTACGGGTCAGGTCGGCGCCGGGCATCAGCTCCTGCTCCCGCCCGTGACCCTCCAGGTCCACCGTGAAGCCGGCGCCCGCGCGGCCGGACCGGGCCGCCCGGTCGCCGACGGCGAGCGCCAGCGCGGTCAACAGGGTGTCGCCGACCGTGCCGTGGAAGGCGGCGGGCACCGCCTGGAGCAGCGGCGCGGTGCGCTCGGCGGACAGCCGCACGGTCAGGCTCCGCGCGGTCGCGGCGGTGTCCGTCCCCGGATCGAGCGGCCGGTCGGCGAGCAGCGGCCCGCCGGGCTGCGCGGTCAGCCAGCGGTCCAACTCGGCGGTGCGGCGCGGGTGCTGCGCCTCCGCGAGCAGGTGGGTGGTCCAGCCCCGCAGCGAGGTGCCCACCGGGTCCAGGGCCGGGGCCCGGCCCGCGGCCGGCGCCTCGTACGCCGCCCGCAGGTCGGGGAGGAGGATCTGCCAGGACACCTCGTCCACCGCCAGGTGGTGCGCGGCGATCAGCAGCCGGCCCTCCTCGCCGGGACCTCGGTCGAAGTGCACCGCCCGTACGAGGGCGCCCGCCTCGGGGTCGAACGACGCCGAGACGCGTCCCGACTCGACCCCGATCAACGCCCGCAGCGCGGCGTCGTCCAGGCCGGAGGCCTCGGCGCGATCGAGGACCGTGTCGGCCCGCACCGCACCGACCTCACGGATCTCCGCGCTCCACACGCCGGGGCGCGGGACGGTCAGGATCATCCGCAGCGCGTCATGGTGGTCCAGGACCGCCTGGAGCGCGGACACCAACCGCGGGTGCCGTACGCCGGCGGGCAGCCGGATCAGCCTGGCCTGGGCGAAGGAGGCGAACGGGCCGCCGCGCTCGGCGAGCCACTGCGCGACCGGCGGCAGCGGCAGCGGTCCCGGGCCGCCGTCCGACGGGCGGACCGGGGCGGCCGGTGCGCCGTCGCGGGGCGCGGTCAGCGCGGCGAGGGCGACCGGGGTCGGGTTCTGGAAGATCTGCCGGGCGGAGACCGTCAGACCCGCCTTGCGTGCCAGGCTCACCAGGCGGATGGAGATGATGCTGTCGCCGCCGAGCTCGAAGAAGTTCTCGTCCGGGGCGACCGCGGACAATCCCAGGACCTCGGCCATCAGGGCACACAGCACCTGCTCCGGGGTACCCGACGGGGCGGCCGGCGCCGCCGACGCAGGGGTCGGCCGAGCCGCGATGACGGGTGTGGGGAGTGCGTTGCGGTCGAGTTTTCCGTTGGGGGTGAGGGGGAGGTGGGTGAGGGGGATGTAGTGGGTGGGGTGCATGTAGTCGG